>JAZNNE010000090.1:0-53962 GCA_045580125.1 Faecousia sp. | reverse complement strand
CCTACTGCTTAGAAGGCAGTTGCTCTATCCTGCTGAGCTACTGGCGCATTTCTATGGAGCGGGTGACGGGAATCGGACCCGCGTATCCAGCTTGGAAGGCTGGTGTTCTACCATTGAACTACACCCGCAAATCCGTGGCATGATCTGTTTCAGCCTAAAAATCTTAGCATATCAACAGATCATTGTCAAGGCTTATTTTTCTAAGATTGCGGGAATCTTCTCATAGATCACTTCTGCCACCGCACCCTGCCCGCAGGGACAAACGTTGGGGAATTGGTCTGCCACCGTACCGTCGGAGGGGCAGAAGGCATAGTCGGCACCGCGCAGCATCGTCAGGTCGTTTTCACCGTCGCCGACACAGACGAGGATCTTGCGACCCAGCATTGCCTGCAGATCCCGGGCAGAGCGCAGCTTACTGCAGCCCTTGGCGTGCATATCCGCAATGCGGGCACAGGGCAGGAAAAAGTCCAGCACATCACCGTATTTGCCCACGATATAGTCGTGCACGTCCTGAAAAAGTGCCACTTCTTCCGCGGTTGCGTTGTACATATCCGCCACGGTTTTGTCCCTGAATTCGCCGTAGACCGAGAATTTCAGAAACGGTCTTGGAATTTCGTCAAAATCCGCGTATTTCCACGGACACTGATTGTGGTCGCAATAGGCCTCCCAAGCGGGATTTTTATAGAAAATATAGTGGGCATCTATGCCCTGCCACTCGACACTCAGCTGGGGAAACCGCTGCTGAACATCGGTGATGACCGCGCGGGGATCCAAGTCAATTGGATGGCACAGCAGCATTTCGCCGGTTTCGGTGTCGTAAGCAGCACTGCCGTTATAAAGCAGCAGCGGCGCATTGACGGGGACTTTGTGCAAAATATTGTTAACAGACATAGGGATGCTGCGACCGGTATTGACGGTGAATTTACCGCCGTTTTCCATAAAATAGCGGATGGCTTCCAGATTTTTCTCGGGGATCGTGGAATCCGGTGCGGTCAGCGTCCGGTCGTAGTCTACCGTCAGCAAAATATCAGAAAACATAGAATTTATACCATTTTCTCCAGTTTTTCGATGAGCTTTTGGAAATAGTCAGGCAACGGCGCGAAGACCATCACCGGTCTGCCGTCCCGCGGGTGGCGGAAGCACAGCTGACCTGCGTGGAGGCACTGGCTGTCCTGACCCAGCTCCGGCTTTTTGTGTCCGTATACAGTATCGCCCAAAATGGGGTGACCTATGTGGGCCATATGCACGCGGATCTGATGGGTGCGTCCGGTTTCCAAGCGGCAGCGCACGTGGGTATAGCCCCGATAGCGGGCGACAACTTCCCAATGGGTCACAGCGGACTTGGAATTGCGGGGGGTGACGGTCATTTTCTTGCGGTCAGTCGGATGGCGACCGATGGGGGCATCCACTGTGCCGGAATCTTCCCGAAATGAGCCGCAGACGATGGCTTCATAGGTGCGCGCCATAGTATGATCTTTCAGCTGGCTTGCCAGCACCGTATGGGCAAGGTCGTTCTTTGCAATGGCAAGAAGACCGGAGGTGTCCTTGTCGATGCGGTGGACGATGCCGGGGCGCAGCTCGCCGTTGATGCCGGAAAGCTTGTCCCCCATAGCGTGGAGCAAGCCGTTGACCAGGGTATCCTCCTGATGCCCTGCAGCAGGGTGGACCACCAAGCCCTTGGGCTTGTTGATGACCAGGACGTCGTCGTCCTCGTACACGATATCCAGCGCCATTTCCGTGGGCTTGATGTCCACTTCCCTGGGCGCGGGAACGGTGTAGTCGATGCGGTCGCCGATATTCAGTTTGTCGTTTTTCTTGCCCGTTTTGCCGTTGCGAAGAACAAAACCGTCTTCGATCAGCTTTTGGGCGGCAGAGCGGCTGAAGCCCTCGCCGCAGCGGGCGAGAAACGCATCCAGCCGTTCACCTGAAATATCGGCGTACAAGGTCATTTCTTTTCTTCCTTCCAGAATGCTTTGTTGAAAAAGACGATATGCACCATCAGCAAAATGCAGCCGCAGGTAACGAAGCAGTCGGCGACATTAAACACGGGGAAAGTGATGAATTCTGTCTTGATCATATCCACCACATAGCCCCGGAAAATACGGTCCAGCACGTTGCCCAGACCGCCGCCGTAGATGGCAGCAATGCACCAGCGTTCCAGCTTGGTAAAGGGCATAGTGAACTTAAAGTATTCCAGGAAGATCAAGGCGGTCATCACAGCAAAAACCAGAACAAACAGCCAGGACTGTCCTTCCATCATAGAAAATGCTGCGCCGGTATTTTGCACATAGGTCAGCCCCAGAAAGCCGGGCAGAAAGGTTACATCAGCGCCACGGGAAATGTTGGCAACGGTCAGATACTTAGTCAGCTGGTCGACACCCACGATGCCCAGCACAAACAGACCCATATATAGAAATTGCATAGCAATACCTCCTGAATTGGTGAAAATATCATATCACGCAGGCAAAGCAATGTCAATTTTCTTACTGTACAAACGGATAAAATTCGTGTACAATAATATGCGGTGAAAGATTATGAAAATTGCTTTTTACACCCTTGGGTGCAAGACAAATCAATATGAAACCCAGGCAATGGAGCGGCTTTTGACGGAAAAAGGACACGAGATCGGTCAATTCACCGAAAAATGCGATGTCTATGTCATCAACACCTGCTCGGTTACTGCGGTTGCAGATAAGAAAAACCGGGCAGTCATCCGTCGCTGCCGCAGGGAAAATCCGGAGGCAATTATCGGCGTGTGCGGCTGCTATACCCAGCACGCGCCGGAGGATGTGCGGAAATTGGGCGTGGACATCTTAGGTGGCAGCGCCAACCGACGGGAATTTATCGAAAAATTGCTGGAAGCCGTGAAGGGAAAGCCGCAGGAGGTGCTGGATGAGGCACTGCGCCGTCGGGAATTTGAGGTTTTGCCAGCCGGCGGTCTGTCCCAGCGCACCCGCGCTATGCTGAAGGTGCAGGACGGCTGCGTCAATTTCTGCTCCTACTGCATCATTCCCTATACCCGCGGACCGGTGCGCTCCGCACCGATCGATTTGGCGGTAGAGCAGGCAAGGCAGCTGCGGGAAAAAGGCTACAAGGAGCTCGTCATCACCGGCATCGAGATCGCCTCTTGGGGCGTGGATCTGGCGGGCAAGCCCCCCATGACCGATATGGTGGCAGCGGTGTGCGAAGCGGTACCGGAGCTAAGAGTACGTCTGGGCAGCTTAGAGCCCAGAATTATTACGGAAGAATTTTGCCTGCGGCTGAAAAAGCACAAAAATCTGTGTCCCCAGTTTCATTTGAGTATGCAGTCCGGCTGTGATACGGTGCTCTTAAGAATGCGCCGCAAGTACGACACGGCGCGGTATCTGGAAAGCATACAGCTGCTTAAAAAGCATTTTCCCGGCTGCGCCATTACCACGGATATGATCGTGGCGTTCCCCGGAGAGACGGAGGAGGAATTCCGGCAAAGCCTGGCATTTATTGAGAAATGCGGCTTTGCGGATATGCATATTTTCCCTTATTCCCGCAGACCCGGCACGCCTGCGGATAAAATGGCAGGTCAGCACGATAATGCCACCAAGGAAGCGCGCAGCCGCGCAGCCATCGCCGTAGCGGAGCAAATGAATCGTGCCTATCGGGAAAACCTGATCGGCAGCGTCCAGAGCGTGCTGTTTGAGGAAGCAGACGGCGAATATTTCACCGGCCACGCAATAAACTACACAAAGGTCTATGTCAAGTCCGGCGGCCAGCACAATGTGGTGAAAGATGTGCGGATTATGGAAGTGTTCAGAGATGGCGTTTTGGGAGAGATAAGATGAAAACATTACTGCATATTTGCTGCGCGCCCTGTGCAAACCAGTGCATTGAGGTGCTGCGCGGCGACAAAATAGAGGTTACGGGATATTGGTACAACCCCAATATCCACCCCTTTACCGAGTATCGCGCCCGCCGCAACTGTTTGCGCCAATACGCGGAAACCATCGAATTGCCGCTGATTGAGAAAGACGAATACGGTCTGCGACCCTTTGTACGGGAGGTGGCGGAGGATATTTCCGGTCGGTGCGTTAAGTGCTACGAAATGCGACTTTTCGACACCGCGAAAACCGCAGCAGAGGGCGGCTTCGACAGCTTTACCTCCTCGCTGTTTATCAGCCCCTATCAGAATCACGAGCTGATGCGGGAGGTGGCGGAAAGAGCCGCTAAGGAATACGGCGTGGAATTCCTCTATCGGGATTTTCGCCCCTATTTCAAGGCCGGGCAGGAAAAGGCCCGTGAACTGGAAATGTATATCCAGAAATTCTGCGGCTGTGTCTTTTCCGAGCAGGAGCGGTATTTGAAGCCCAGTAAGATCATTCCCTAAGGAGTTAAAAATGAGTCAGTTTGAATTTGCAGTGCCCACGTTGTTTGGCTTGGAGGGCATTGCCGGCGATGAGCTTCGCCGACTGAATATGGAAAATGTGCGGGTGGAAAACGGCAGAGTGCTGTTCTCCGGCGACGAAGCCGCCCTTGCCCGTGCCAATATCGGACTGCGCACCGGCGAACGGGTGCTGATGGTGCTGGCAGACTTTGAAGCGAAGACCTTTGAAGAGCTGTTTCAGGGGGTTTACCGCACCAATCTGGAGGATTTTATCCCCAAAGACGGCGAATTCCCTGTCAAGGGTCATTGCCTCAACAGTCAGCTGATGTCGGTTCCCGACTGTCAGGCGGTCGTCAAGAAAGCGGCATCCAAGCGACTGGGCGAAAAATACGGCGTCAGCTGGCTGCCGGAAACCGGCGCAAAATACCAGCTGCAGTTTTCTGTTATGAACGACCGTGTGCAGCTGTATCTGGACACCTCCGGTGTGGGTCTGCACAAGCGCGGCTACCGCGCGGTGGGAAACGATGCCCCTCTGCGGGAGACCTTGGCGGCGGCAATGGTGATTCTGACCCGTTACCGCGGTCGGGAATTTGTGTGGGATCCGTTCTGCGGCTCCGGCACCATCCCCATTGAAGCGGCAATGATCGCCAGGAATCGGGCACCGGGTCTGCGCCGCCGTTTCGGCGCGGAGCAGTTTGCCTGGATGGATGAAAAGATCTGGCAGGAAGCCCGGGGCGAAGCGATGGACAAGGAATTTAAGGGCAAGTACCGCATCCTTGGCTCGGATAACGACCCCAAGTGCGTCAGCCTTGCTATGGCCAATGCCCGCAAGGCGGCGGTGGCTGACTGCATCGAGTTCAAAGACGGCGACGCCACCAAAATGAGCCTGCCCACCGATCAGGGCATCATTATCTGCAATCCGCCCTACGGTCAGCGGATGCTGGAGCAGCAGAGCGCCCAGCGGCTGTATGCCACGCTGGGACGGCACTTAAAATTTGCCGACGGCTGGAAGAAGTATATCATCACCTCCGAACCGGAATTTGAGCATTATTTCGGTCGCCGCGCCGATAAAAAGCGCAAGCTCTACAACGGTATGATCAAGTGCGACTACTATATGTACACCGACAACTCCCGCAAGAAATAAAGAAGCAGGAGAGATCCTATGAAGCATCTGTTTATCATCAACCCCGCTGCAGGCAGCCGTGACAGAACCGCTGACTACACCGCGAAAATCGAAGAAATTTGCGGTGCGCGGGGCATTACATACCAAATCGAAATTTCCCAAGCCCCCGGCGACTGCACCCGCATTGCCCGGGAAGCGGCAGAAACGGGTGAAGAATATCGCCTGTACGCCTGTGGCGGCGACGGCACACTCAACGAGGTGGCAACCGGTGCAGCAGGCTTTGACAATGTGGCGGTTACGGTATATTCCGGCGGCAGCGGCAATGATTTTGTCAAGCTGTTTGACAAGCCGGAGGCATTTTTCGATCTGGAAAAGCTGCTGGATTGCGAGGAAGAAACCTTCGATTTGATCCGCTGCAATGACGATTATTCTGTAAATATTTGCTCTGTGGGTTTGGATGCCCGTATCGGTACGGATGTGTCCAGCTATAAGCGGCTGCCCCTGCTGCACGGCTTTCGCGCCTATGCGGCATCTACCTTGGTGAATGTGATCCGCGGCGTTTCGGAGCATTATGTGGTGAAGATCGGCGATGAGACTGTAGATGCGCGGCAGACAATGATCTGCATTTGCAACGGGCGTTACTATGGCGGCGGCTTTAATCCCGTGCCGGAAGCCGACCCTACCGACGGATTGCTGGATGTGCTGCTGGTCAGGCACATATCCCGGCTGAAGGTCGCGGCGGTGATCGGCAAGTACAAGAACGGTCGGTATAAGGAGCTGCCCAAGCTGGTGCGGCACCTTAAGACCGACAGAGTTGAAATTTTGTGCGACAAGCCCACGGCTGTCAATTTAGACGGCGAATTGCGTGTGGCAGAAACGGTAAATATCCGTGTTGCCGATGAAAAACTGCGGTTTTTCTACCCCAAGGGATTGACGTATAAGTAAGCACCAAGCCTCCCCTGTGCAAGGGGAGGTGGATTCGCTGCAGGCGAAGACGGAGGGGCTGTAACAATCCCCCAGTCAAAAATCGGAGATTTTTGCCAGCCCCCTTTGCACAAGGGGGCCTTTTTATGCTTGAAAAAGGGAAATTCACGGACTTTTTACATATTCGGGGCTTTCTTTTTGCATTTGTTGTGGTACAATAAAATAAAATGGGGAAAGAAGGGGAGAAAATGGGAAAGTGCATCATATTTTGCGCCGCCGGCTTTGATGAATTGGCGCTGCCGGTTGAAAATGATGACTATATCATCGCAGCCGATGGCGGCGTGCGGCATATCGAATCCCTTGGGCTTGCTCCCCATGCCATATTGGGAGATTTTGACTCTCTGGGTTATGTGCCACGGGGCGCGGAGGTTTTTCCCGTGGAAAAGGATGATACCGATGCAATGCTGGCGGTGCGCCACGGCCTGAACCGGGGCTGCCGGGAATTTCTCATCTACGGCGGTCTGGACGGTCAGCGCCTGGATCATACCATCGCCAACTACCAGACTTTGCAGTTCCTTGCTGACCGCGATGCAAAGGGATATTTGATCGGCAAAGATTACATCGTTACGGTGATTAAAAATGAAACCCTTGCGTTTGCTCCCACAGCAGAGGGGATTTTGTCCGTGTTCTGTTTGGGCGTGGACGCCGAGGGCGTGAGTCTGCAGGGACTGCAGTATCCGCTGCAAAACGGACGTCTAAGCAGCGGCTTTCCCTTGGGCGTGAGCAATCATTTTGTAGGAGAAGAAGCACGAATCTGTGTACAAAAGGGCAGCGTGCTGGCAATGTGGGATCGCAAGAACGGCTTTCCGGAGAGAAAGTAACGCACAATTAGGAGACAGAAATGCAGAAAAAGAAACAACCCGAGATCGTCCGCCGGGAAGTCCCGGTCATAGAGGCGGATATTCGCCTCGGATTGACCACGGAGCAGGCAACGGAAAGAGCCAGAAAAGGCTGGGCCAACGGTATGCCTCACAGTGCGGCGAAGACGGAAAAGGAGATCGTGCTTGAAAAATGTTTGACATTTTTCAACCTGGTCTTTGTGGTTTTGGCGCTGGTACTGGTCATCGGCGGCTCATCCATCAAGAATATGACCTTCCTGGGCGTAATGGTCTGCAATACGGTCATCGGTATTTTTCAGGAGATCCGCGCCAAGCGGGCGGTGGACAAGCTGACCCTGGTGGCGGTGCAGCAGGTGCGCACCATTCGCGACGGCAAGCTGCAGAAGATCCGTTCCAGCAAGCTGGTGCGGGATGATATTGTAGAATTTTCCGCCGGCGATCAGATCTGCGCCGACGGCATTGTCCGCATCGGATCGATGCAGGTGAACGAGTCGCTGGTTACCGGCGAGGAGGATGCCATTGTCAAAAACCCCGGTGATATGCTCAAATCCGGCAGTTTTGTGGTGGCAGGCGGCTGCCGCGTCCAGCTGACCCAGGTGGGCGCAGATTCCTTTGCCGCCAAGCTGGCGCTGGAAGCCAAGGCCAATCCCCAGGCGTCCAAGTCGGAAATGATGCGCTCCCTGGACAGATTGATCCGGGTGGTGGGCTTTGGACTGATCCCCATTGGTATCGTGCTGTTTTACCAGATGTTTGGGGTGTTGGGCGAATCTCTCCGAGACAGCACGGAGGGCACAGTTGCTGCATTGATCGGTATGATCCCCGAGGGCTTATACCTGCTGACCAGTGTGGCAATGGCGGTATCCGCCCTGAAGCTGACAAAGAAAAAGGTGCTGGTGCAGGATATGAACTGCATCGAGACCTTGGCGCGGGTAGATGTGCTGTGCGTGGATAAGACCGGTACCATCACTGAGGCGGTTATGGAAGTGGACAATGTGGTCCCTCTGACCGAGGAGGATCCGGAGCGTCTGGAGCAAATTCTGGCGGCAATGTATACCGGAATCGAGCCGGACAACGATACTGCCCGGGCAATGGCGGAAATGTTCGCCGGAGAAACGGATTGGCAGTGTACAGAGCGGATCCCCTTTACCTCCCAAACCAAGTGGAGTTCTGCTACTTTCCGGGATCAGGGCGCATTTGTTGTGGGTGCGCCGGAATTTGTGATGGGCAGCCGCTATGAAGAGCTGCAGGAATATGTGGAAAGCTGGTCGGCCTTTGGCTACCGCGTACTGTTGGTGGCGGAATACGCCGGTGAGCCGGATCCTGCGGGACTGATGGTGCAGCGGCTGAAGCCGCTGGCGCTGGTGCTGGTCAGCAACCGCGTCCGTCCGGAAGCGGAGGAGACCTTCCGCTACTTTGCGGAGCAGGGCGTCAGCATCAAGGTGATCTCCGGCGATAATCCGGTAACGGTTTCCGAGGTTGCCCGCCGGGCGGGCATTGAAAATGCAGACCGCTATATCGATGCCGGTGCGCTGGAAAGCGAGCAGGACTTCCTGCAGGCGGTGCAGGAGTATACTGTATTCGGCCGTGTAACGCCGGATAAGAAAAAGAAGCTGGTTATGGCGCTGCAAAAGCAGGGACATACCGTGGCTATGACCGGCGACGGCGTCAACGATGTTCTGGCGATGAAGCAGGCGGATTGCGGCATCGCAATGGCCAGCGGCGCGCAAGCTGCCAGTCAGGTGGCACAGATGGTGCTGCTGGATTCCGACTTCTCCGCAATGCCCAGCATCGTGGCGGAGGGTCGGCGGGTCATCAACAATATCCAGCGGGCGGCAACGCTGTTTTTGGTCAAGAATATTTTCTCTTTGGGCCTTTCCCTGATCAATTTGTTTGCAGGACTTCCGTATCCTATGGTGCCGCTGCATTTGAGCGTTATTTCCACGCTGACCATCGGCGCACCCTCGTTTTTCCTGGCGATGGAGCCCAATTACGAACGGGTGCAGGGGCGGTTCTTGCCTACGGTGATGCGAAAGGCGCTCCCCGGTGGCTTGACCAACATATTCGTTGTGCTGATGGCACAGGCATTTATGGTGGTATTCAATCTGGAGCTGGATCAGGTGTCTGCAGTTTGTGCGGCGATTTTGTCCGTAGTGGGTCTTCTGGTGCTGTATCAGACCTGTAAGCCCTTTGGAAAGATCCGCCGGATTATCTGGTGGCTGATGGCTGCTGGACTCCTTGTTTGCTTTACGTTTTTCAGGAGATTTTTCGAGCTGCATTTGGAGGATCACGCCAGCAGTCTGGTAATGGTGGTGCTGCTGATTATGACACCGACGGTGTTCTTCGCTGCCCAGCGGGTATTTGACTGGGGCGATCAGCTGATCGGCTTCTTTAAGCGGAAATTCAAAAGAAAATAAAAAGTAACGGCTGTCCGATAGGACGGCCGTTACTTTTTATCAGCCTTGGCCCCTCTATGAGGGGGCCTTTTATTATGCCATACAGATTTTGCGCAGGATCATCGTAAAAATATCGCCCAAGGTCAGTTTTGGGACGGCAGTTTCAGCTACCATATTTACCTGCGCCAAGACCTGATCGCCGGCTTTGACGGTCAGCGTGCCCAGCTTTTGCCCCTTGCTGACGGGGGCGGACACCCGTTCGTCCAACTGTATTTGGGTGGTGACGGAATCCCGCTGCTGTTTATCGATCAGCAGCTGGGTCTCCTGCGCAGGAACGGCCTTGACATAGTCATCTGTGCCCAGCTTCACGGACACAGCATTCTGCTCCGGCAGTTGGGGCTGCACCAGAGCGTAGTTGGCAAAGCCGTAGTCTAACATCTGCTTACAGGCAGTAAACCGCTCCTGAGAGGTTTCACAGCCCATCACCACGGCGATCAGCCCCAAGCCATCCCGCTGCGCGGTGGCGGAAAGGCAATAGCCGGCGTTGGCGGTGAAGCCGGTCTTCAGACCGGTGGCGCCGGGATAGAAGCGGATCAGCTTGTTGGTGTTGGCAAGCCCAAATGCGCCGTCGCGCACCGTGTCCATCCAAATGGTGGTGTATTTTTGAATGTCGGGGTGGTGCTTCATCAGTTCCCGGGACATCAGAGCGATGTCGTAAGCAGAGGTCAGATGCTCCTTTGCCGCGGCGTCGTCATCAAGACCGGTGCAGTTGACGAAATGGGTATCGTTCATGCCCAATTCCTTAGCGCGCTGGTTCATTTTTTCCACGAAGCCTGCCTCGCTGCCGGCAATATGCTCCGCCATAGCGCAGGCGCAGTCGTTGGCGGAACTGACGGCAATGGACTTGACCATATCGCAGACCGTCATAGTTTCGCCCACCTTCAGATAAATTTGGCTGCCGCCCTTGGCAGCGGCGGTTTCTGAGGCGGTTACGGTGTCGTTCCAGCTGATTTTGCCGGAGTCGATGGCCTCCATAATCAACAGCATCGTCATCACTTTCGTAACGCTGGCAGGTGCCAGTTTTTCGTGGGCGTTTTGCTCATAGAGGACCGTGCCGGTGGCAATGTCCATTAAAAGGGCGCTTTTGCCGGCGATCTGCATATCCAGGGCATTGGCGCGCATCGGCAGCAGGCAAAGCAGCAGACACACCGCCAGTACAGCGCAAAGTTTCTTCATATCCATCCCTCCGCATTTTAGGTGGTACAGCCTATGCGGAGTAGGGAGGGGATATGCCTAACTGTGTTATGTAAACCCAGAATGTAGGGGCGGATGGCCACATCCGCCCGCCAAAAATCCCTAATCGCCGGTGAGAAATTTATATAAGGAAAACAGCCATACGCGCATCGGCGTATGGCTGTATATAGAGTTATTTTGCAAGTGTCTTAACGTTACTATATGCAGTAAATGTACATTTAGGCAAGGATTTTCCTGCATAATCACACCAAGCGGCAAGGTCTGATGCATAACGACCGCCCAAATAACTGCCGATTGTAGAAGTTTTCCACGCATATACTCGTACTTTATATTGTGTGTATCCCTTCATAGACAGGACTTGAGAAGTGGTGTTCTTCATGTTGGTTTTGGAAAGATATGTCCAACTTTCGGAAGTGCTGTTCCGTCCGTAAATCAAAATCTCGAAAAAACCCGCAAGCGGTTGCACTCCAACTCCGTGCTGTTTTGTTAAGAAGTCGCCGACGGTGCAAGTGTACTTAATTTTTGTGGTGTTTTTGTTATTAGTATTGACATAGAAAACGGTTGCTTTGTTTCCACCGGTACTGGTAGTGGAATAGGAAACAGACTTGACTGTAGCTGCGGAAACCGGCGCGGTTATTGAGAAAAGAACGACAAGAACCAACGCTAAAGATAAAGTGACTTTTGCGATTTTTTTCATTGAGAATGACCTCCTCTTAGATAATAGAAATTTTATTTGCTGTTGAGATAGAAATGACCTCAATTAATATCTTAGCGAAAAATTCGCTAAAAGTCAATAGCGAAAAACTTTCTAAGGTATAATAACACTATCCTACTAAGGGGAGGTGTGATTATGCCCTATTATCGCAGAATTCGGGATTTGCGGGAGGACAAGGATCTGTCGCAAGCCAAGATGGGGGAGATACTGTCCTGCAGTCAGCGGGTATACAGCAACTATGAGCGGGGCGACATCGATATTCCCACCACGACCCTTTGCAAAATTGCTGATTTTCATAAGGTGTCGGTTGACTACCTGCTGGAACGAACGGATAACCCCATAATGAATAAATAAGAGCAAATTTGCGGTGGCTGCAGATTTGCTCTTTTCTATTTAGATTGCACCAAAGGGTTGGGCGTAGGGGCGGATGCCCACATCCGCCCGTCGGAAAAAGTGGGACGATGTGGGCATCCGCCCCTACAAGCGCTAGTTTGTCATTCCGACCATAGCGAAGCGAATCGGGATCACAATGATTGCCGGTGGCAATCATACCGCAATTCTGCGAAGCCGAGTGGAGGAATCTTCGCAGTGCGTGGATCCCCCGACTCCATTTCATTCCGATCGGGATGACAGCTGCGGTAGAGGCAGGCGATTTGTGAATCGCCCCTGCGATGGATTTTTCTTGCCTTTTCTTGTAATTGCAGGTATAATATAGCCAGAAAAGTTTGAGGAGGTGGGTATATGCGGGAAAAACGCAAGGTTTTTCGCGGGGCTTTGTTGGGTCTTGCGGTAGGCGATGCTATGGGCAGCGCCATTGATCGCAAAAGTCTGGAAGATATTTGTGCCGATTACGGTCCCAACGGACTGCTTGGTTACGATCTGGCCAATGGCTGTGCCGAGGTTTCCTCCTATACCCAGCTGGCCGCATTTGCCACAAACGGACTGATTATGGGTCTTGCCAGGATTCAGGCGTACGGTCGCAGCACACCGCTGATCAAGTATGTCAGCCTTGCGTTGCGGGAATGGTCGCGGACACAGCAATACAGCCCCCAGGAGAAAAAATTTTGCTGGCTGACCACCGTTCCGGAGCTGAAGCGCCGGCATTGTATGGATACCAGAATGCTGGACGCTCTGACCCGGGAAACGCTGGGTACGCCCCAGGCACCGGTTTACCGCAATGATCTGCCCAGCGCTTTGACGGAAGTAGTTCCGGCAGCGCTGATGAGCAGTATCGGGGATGTTGAGCAGGATGCTGTGGATCTGCTGGGCGCTGAGATGGTAGCGCTGACCCACGGCGACTCGGAGACCTTCCTTTCCGCCGCGGCATTGACCCACGCCCTTAGTGTGCTGGTGAAAGAGCCGGATATTGGCGCAAAAGCGCTTGTGGATTCTGTCGTTAATTCTGTATCGCTGCAGTTCGGTCCGGAATTTGGACATATGGGACATATCTGGGAGCTGCTGCAGATGGCGCAGATTCTAGCGGAATCGGAAAACGTAACGCCTATGGAGGCTATGGAGCAGCTGCGCTGCCGGACAGCGGCAGAGGTTTTGGCAGGCGCACTGTATGCCTGTATGACCTGCCACGGCGATTTCGATGCGGCGATGATCACTGCGGTGAATCATTCCGGACGCAGCGCGGCGGTGGGCGCCATTACCGGTGCGGCGCTGGGCATTCGCTTCGGTGAGGATATTCTGCCGGATTTCTATCTGGAAAGCCTGGAGCCGGTGCATTTGCTGCGGCAGTTGGCGGACGATTTGGCACAGTCCGGCGTTCAGGACCGGCTGAATCGGCTGTTTGATGACGACTGGGATCAGAAATATTTGCGCTCCGGTGTGTGAAAAGTCGAAAAAAACCGGAAAATTTAAGCCAAAAGGGGTTGCATTTCCCAAAAAAGAATGCTATAATCCCAACGTAAGATGTTTGACTTTAGGAGAGAGGCGATTTCGCCTCTCTCTTTCTTAATGAAAGAGGCGAAAAAATGAAGGTTACAGAACTGGTACAGCAGTTTGCGCAGCCCATTGTGGAGCAGCACGGTTGCTCGCTGTGGGATGTGGAATATGTTCGGGAAGGCTCGGAGCGATTCCTGCGGCTGTACATCGAAAAAGAGGGCGGCGTGGACATTTCTGACTGCGAAGCAATTTCCCGCGCCGTAGACCCGGTGCTGGATGAAAAAGACCCCATTGCGGAATCCTATCATTTTGAGGTATGCTCCGCCGGTCTGGAGCGGGCGCTGAAAAGACCCTCCGATTTTGAGCGGTTTATGGGCAGCGCCGTCACGGTGAAGCTGTACCGCCCCAGAAACGGACTGAAGGAAATTCCCGGCATCCTGCGCGGCTATGAAGATGGCTGCGTTACGGTAGAAGCCGGCAAAGAAATGATCACATTCACAAAATCCGAGGTCGCGCTGGTGCGGCTTCGTGTAGAATTCTAAGGAGGAAGAATCATGGCAAGAAACAGCAGAGCCAAGAAGCAGCCCGAAACTCCCAAGGTCAACCTGGGCGCAGAGATCTTTGCCAGCCTGCGGGATCTGGAAAAGACCAAGGGTATCCCCGTGGACTATATGGTGGATCGCCTGAAGCAGGGTATGGCAAACGCTTATCGCAAGGATCGGGAAGACCGCAGAGATGTTCCCGCTGACAACGTTGTTGTCGATCTGAGCGAAGAAGGCCTTTTCCTGCACGTCATCAAGACGGTTGTGGAAGAGGTTGAAGACTCCGCACTGGAGATCCATATTGACGCAGCCCGCAACATCAATCCCGATGTTCAGCTGGGTGAAAACGTTTCCATTGAGGTCGATTTCCAGAAGTTTGGCCGCATCGCTGCCCAGACCTTCAAGCAGGTGGTCATTCAGGGCATCCGTGAGGCAGAGCGCGGCGTTGTTTACGACAATTATTCCAACAAGGCCCAGGAGCTGCTGACCGGTACTGTGGTCAAGTGCGATATTAATGGCGACCTGTTTGTCCGCATCGGTCAGGGTGCAGAGGCTTCCGATGCTGTTCTGCGCACCGGCGAGCAGATCCCCGGCGAGACCTGGCACGAAGGCGACAAGATCAAGGTCTATGTTCTGGAAGTACACAAGATGGGCCGTGGCCCCATTGTTCACGTAAGCCGTACCCACCCCAATATGGTGCGCCGGCTGTTTGAGCTGGAAACGCCCGAAATCGCAGACGGCGAGGTGGAGATCCGCAACATCGCCCGTGAGGCTGGCTCCCGTTCCAAGATGGCAGTTCGTGCTACTGTGGAGGATCTGGATCCCGTGGGCGCTTGTGTTGGCCCTCGCGGCGGCCGTGTTGGCGCCGTTGTCCATGAGCTGTTCGGCGAGAAGATCGACATCGTGGTTTGGAGCGAAGATCCCTGCGAGTATGTCAAGGCAGCACTTTCTCCCGCTGATGTCATCAGCGTTACTGCAATTCCCGGTCAGAAGGCCTGCCGTGTCATCGTGCCCGATGCTCAGCTGGGCCTGGCTATCGTCAAGGAGGGTCAGAATGCCCGCCTGGCAGCACGTCTGACCGGCTATAAGATCGATATCAAGCCTGCATCCCAGGCTGAGGAATAATTCTCAAATAGTGTTCGTCATTCCGACCAAGCGTGTTGCAAACACGCGCGTGGAGGAATCCTCGCAGTGCGTAGATCCCTCGGCTTCATTTCATTGCGCTCGGGATGACAATCGGGCGATTCGCAAATCGCCCCTACAAAGGGGAGCCGAGAACAAAGGAGGCAGCGTTATGCAAAAGAAAATTCCCCAGCGGCAGTGCATGGGCTGCCGTGAACGAAAAGCAAAGAAAGATATGATCCGTGTGGTGCGTACCACGGAGGGTACGGTGTCCCTGGATTTCAGCGGAAAGCTGAACGGTCGCGGCGCTTATGTCTGCCCGGATATGGAATGCCTGAAAAAGGCACGCAAGAGCCGTGCATTGGAGCGCTGTCTGGAGATCGAGATCCCCCAGGAGGTCTATGACCGTCTGGAAAGGGAAATGGAGGTCGGCAGCTGTGGATAAAGCGCTGAACTACCTTTCTCTTGCCCGCAAAGCCGGTAAGGCAGAGCTGGGCGAAGAGCCGGCAGGTGCAGCAGCCAGAGCGCTGCACGCCCACCTGATCCTGGTTGCCGGCGATGCATCGGACCATACCTGGCGCAGAGCGAAAAGCTATGTTGCCGGTACTGATCAGCAGTGCATTCGGTTACCCTATACAAAGGACGAGATCGGAATGGCCATCGGTCGTACCAGCCTTGCAATCGCCGCTATAACTGATGCGGCGCTGGCATTGGCGCTGGTGCAGGCGTTGCCGACACCGGAAAAATATGCCGCTGCTATGGAAGTGCTCAGCGAAAAAGCACAGCGGCAGCGCAAACGCCAGTCCGAGGCCAAAGCCCACCTGCGCAATCGGCGCAGCGGAAAAAAGAAGAACTGATGTTTTTGGAGGTGCGTATATGAGTTTAGTGAAGTATCGTGTAAAGGAGGTCGCCGCGGATTTTGAAGTGGCGCCCAAGGTGATTGTTGAGATCATCTCCAAATATTTTGAAAAGCCCAAGTCCAATACCCAGGCGCTGACAGAGGACGAACTGAATCTGCTGTTTGAGTATATGACGTTTAACAATCAGATCCAGTCTCTGGAGCAGGTATTTGCTGTGCAGCCCAAGCCCAAGGCAGAGCCTGTCAAGGAAGAACCCAAAGCAGAGCCTGTCAAGGAAGCGCCCAAGGCTGAGGAGAAGAAGCCGGAGCAGGCGAAGCCTCAGACCAAGCCCCAGACTGCGCCGCAGCAGCCTAAGGCAGAAAAGCCCAAGGAGCCGGAGCGCAAGCGGGAGCGCCGCGTGGTGGATACCTCCGCGGTGCAGGTCAACTCTGCCCGTTTTGACGATCGGGTGGACAGCCTGATCTCCGAGCGTGCCCAGAATTTCCAGGGAGGCAAGCAGCGCATCGGCGGCAAGAAGGGTCAGCAGCAGAACAAGAAGGATATGCGCAAGGGTAACAAGGCCCGCAACGAAGAGCAGGAGAAGATGCGCCGTCTGCAGATGGAGGTGGCTCGCAAAGCTCCCGTTACGGTTAAGATCCCCGATGAGATCACCGTTGGCGAGCTGGCAAGCCGGATGAAGAAAACTGCCGGCGAGGTCATCAAGACCCTGATGGTCAACGGCGTGATGGCAGGCATCAATCAGGTCATTGACTATGATACCGCCGAATTTGTAGCCACCGAAATGGGCTGCAAGGTGGAAAAGGAAATCACCATCACCATCGAAGAGCGGATCATCGACGATCACGTAGATACTGCGGAAGAACTGGAGACCCGCGCTCCTGTCGTGGTGGTTATGGGTCACGTTGACCACGGCAAGACCTCTACGCTGGACGCCATTCGTAAGACCAGTGTTACCGCAGGCGAAGCCGGTGGTATTACCCAGCACATTGGCGCATATACTGTCGATGTAAACGGAAATATGGTAACCTTTCTGGATACTCCCGGTCACGCCGCATTTACCTCTATGCGTGCCCGCGGTGCCAAGAGCACCGATATTGCCATTCTGGTGGTTGCAGCCGACGACGGCATTATGCCCCAGACCATCGAATCCATCAACCACGCCAAGGCGGCAGAGGTGCCCATCATCGTTGCTATCAACAAGATGGATAAGCCCACCGCCAACCCCGATAAGATCAAGGAACAGCTGACCAAGTACGACCTGATCCCCGAGGAATGGGGCGGCGATACTGTCATCGTGCCCATCTCCGCCAAGACCGGTATGGGTCTGGACGAGCTGCTGGAAATGGTCATTCTGACTGCCGAGGTGCAGGAGCTGAAGGCCAATCCCAACCGCCGCGCCAAGGGTACGGTCATCGAGGCCCGTCTGGATAAGACCAGAGGTCCTATCGCCACGCTGCTGGTGCAGAATGGCACGCTGAATCAGGGCGATATCATCATCGCCGGTACGGCGGTCGGTCGTGTCCGTGTGATGACCAACGATAAGGGTCGCACCGTAAAAACCGCCGGTCCTTCCGTTCCTGTGGAGATCACCGGCCTGGCAGAAGTTCCCGCTCCCGGCGACGAGTTTAATGCCGTTACTGACGAGCGTATGGCACGCGAATTGGTTGAACAGCGCCGCCAGAAGGCCAAGGACGAGGCTGCAAAGCTGACCCAGAAGGTTACGCTGGACAATCTGTTCGCCAAGATGCAGGAAGGCGAGATGAAGGAGCTGGCGCTGATCGTCAAGGCGGACGTGCAGGGCTCTGCAGAAGCGGTCAAGGCTTCTCTGGAGAAGATCTCCAATGAGGAAGTCCGGGTCAAGGTCATTCACGCCGGTGTCGGCGCCATCAACGAAAGCGATATTCTGCTGGCATCTACCTCCGGCGCCATCATCGTCGGCTTCAATGTCCGTCCCGATGCAGCGGCACAGGCCAGCGGACAGAGAGCCAATGTGGACATGCGGTTCTACCGGGTCATTTACGATGCCATCGACGAGATCGAGGCAGCGATGAAGGGCATGCTGGCACCGCAGTACGAGGAGGTCGTCATCGGTCACGCAGAGGTGCGTATGACCTACAAGGTCTCCGCCATCGGTACCATTGCCGGCTGTATGGTCAAGGACGGCAAGATCACCCGGGATGCCAAGGTTCGCGTTCTGCGTGATAACATCGTCATTCACGAGGGTGAGGTCGGCTCGCTGCAGCGGTTTAAGGACGCTGTCAAGGAAGTTACCTCCGGCTATGAGTGCGGTATGTCCGTTGCCAAGTACAACGATATTAAGGAAGGCGACATTTTCGAATGCTTCGCCATGCAGGAGATCAAGAGATAATGACTATCGCCGCACCGCAAATGCGGTGCGGCGTACCTCTTGCGAATGAAAGGAGTAGCTTATGGCTTCCAATCGAATTATGCGAATCAATGAAGAGATCCAGAAATCTTTGGCAGATGCGCTGCGTACCGTCAAAGACCCCCGGGTCAGCGGCACGATGATCTCTATCACCCGGGTGGAGACCACTCCGGATCTGCGCTACGCCAAGGTCTACGTCAGCTTCCTGGAGGAAAACAAGGCAGCAGATGCCATGAAGGGCTTAAAATCTGCCGGCGGTTACCTGCGCCGGGAGGTGGCGAACGATCTGAAGCTGCGTTACACACCGGAGCTGGTGTGGGCGCTGGACGACAGTATCGTCTACGGCGCAAAGCTGCTGAGCCTGATCAACTCTCTCGAGGAAAAGCACGATGACGAGGAGTGAGTGTGCTGCATTTTTGCGGCAAAATGACAATTTCTGCATTCTGACCCACGCGGATCCCGACGGCGACGCACTGGGTTCGGCGGCAGGGCTTTGTCTGGGCTTGCGGGCGTTGGGAAAGACGGCCAATGTGCTGGAAAATCCCCAAACCCCGGAAAATCTTCAGTTTTTGTGTCAGAATTTGACGGTGGCTGCGCCGGCAGAAAATGCTACGCTGGTAAGCGTAGATGTGGCATCGCCCCGGATCTTTATGAAAAATGAAAGCTTCGATCCTTCTAAGATCGCGCTGCGGATCGACCACCACGGCCGTTCCACTTCTTATGCGAAACTGGAATTGGTCGATGGGAATATGGCTTCCTGCGCGGAGCTGGTCTATGACGTTTTAATGGAGCTGGGCGTGGCGCTGACCCAGGATATGGCGGCGGCGCTGTATACCGGTGTATCCACCGATACCGGCTGCTTCCGGTTTGCCAACACCACGGCACACACCCTACAGGTGGCGGCAGCCTGCTACGAAACCGGCGCGAATTTACAGCCGATCAATCAGGCGATGTTTGACACCGTTTCTTTGGGCAAGCTGCGGCTGCAGGGTTGGATCACCGAGAATACCCGGTTTTATGCAGACGGGCAGGCGGCGATCTGCGTGATGCCTGAGGGCTTGGCACAGTCCTTGGGCGCGAAGGAGAGCGAAATAGGCGGTCTGTCCGGCTTTGTCCGCGCGATTGCGGGCGTAAAGATCGCTGCTACGGTGCAGGTGCAGGAAGGGGAGAACAAGATCTCCGTCCGGGCCGTTCCCGGCTACGATGCCTCCGCCATTTGCGAGAAATTCGGCGGCGGCGGACACAAGGGTGCAGGCGGCGCTGCATCAAAACTGACTCTGGAAGAAACAGCGACCAAGCTGGCAGAAGCTATGCTGGAGCAACTGAATGGATAAGAAAAACCCGACAGAATTTTCTGTCGGGTTTTTGTTGTAGGGCGGGACAATGTACTAAGGGCCCCTTGTGCAAAGGGGGCTGTCAGAAATCTGCGATTTCTGACTGGGGGATTGTAACAGCCCCTCCGTCAAAAATCAAAGATTTTTGACACCTCCCCTTGCACAGGGGAGGCAATAGTCCGCGGACACCCGGGGACGGATGTCCCTACGAAAAAAGACTTGAATTGGCGGAAAAGCCAAAATTACCGCCCGCATTCCTCTTCCGCTTCGCTATCGCTCAGCACCTTCCCCCCGGGGGAAGGTATAAAAATCCCCCTCGGATGAGGGGGATCTGTTCATTAAATTAGCAGTAGAAATCCTTGATCTTCTTGGCGCGGCTGGGGTGGCGCAGCTTGCGGATGGCCTTGTTCTCGATCTGGCGGATACGCTCACGGGTAACGCCGAAGATCTGTCCCACCTCTTCCAGAGTATGGGTGCGGCCGTCGTACATACCGAAGCGCATACGCAGCACGTCCGCTTCACGCTCGGTCAGGGTGTCCAGAATTTCCTTCAGTGCCTCGGCAAGCAATGCATTGGAGGTGGCGTCGGCAGGACCGGGGGTGCGCTCGTCCTCCACGAAGGAGCCGATGGAGGTATCCTCTTCGTCACCGACAGGGGTGTCCAGACTCAGGGTATCGGCGGCGGTGCGGTTGGCCTCGATGATCTTTTCCACCGGCAGATTTAGCTCAGCGGCGATTTCTTCCACAGTGGGCTCACGACCCAGCTCCTGCACCAGCTTGCGGTTGCAGCGGGTGGCTTTGTTAATGACCTCGACCATATGCACCGGCACACGGATGGTACGTGCCTGATCGGCGATGGCGCGGGTAATGGCCTGCCGGATCCACCAGGTGGCATATGTAGAGAACTTGTTTCCCTTTGTCCAATCGAATTTATCAACAGCGCGGATAAGGCCGGTGTTGCCCTCCTGGATCAGATCCAGAATGTGCAGACCGCGACCGGAATACTTCTTCGCAATGGAAACAACCAGACGCAGGTTGGCTTCCGTCAGCTTGTTCTTGGCTTCCTGATCGCCCTCGGATACCCGCTTTGCCAGCTCGATTTCCTCTTCGCCGGACAGAAGCTTGACCTGACCGATCTCCTTCAGGTACATACGCACCGGATCGTCCAGATTGTACTCCGCAGCCAGGTCTACGGGATCGACAAGATCCTCGTCCTCTACGTCGGACAGATCCACAGGATCATCCAGATCGGAAAGATCCATATCGTCGCCCAGATCCAGATCCAGTTCATTGCTGACGATCTGAATATTCATAGCCTCAAAACGGTCATAGATCTCCTCGATCTTTTCCGTGGGCAGATCCAACTTTTCCAGATAATCGTGCAGCTCGGAGGCGCGGATCATACCGTCCTTCTTGCCCTGTGCAATTAAGGACTGCAGGATGCTCTGGAGGTCTTCCATATTTTTGCCTGCAGATTTTTTTGTGGTACTCAAATTACTCGACCCCTTTATCTATAAGTAATGCTGTAAGACTATATACCTTTTTTCGGAATTTGACAAGGGCTTTGGAGAAAAAATTTTGTTTTTTGCAGCTTTCGGCGTATTTTGTCGCGATACAAATACAGTTTTCCCGCATTTTTCGCAAAACATACAGTTTACTTTTTGGAGTTTTTTCAGTATAATATATTAATTACATTTATACAGTGCGATTTTTATGCGCCAAACAGAGGTATTACGATATGACCGAACTTTCCAAGATTCGCAATTTTTCCATCATTGCCCATATTGACCACGGAAAGTCCACCCTGGCAGACCGTCTGCTGGAGGAGTGCAACGCTGTGGATAACCGGCAGGGTCGGGAGCAGATCCTGGACTCTATGGATCTGGAGCAGGAGCGGGGCATTACCATTAAGGCCACCGCGGTACAGCTGAACTATACTGCCGATGACGGAGAAACCTACCATCTGAATCTGATCGATACCCCGGGCCATGTGGACTTTAACTACGAGGTATCCCGCAGCCTTGCCGCCTGCGAGGGCGCGGTGCTGGTGGTGGACGCATCTCAGGGCGTAGAAGCCCAGACCTTAGCCAACACTTATCTCGCCATTGATGCCGGGCTGGAAGTGCTGCCGGTGATCAATAAGATCGACCTGCCTTCTGCACGTCCTGCGGAGGTCAAGGCAGAGGTGGAGGATATTATCGGCATTCCTGCAGAGGATTCTCCCGAAATTTCTGCGAAAAACGGCATCAATATCCGCTCCGTTTTGGAAATGATCGTCAAGGATGTTCCCGCGCCGCAGGGCGATCGGGAAGCGCCTCTGCAGGCACTGATCTTTGACAGCGTTTACGATTCTTACCGGGGCGTTATCGTCTATTGCCGTATCAAGCAGGGCACGGTCAGAGCCGGTATGGATATTAAGATGATGGCCACCGGTGCTGTCTATAAGGTTGTGGAAGTGGGCACGATGAACCCGATGGGTCTGACACCCCGGGAAGCCTTGGGCGCCGGCGAGGTGGGTTACATCACCGCATCTATCAAAAATGTGGCGGACACCCAGGTGGGCGATACCATCACAACTGTGGAAAATCCCGCAGCGAAGCCCCTGCCGGGCTACCGGGCGGTGCAGCCGATGGTGTATTCCGGCGTGTATCCTGCCGACGGTGCAAAATATCAGGATCTGCGGGAAGCTTTGGAAAAGCTGAAGCTGAATGACGCATCCTTCGTCTATGAGCTGGAAAGCTCCATCGCCCTGGGCTTTGGCTTCCGCTGCGGCTTCCTGGGACTTTTGCATATGGAGATCATTCAGGAGCGCCTGGAGCGGGAGTACAATCTGGATCTGATCACCACCGCACCCAACGTTGTGTACCGCATCACCAAAAATACCGGTGAGGTACTGATGGTGGATAATCCGCTGGACTATCCCGATCCCATGGAGATCGAGCTGGCGGAAGAGCCTTTTGTCAAGATCAGCCTGATCGCGCCCCAGGAATATGTGGGCAATATTATGGATCTTGCCCAGCAGCGTCGGGGTGAATTCAAGGATATGGTATATCTGGATGCCAACCGTGTGGAATTGCACTATGAGATGCCCTTAAATGAGATCATTTACGATTTCTTCGATGCGCTGAAATCCCGCACCCGCGGCTACGGCAGCCTGGACTATGAGCTGATCGGCTACCGTCCCAGCAAGCTGGTGAAGCTGGACATTCTGCTCAATGGCGATATTGTAGATGCCCTGAGCTTCATTCTCTTTGCGGACAACGCCTATCCCCGTGCCCGCAAGATCTGCGAGCGGCTGAAGGAGAATATCCCCCGCGCCCAGTTTGAAATCCCGGTGCAGGCGGCCATCGGCGGCAAGATCATCGCCAGAGAGACCATCAAGGCGCTGCGCAAGGATGTGCTTGCCAAGTGCTACGGCGGCGACATCACCCGTAAGAAGAAGCTGCTGGAAAAGCAGAAGGAAGGCAAAAAACGTATGCGTACCTTTGGTACGGTTTCTGTTCCCAGCGAGGCATTTATGGCTGTGCTGAAGCTGGATGAAGATTGATCTGAAAGGAGCAAGAAAATATGTTCTGGAAAGAAATTTGGAACGGCATTATGAGTCTAGAGCCCGGTTTGGGAGAGATCTGCCTGCGTTTGGCCTGCGCTATGCTGGTGGGTCTTGTCATCGGTACGGAGCGGGAATATACCCACCGTCCGGCGGGTATGCGTACCCATATTCTGGTGGCGCTGGGTGCCTGTGTGGTGTCTATCACCGGTGAGATTATTTTCCGTCATTACAGCCAGCTGGGAGCTGTGCCGGATCCTGCCCGTTTGAGCGCGCAGGTCATTACCGGCGTGGGCTTCTTGGGCGCAGGTACCATTATGCGCGAGGGCGCAACGGTTAAGGGACTGACCACCGCCGCCAGCCTGTGGGCGATTGCTTGTCTGGGTATCGCTGCCGGCTTCGGTTATTATGCGTTGGCGATTTTCGGTATGCTGTTTATTCTCATTACGCTGACCATTTTTGAATGGCTGCAGAAGTTCCTGCTGAAGCCTCTGCACAGAAGTTCGGATAAATATATACTGGAAACAACGGATATTTCCGCAACACTGATGCGGATCAATGAAACTGCCTCGGCAGAGAGAGTTGCTGTTCAAAATATGATGGCACAGACCATCGAAGGCGGTCATAAGGTTACCTTCCAGGCAGATTTTGGCAGCGGACATCTGAAAAACCGCCGTCAGCGGTTCTTCAACACTCTGGTCTCCGCAGCGGAGACAAAATCGCTGCACAATGCGGATGAAGAGGTACATAACGTACTGTAACGGAGGTGTCCTATGGGACTTTTGGGACGAAAAGACAAAACACCGCTGGGCATCTATATTCACGTACCCTTTTGCCGCAGCAAGTGCCAATATTGCGATTTTTATTCTGTGACAACCAAGGATGACCGGCTTCTGGACGGTTATCTGGACGCTATTTGCGCCCATATCAAAGAAGCCGGCGCGCTGGCGCCCGGATACAGTGTGGATACGGTGTATTTTGGCGGTGGCACACCCAGCTTTTTCGGTGCGGACGGTATGGCTACCATTCTGACGGCAGTTCGCCGCAGCTTTGATGTGTCCAACAACGCGGAGATCACCTTTGAAGCAAACCCCGACTCGATCTCCCCCAAGCTGCTGCATAAGCTTCACAGCGAGGGCTTTAACCGGGTCAGTCTGGGCGTCCAATGTGACGATGACGCAATTTTGGATAAGATCGGTCGCCCCCACAACTACAGCCAAGCGGTGGCGGCAGTGAAGCAGATCCGCAGAGCGGGCTTCCGGAATTTGTCGTTAGATCTGATCTACGGTTTGCCGGGGCAGACGGTGGGCAGCTGGGAAAGAACACTACTGAATGTGCTGAAATTAGAGCCGGAGCATATCAGCTGCTACGGTCTGAAGGTAGAAGAAGGTACGCCGATGCACCGCTATCAGGACTACCTGAATCTGCCGGATGACGATATGCAGGCGGATATGTACCTGCGGGCAGTGGAGGTGCTGCGGAGTAAGGGCTTCCGCCACTATGAGATCTCCAATTTCTGCCGCCGCAACAATGAATCCAAGCATAATTTGAAGTACTGGACCGGCGGCGAGTATCTGGGCTTCGGTCCGGATGCCAGCTCGGATTTTGCCGGCAAGCGGTTTAAGATGGTGCGGGATCTGCGCAGCTATATCGACGGGGTTCTCTCCGGCGGACAGGTGATCGACGATCTGCAGGAAATTCCCCAGAGAGAACGTGCAGGCGAATATCTGATGATGCGGCTGCGGACCAGCCTGGGCATCTGCGCCGAGGATTACGAAAAGCAGTATCTGCTGCCCTTTGCGCCGCTGGAAAAGGTGTTGGGGCAGTATGCAAAAAGCGGCCATGCGGCAAAGCTGGAAAACGGCCATTGGCGGCTGACACCGGAGGGCTTTCTGGTGTCCAATGCCATCATTTCCGATCTGCTGGTGGCGCAGGACAAGGCAGCCTCTTTGTCAAAAAAACGGTAAATAAAACCCACAGAGCGATCGGCTCTGTGGGTTTTTTGTGCCTTGTGCCCGGATGCGCCACAAGATGCTGTGGACATACAAAAAAAGCCTCACTTTTTGGGAAATTTTCATAGCCCAAAAACCGTTGTGATAGGGAAAAAACTGTGTTATAATTGCTATAACTGACGAATTTTACGAGGTAAGGTATGAATATGGAGTTTTTGACGATAGATGCGGTGGATGTACGCAAGCTGCTGGGCGCTGCCAGCGGTGATGCGGCACTATTGTATCTGTACATACATAGCGGCTCCGCACCGGAAACAGCGGAGAAGGCATTGGGCTTTACCGGCACCAGAATGTCCTGCGCGACGGCGACCTTACGGCAGCTGGGACTGTGGTCTGAGGAGAAGAAAAGTCATATCCAGCCCGGTGAACGCCCCAGCTACTGCGAAAAAGATGTGCTGGATGCCGTGGATACGGATAATTCCTTCCGGCTGCTCTATGGCGAAGTACAGCGGCTGATGGGAAGAAGCCTGAACACCGAAGAGCTGAAGATCCTGCTGGGCTTTGTTCGCTATTTGGGGTTGCCCACAGAAGTAATTTCTGTGCTGGTATCCTATTGCAAGGAGCGCGCACGTCAGAAGGGAAGTCTGCGCAATCCGTCCTTGCGAACGATTGAAAAGGAAGCCTACAGCTGGGCGGAGCAGGGAATCGATACGCTGGAAGAGGCAGCGGCTTACATACACAATCAAAATGCCCGCAACTCCAAGCTGCAAAAGCTGATGGCGCAGCTGCAGATCCGGGGAAGAAGCCTGACCGCTGCGGAAGAAAAATATGCGAAAAGCTGGCTGGAGATGGGCTTTGACGACGGCGTGATCGCTATGGCGTACGAGAAGACCTGCGTCAATACCGGCGGCTTGAGCTGGCCGTATATGAACAAGATTCTTTCCAGCTGGCATACAGCCGGCTATAAAACTGTGGAGCAGATCCAAAGCGGCGACCGGAAGCAAAATGTGCCCAAGGGCGCATCCGGTGAGCTGGGCGAAGCGGAGATGGAAGCCATCCGCAGACTCTTGCAGGAGGGATAACCTATGGCATACAGTGCAGAAGTGATCAAGCGGGCGCGTGTCCGTTTGGCGCAGGAAAAAGCAGATCGGGAAGCGGAGAACCAGCGCCGTTTGATGGAGGCGTATCGCCGCGTGCCCCGTCTGTGGGAAATTGACCGGCAGCTGCGGCAGACTATGGCTGTGGCGGCGCAGGCGGTATTCGCCAATGGCGGCGATACCGGCGCTTTGGAGCGGGCAAGGGAAGAAAATTTAAGCCTGCAGAAGCAGCGCGCAGAGCTGATCAAAACAAATTTTGAAGCGGGTTATCTGGACGAGACTCCCATTTGCACCCAGTGTGGCGGAAACGGCTACATTGGCGCAGCAATGTGCCAGTGCCTGCAGGAGCTGTGCCGGCAGGAGCAGAAGAAGGAGCTGTCTTTGCTGTCTAACGGAAAGGGAAGCTTTGCACAGTTCCGGCTGGATTACTACAGCGATCAGTATGATCCCAAGTACGGCGCAAGCCCCCGGAGCATTATGGAGCTGACGCTGCAAAAATGCCAGAATTATGCGAAATTTTTCACCCAGAACTCCGGCAATATGCTGTTTGTAGGCGGTACGGGTCTGGGCAAGACCTTCCTGTCTGCCGGCATTGCCGAGGTGGTGGCGGACAGAGGCTACAGCGTGGTGTATGAAACTGCATCCCGTCTGTTCACCAAGCTGGAGCAGGCAAAGTTTAGCGGCAGCGAAGAAGCCCGGGCAGAAGCGGAAAAATATATGCGCTGCGACCTGCTGATTCTGGACGATCTGGGTACGGAAATGCCGGGGCAATTTGTTACCGCGGCGCTGTACAGCCTGCTGAATGAGCGGCTGCTGGCAGGGAAGCCTATGGTCATCTCTACCAATCTGAACGTGGATGAGCTGGCACGGCGGTATTCGCCACAGATCGCATCCCGTCTGCACGGAGAATTCTCCCGCCTGACCTTTGTGGGCGATGATATCCGGATTCTAAAAAACAGGAGGCAGTAAAATGCGCATTGGCATTTTGTTTGATTTGGACGGCACACTGCTGAACACGCTGGAGGACCTGACCGACGGCGTCAACCATACGCTGGCGCAGTTTGGCTATCCCCCGAAAACAGCGGCGCAGATCCGCAGCTATCTGGGCAACGGCGCAAGACAGCTGGTTGCCCTGAGTATGCCCGGCGCGGATGCACCGGATGTGGATGCGGTGCTGGAAGTGTACAGGGCATATTACAGCACCCACTGCCAGATCAAGACCGCGCCCTATGCCGGCATTCCGCAGGCGCTGGAAATTTTGAGCGAAAAGTACCCCATCGCAGTGGTGTCCAACAAGCCGGATTCTGCCACAAAGCCGCTGTGCGCCCAGTATTTCCCCGGCATCTATGCCCTGGGCGAAAAAGCGGATTGCCCCCGCAAGCCGGCACCGGATATGCTGAAAAAGGCAATGGCGGATATCGGTGTGGATACCTGCGTTTACGTAGGTGACAGCGAGGTGGACGTGCTGACGGCAAAAAATACCGGCGTTCCTTGCGTTGCAGTCAGTTGGGGATACCGGGATCGGGATGTGCTGAAAGAAAGCAAGCCTGCTTTTATCTGCGATGACACTCAGGATTTGGTGGAAATGATCGAAAAAGCGGCGCAAACCATTCAGGTCTGAGGCAGCCCTTGACGGGCGCAAAAATATGTGATAGGATACCTCTTGTCCACAAGGACAAGAGGACACATAAGCCGCTGTGGCCTCGAGCCCGAGCGCTGCCAGTGGCAGATACAGCGAGGGCGCAGAGTGTGCCGTGGTCGGTAGGCGACGCAGCAGTTTGCTGCAAGGAGACTGCCGGGCACCACAAACGGGGGAATAGGGGAGCGAGCCGACCGCTGCCTGTGGCAGAGGGAGGAAGGCGAGCGAGTGGCCGGGGTCGATAGCTGACGCCGCCGCTTGACGGCAAGGAAGATATCGGGCACCCCAACAGGGAGACACAAGGGACTTAAAATCCTCGCGAAGCGCAACCGTTGCAGAAATTGAAAAGAATAAGCCGTTGTGGTGGAATAGGTAGACACAAGGGACTTAAAATCCCTCGGCGTAAAAACCGTACCGGTTCGATTCCGGTCAGCGGCACCAACAAAAGCAGGACCCCATCGGGGTCCTGCTTTTGCTATTGCCACAGAATCGAACCGGAGGTTCGATTCTGGGAAACGAGGGGAGCGCCGCCGGTGGCGGGAGGAGCGACCCGAGTGCGTGGCAGCTGCCGGGAACCGCAACAGGACAGCGGCACCAAAACAGTGCGGCACCTGCAAAAGCAGATGCCGCACGTGTCATTTACTTTTCCTCTTCCGGAGTTTCGGGCTTCTGTTCTTTCTTCTGCTCTTCCTCGTCGCCATTTACCCATTGGTCGGCCTTTTTTGCAACATTGGAGCCGGTTTTTACCAGAGTTTTGCCAAGGTCGCGGAAGGCATGTCCTAAGCCGACACCCGTCTCTTTCCAGGAATCTTTCAATCCTTTAGTCATCAATCATCCCTCCATTTAGAGTTATATAAAATATTATATTTTCGACCACGGTTTTTGTCAAGTAAATGCAACAGGAATATGGTAACAGAGAAAATTGTATTTTTCCAAACAGAAAGGGATGCAAACCTTGCCTTTCCCGAAAAATGTAGTATAATGAAAGAAAAACAAGATGGGGGACTACATATGGCAAAGCTGTATTTTAAATTCGGTGCGATGGCGTCCAGCAAGACTGCCAATGCCTTGATGACCAGATTCAATTACGAGGAAAAGGGAAATAAGGTTTGGCTGATCAAGCCGGATCTGGATAACCGCGACGATTATACCGACGAAAACGGTAATCGTGTTACGGTGGTCAAATCCCGCATCGGTCTTTCTGCTGTTGCGGATGTGATCCGGCAGGATGAAGACCTGCTGAGCCGCTTTGAAGCGCTGCAGGCGACTGCACCGGTGGACGTGATCATCTGCGACGAGTGCCAGTTCCTCACCGGTGAGCAGGTGGATCAGATGAAATATATTGCTGAGTATTGCGACACGCCGGTGCTGTGCTTCGGCTTGCGGTCGGATTTTTTGACAAAGCTGTTCCCCGGCTCGCTGCGGCTGTTTGAAATCGCAGACAGCATCACGGAGATCAAATCCGTTTGCCGCTGCGGCAAGAAGGCTATCGTCAATGCCCGCTTGAACGAAAAAGGACAGGTCATCACAGAAGGTGAGCAGGTGTGCATCGGCGGCAACGACAAATACGAGGGTATGTGCTGGGGCTGCTGGCAGAACCGGATCAAAGCAGGATTATAAGACAAAAGCCAGTCTTCGGACTGGCTTTTTGTATTTTAAGAATTCATTAAGATAGTTGTAATTATATGGGGGAATAGGTATAATTTTGGCAGATTTAAAAGAAAAGAGGGTACATTATGGAACTCTGGACATCTGCCCACGCAAAGACCCTTCCCTTTGCAGTATTGGCGATGATCGTGATCGGCATCGTGCTGCGGTTGCTGATTGGCAGGAAATCCATCAAGATCCGGATGATCCCGCTGCAGATCGTGGCGGTTCTGCTGGTGGTGCTGGAAATCGGCAAGCAGTATGTTTCCTTTAGCCACGGCTACGACCTTTACCATATCCCGCTGCATTATTGCTCGCTGTTTATTTTCGCTGTGCCGGCGATGGCGTTTTATAACGGCAAGCACCGCGCAAAGGTGCGCGCTGCAGGTGCCGGTCTGTGCGCGGCAATGACGGTGCTGACGCTGATCTATCCCAATCTGATCTACGGCGCCGGAAATATCGAGAATTTCTTCAAGGGCTATCTGCATATGCATACGGTGGCGTTCCACAATCTGGTGATCTTCGCCTTCATCCTGATCCTCGCGCTGGATCTGCATACGCCTCAGGACAAGCGGGATCAGCTTGCGTCGGTGGTGGTGATCGTGGTGTTTTGCGTTATTTCGGCAACGATGGCGAACATCCTGCAGGTCAATTACGCCAGCTTTTACGAGTGCAATATTGCACCGCTGGAGGCGATCCGCGTGAATCTGCAGGCGCCGCTGGGATACGCGACGGCGCAAATCATCTATGTGTGTATCGTAGCTGTGCTGACGGTGCTGTTTACGTGGGGAATGTACTGGCTGTACCGCCTGCTGCAAAAGTTTACAGCTATTAAGGCAAAACAAACTATGTAGGGGCGATCAGTGATCGCCCGCCTGTGTGTTCTTCCTCCGCAGGTGTCATCCCGAGCGAAGCCGAGGGATCTGCGCACTGCGAAGATTCCTCCACGCGCTAACGCTTGGTCGGAATGACAGGTATTGATTATATCTTTTGAAACTCCCGGCTATGCCGGGGGTTTTCTTGTTGACGAAGTGGGCTCAAAGCGGTACAATAGAGAAAAGTAAGGAGTGAGGAAAATGCCAATTTTGCTGGATCTGTTTTTGACCTTCGCCAAGATCGGCGCGTTTACCTTTGGCGGCGGCTATGCGATGATCTCGGTGATCGACAGCATTTGCGTAGACAAGAAAAAGTGGATCTCCCACGACGAAATGATGGATGTTACGGTGATCGCCGAATCCACCCCCGGACCGATTTCGGTCAACTGCGCCACCTTCGTTGGCTTTAAGCAGGCGGGCCTGCTGGGCGGCATTCTGGCCACTTTGGGCGTGATCCTGCCGTCTTTTGTGGTGATTTATATCATTTCCATGTTTTTGGACAATTTTCTGGAGATCGCCATCATCGCCAATGCCTTTAAGGGCATCAAGATCGGCGTGGGCATCCTGATCGTGGATGCCGGCATCACGATGCTGCAGAAAATGAAGAAAAACTGGCTGTCTGTGTCGATTTTGGCAGGCAGCGTAGCGGTGATGCTGCTGGTGGATATTTTCTCGTGGAATTTCTCCTCCATCAGCCTGATGCTGATCGCGGCTGTGATCGGCTTTGTCAGCTATCTGACCGGAAAGGCAGGTGGCAAAAAATGATCTATCTGGATCTTTTGATCGGCTTTTTGAAGGTGGGCTGCTTCGCCTTTGGCGGCGCATACGCGGCAATCCCGCTGATCCGGGATGTGGTGCTGTCCTACGGCTGGCTGACGGATACGGAGCTGAGCTATATGATCGCCGTCAGCGAAAGCACACCCGGCCCGGTGATGATCAATCTGGCCACCTATGTGGGCAGCTCCCAGGGCGGTGTGCTGGGCTCGATTGTGGCGACCTTGGCGGTGGCGTTCCCGGCATTTATCATCATCTGGCTGGTGATGGTGGTGCTGAAAAAGTTCCTGCAAAGACCGCCTGTGCAGGCGGTGCTGGGGGCGGTGAAGCCCTGCGTTATCGGCATCATTCTGGCCACCGGTGCGTATATGGCATTCAGCGGCGTATTTTCGGCAGGCGAGGGCATCGCCGCAGACGGCAGAGCGGCCATCGTGGCCAGCGTTGTGGCGGCATTGGTGCTGGCGTGGCGGCTGATCAAGAAGAAAAAAGCATCCCCCATCGCGCTGATCATCGTTTCCGCCTGTCTGGGTATGCTGGTTTACGGCATTTAATGCGAGGGAAAGTATGAACAAGAAAAGCAAATTCACCATATCCACCACCCACCTGATCATGCTGAGCTTTCTGCTGGCGATCCTGCTGGGCGCGGTGCTGCTGAGTCTGCCTGTCAGTTCGGCAGACGGTCAGGCGACACCTTTCGTGGATGCGCTGTTTACCTCCACAACGGCTACCTGCGTTACGGGTCTGGTCGTTGTGCCCACGGCCACGTCTTGGAGCTTGTTTGGACACGTTGTGATCCTGGTCCTGATCCAGCTGGGCGGCCTGGGTGTCATCACGGTGCTGGCAGGCATCACCCTGACCCTGAACCGGAAAATGGGTATTTCCAGAAGCGTGCTGCTGCAGGATGCCTTTAATCTGGACACGCTGTTCGGTCTGGGCGCGTTTGTGAAAAAGGTGATCATCGGCACATTTGTTGTCGAGGGCATCGGCGCGCTGGCGTATATGACGGTGTTTGTGCCGGAATTTGGCGCAAAGGGCATCTGGATATCCGTGTTTACCTCGGTTTCCGCATTCTGCAATGCCGGCATTGATATTATCGGCGAAACCAGCCTGATGGCGTATGCTACCAATCCGGTGGTCAATGCCGTGACCAGCCTGCTGATCATTCTGGGCGGTCTGGGCTATATCGTGTGGTGGGATCTGCTGCGTGTGCTGCGGGAAAAGAAAAAACTGAGCCGCCTGACGCTGCACAGCAAGATCGTGCTCAGCGCAACGGCGATCCTGATCCTCGGCGGCGGTCTGCTGATCGCGCTGTTTGAGTGGAACAATCCGCAGACCATTGGCAATATGTCCGTTTTCGACAAGCTGCAGGTGTCCGTGTTCCAATCTGTTACCACCAGAACGGCCGGTTTTGCCACGGTCCCACAGGAAAATCTGGAAAATCCGACGGCGTTTGTGTCTTTGCTTTTGATGTTCATCGGCGGATCGCCGGTGGGCACGGCCGGCGGCATCAAGACGGTGACCTTTGTGGTGCTGTTTGCCGCGGCGCTGGTGGTGGTGCGGCAAAAGGGCGAGCAGGTCAATATGTTTGGCAGAAGCATTACCCGTCAGGCGGTCAGTAAGGCCGTGGGCGTGTGCTGTATGTCCTTTGGCATTATGTTTGTTTCCACGGTGCTGCTGTCGCTGGTCAGCGATGCAGATTCGCTGGACATTCTGTTTGAAACGGTCAGCGCCACCGCAACGGTGGGCCTGTCCAGAAATCTGACCCCCAGCCTGAACACCCTGGGCAAGCTGATCATTACAGCCACGATGTATTTGGGCCGCGTCGGCCCCATCTCGCTGATGATCGCCTTTAATCTGCGAAAGAGAAGACCGAATATTATAACCAATCCCGTTGAGACCATCAGCATAGGATAAGGAGGAAGCAACTATGAGCATCCATAAGACGTATGCAGTTTTGGGCCTGGGCCGGTACGGTATGGCCGTGGCAAAGGAGCTGACCGACAGCGGTGCAGAAGTGCTGGCGGTGGACACCAATCAGAGTATCGTCAATCAGGCGGCGTTGGAGCTGCCCTTCTGCAAGTGCGCCAATATCACCGATCCGGAGGTGTTCTACCAGCTGGGCATCGGGGATGTGGACACGGTGGTCATCGCTATGGCCAGCAATCTGGAGGCTACCGTTATGGCCATTACGCTGTGCAAGGAGGCCGGCGTGAAGGAGGTCATCGTCAAGAGCGGCAACGAGACCCAGAGCAAGATCTATACCCGTCTGGGCGCGGATAAGGTGGTGTTTCCGGAGAATGAATCCGGCATCCGGCTGGCAAAGAATCTGCTCAGCTCCGGCTTCGTGGATATGATGGAGCTGAGTAAGGGCGTGTCGATGGTGGAGCTGGATGTGCAGGCAGATTGGATCGGGAAGAACCTGATCCAGCTGGATCTGCGGCGCAAATACGGTATGAATATCGTGGCGGTGCGCGATGCCGGCATCTTGCACACGGATGTCAATCCGCAGCAGCCGCTGACAGCGGATATGAAGCTGATCGTCATTGCCGATATGAAAAAGCTGGCAAAGCTGAAGTGAATAGGAAAAGCGACAGCTTCGAAAGAAGCTGTCGCTTTTTGGAGCAGGGTACGGGAGTCGAACCCGCCTTCACGGCTTGGGAAGCCGTTGTATTACCGATATACGAACCCTGCAAGTGTGGGTATTATAGCAGAGCGGCGGGGAAAAAGCAACTATATTTTGTCGAAAGTTGTAAGCGCAAGTTTTCTAAAAAATTTGCATTTAGGTCTTTACAAACCGTGATTTTTCTGTTATAATCCAAACCGTTCCACGCAATATGGCCCTGTGGTGCAGTCGGTTAGCACGCCAGCCTGTCACGCTGGAGGTCGACGGTTCGAGTCCGTTCGGGGTCGCCAAGAAAAGCACGGTACTACCGCCAGGTAGTACCGTGCTTTTCTTCTCTCTTGGAGGAACGGACTCGAAAGGCGGCTCTTGGAAACAGTCCGGTGGACTGTTGCAACCGCCGTGGCTTTTCCGCAGAAAAGCGAGTCCGTTCGGGGTCGCCAAGAAAAGAACAACGCTACCGTTAGGTGGCGTTGTTTTTTGTAGGGGTCATTCACGAATGACCCGCGGGCGACCGCAAGGGTTGCCCCTACGGCAACATCGAAGATTGTATGTAGGGGCGGATGCCCACATCCGCCCGCTGTTTAATGTGGTTTGGGTCGATGTGGGCATCGACCCCTACAAGCACGCCTTTCGATTTTCAAATCTAGGGAAGAAAAGCCGCATTTGCGTTTTGCAAATGCGTCTTAAACTATGATTAATTACAGATGGTTTGCGCCGGATTCCAGAGCGAACTTAGCAGTCTTCTGGAAGTAGGTGTTCAGCGCTTCCACATCAGCACCCAGATTCAGGAACTGATAGCCCATCTTCAGCAGATCGGGAACTTCCCAGGGATCGGCAACGGTGCCGGCAAACTTGCCGTACTTTCTGGCAACCTCGGCAACCTTGCGATAGCCGGCCTGAACCTCAGGATGATCACACTGACCGGGATGGCCGATACTGTGGGAGAAGTCGCCGGGTCCGAAGAACAGCATATCATAGCCGGGAACCTGCGCGATCTCCTCGATTTGCTCCATTGCCTCGGGATCTTCGATCTGGAAGATGATAAAGCGGTTTTCGTTGGCGGCGGTGGTGTAGTTTTCCACATTGCCGTACTTGCCGTCGGCGTTGCCACCGTCCAGAGGACGGCGACCGATGGGATGGTAACGGGTCATATGAACAACGCGCTTGGCATCCTCAACGGACATCACGTGGGGCACCATAATACCGGATGCATCCAGCTCCAGAGGACGGATATAGTCGCTGTAGGAGCCTCTGGGAACGCGAACCAGAACGTCGGTATCATAGATCTTGCCGGCGCGGATCTGATTCTCGGTCACGGCATAATCGTTGGGGGTATGCTCCATATCCACCCAGATGCAGGGGAAGCCGGCCATAGCTGCCATCTCTGTAACACGGGCGTCCATGGTGTTCAGCTTCATAGACATTACGATCTTTCCGGCACGCAGGAGTTCCAGCGTGCGGCTGCGGCGCATTTTCATAAGTATATCTCCTTTTTGGTTGGGATTTTAGCGATTCCATTATAATCCAGTTGCTTACAAAAGTCAACTGCTTCAAAAGGTATGGAAGGTGAAAGGTACCCCTTGTCAGGGGAGCTGTCAAAAATCTTTGATTTTTGACTGAGGGGCAGTTTTCTCTCCCCCAGTCTTTTTGCAGAGCAAAAAGCCAGCCCCCTCTGACGAGGGGGCTATGTGAGGGGAAGTTATTTAAGAGACGCGCTTGGCGACCACCACCAGGCGGCCGTTGCTTAAGGTGTATTCGCAGGTGGAGAGGGTGATCAGCTTGTCGCCATATTCGACGGTAACGCCGGTGTCGTAGAAGCTTAAATCCTTGACGGTATTTACGTATTCGTCGAATTCCTCGGCAGCATCAAAATCGTTAAAGGTGTGATAACGGAAGAAATCCTTATCGTTGACATTGACCTTGAATACGGCGAAAACCTGGTAGGTATGGTGCTCGTAAATCGTGTCAAACTCGATGAGCTGGTGCTCCTCCCAGAAGGACTTTTTGTAGTAGCCGTGCAGGTCGTGGAACATAGAGCCGTCCTGCTTGTAGTGACCGTAGATGACCACGTTGTCCGAGGGCTTGAACGGCTGGCACTGCTCCCGCAGATAGATGCTGCCGTGCTTGCTGTACTCTTCGTCAAAATTACGCTCTAAGTAATAGTCCTTTTCCTCCAGATGCTGCATAACGGGGTAGTCGATGACGGTGCCGTCAATGCGGATCCAGCCCACCAGATCATCGTTTTGGGCGTAAGCATTCTGATATTCCGGCAGGATCGGAGATTCGGTATCAAAGGGATAGTCGCCACTGGGATCGAGAGAGCCGTCCGGCGTGGTGGGCGCATTGTCCACGATTTGCTGAATTTCATTTTTGGGGTTGGAAAGGGAAAGGTTGAGCTGTTTGTTCTTGTAGGACGCAACAAAGTAGTCCACCAGCAAAATGGCGCTGACTACAAAAATAGCGGAAAAGATGCCAAACAGAATGTAATAGAGGGTGCTTTTTTTTACGGGTTTTTTGAAAATTTTCATAGGATTATTCCTCCTGCTATGTAATCATAATAATAACAGATTTTGAACAAAAGTAAAGAGATTTGTAAATTTTCTATGGAGAGTTGCATTGGGTAGGAAGTTTTGGTAAACTAAACTTATATAGGAAACAAAGGGGGAATTTTTGTGATTTCCAGAGAGATTTGTAAAAAAGTGCTGCAAAAGGCGGTTTCCACCGGTGGCGATTATGCGGAAATTTTTGCAGAAAATACCAGCAAATATAATGTATCGATGATCGCAGATAAGGTGGACTCTGTGAAAGATGCGGTGATCGCCGGCGCGGCGGTGCGGGTCTACAAGGGGATGCGCAGCGTGATGGCATCTACGGTGGACACCTCGGAAGCAGGTCTTCTGCGATGCGCGGAGCAGGCGGCAGAGGCGCTGGGGCAGGGAACGGCTGCTATGGACATCGTGCTGCGTGAGCGCACATTTGGGGATGTTCACCCTGTAAAGATCGTACCCAGCTCTGTGGTAAACACAGAAAAGGTAGCTATTTTGAAGGAAGGGTATTTTGCTGCCAAGGAATACAGCGATGCCATTCGCCAGGTTACCGGCAATTTGATGGATGTGGATCATAACATCCTGATCGCAAATACCGAAGGGCTGTACACCCAGGATCGGCAGATCCGCACACGGATCGCCATTTCCGCTGTGGCGGAGCTGGGCGGCGAGACCCAAACCGGATCCTGCGCACCCGGACGGCGAATGGGTCTTGAAATGTTTGAAACGGTGGAGCCCAAGGCGGTGGGCATTCACGCAGCGAAGCAGGCGGTTACGATGGCCGGCGCAGGCTATTGCCCTGCCGGTGTGATGCCGGTGGCGATTGATAACGGCTTTGGCGGCGTTATTTTCCACGAGGCCTGCGGACATTCGCTGGAGGCATCTTCGGTGGCGTATGGGCGCAGTCAGTTTGTGGGCAAGCTGGGGGAGAAGATCGCCAACGAGAAGGTTACTGCCATTGACGACGGCACCATTCCCAATGCCTGGGGCTCGATCAACATAGATGATGAGGGCACGCCGGCGCAGAAGAATGTGCTGATCGAAAACGGCGTGCTGAAAAGCTATATGGTGGACAAGTTCAACGGACGCCGAATGGGAATGGCATCTACGGGCAATGCCCGCCGGGAAAGCTATGCCTATACTCCCACCTCCCGTATGACCAACACCTATATCGCCCCGGGGACGGATCAGAACGAGGATATTATCGGCTCAATGGAATACGGTCTGTATGCCAAGGAAATGGGCGGCGGCTCGGTCAATCCCGTAACCGGCGAATTTAATTTCGCGGTGAATGAGGGCTATATGGTTCGCGACGGCAAGATCTGCGAGCCGGTCAGAGGCGCAAGTCTGGTGGGCAAGGGCTCGGAGATCCTGCACAATATCGATATGGTCGGCACGGTTTTGGAAATGGGTCAGGGTATGTGCGGCTCTTCCAGCGGCAGCGTTCCTACCAATGTGGGACAGCCGATGATCCGGGTTTCTTCCATCACCGTTGGCGGCAGATAAGGAGGGACGACTATGGATTTTAACGGATTTAAGAAGATCGTGGTGGAAAAATGCGCACAGATGGGCATTGAAGACTATGAGCTGTATTATCAAAGCGGAGAATCCACCTCTGTCAGCGCCTTCCAGCACGAGATCAATCAGTTTACCGGCACCACAGAGGGCGGTGTCTGCTTCCGCTGTATCGTTGGTGGCAAGATGGGTTATGCTTCTACGGAGGCGTTGACACCGGAGCAGGCTGCGCGGATCGTGGAGAAAGCGGCGGGCAATGCTGCTGTTCTGGAGGCGGAGGAGCAGGTGTTTCTTTGCCCGGGCGGACAGGAATATGTGCCGCTGAAAGAGAATGCCTGCCGGATGCCTTCAACGGAGGAAATGGTTTCCAAGGTGCTCAGCACCCAGGAAAAGCTGTATGCTGCCGACCCGTCCGTTATCGACGGTTGCCAGACCCAGGGTGTGGCAGAAAGCAGCGAGATCGCCATTTTTAATTCCAAGGGATTGGATCTGCACAGCAAGACAAGTTTGACCGGTCTGGTTGTGGTGGCGGTGGTTTCGGGCGACGGGGAAATGGCCAACGATTTTCAGATCAAACTGGCGCAGTTGGATGCCATCGATACCGATGCCATGACCGCGGAAACGGTACGCAGCGCGCTGAACAAGCTGGGCGGCGATGTGGCACCTACGGGGCAATATCCGGTGGTGTTCAGCCCCAAGGCTATGGGCGATCTGCTGCAGACCTATGCTTCGATTTTCTCCTCCAGAGCTGCGCAAAAGGGCTTGAGTAAGCTGGCGGGCAAGGAGGGAGAAAAGATCGCATCGGATATCGTAACGCTGGTGGACGATCCGTTCCATCCGGATGCTCCGATGCCCAGAAATTTCGATGCGGAAGGCTCGCCGACCTACAGGAAGAATCTCATTGAAAACGGCGTGTTCAAGACGCTGCTGTACAATCTGAAAACCGCCGCGGTAGACGGCAAAAAGACCACCGGCAATGCCTCCAAGGCTGATTATGCCAGCGCCGTAGGCATCAGTCCCTTTACGATGTATCTGGCAGCCGGAGAGCTGACGGAGGAGCAGCTGCTGCAAAAGGCGGGCAACGGTGTGTATATCAATTCTCTGGGCGGACTTCATGCCGGAGCCAATGCCGTCAGCGGCGATTTCTCGTTGCAAAGCGCCGGCTTTATGATCGAAGACGGCAAGAAGACGAAAGCGGTGAAATCCTTTACTGTGGCGGGCAATTTCTACGACCTGCTGAAAAATATCACAGCGGTGGCGGACAATCTGGAGCTGCCGGGTATGGCACGTTTTGGTGCGCCCAGCGTTCTGGTAGAAGGACTCAGCATCGCTGGAAAATGAATGAACAAAAGCTGAGGGTGGCAAAAAATGGTCACCCTCAGCTTGTTTTTTCGTACAGATTGCAAGAAAATGCAAGAGACGAGCCATAAAATTGCAAAAAGGTGTTGCAATCATTATCCATATCTGTTAGAATTAGGGCATTCTGAGAAAAGAGGTGCCCTACCATGAGCTATGTAGATGATATTATCAAGAGAGTTATTGAGCAGAACCCCGGTCAGGAAGAATTCCACCAGACCGTGGAGGAGGTTTTGGGTTCTCTGCGCCCCGTGATCGAGCGCAATGAGGATGCCTACCGCCGCAATGCGATTTTGGAGCGTATGACCGCTCCCGACCGTGCGATCCAGTTCCGGGTATCCTGGGTGGACGATCAGGGTCAGGCGCAGGTCAACTACGGCTACCGTGTCCAGTTTAACAACGCCATCGGTCCTTACAAGGGCGGTCTGCGTTTCCATCCCAGCGTCAATATGTCTATTATGAAGTTCCTGGGCTTCGAGCAGACTTTCAAGAACTCCCTGACCAGCCTGCCTATGGGCGGCGGCAAGGGCGGCTCCGACTTTGACCCCAGAGGCAAGTCCGACCGTGAGGTTATGCGCTTCTGCCAGGCATTTATGAGCGAGCTGTACAAGTATGTGGGTGCTGACATCGACGTGCCCGCCGGCGATATCGGCGTAGGCGCCCGTGAGGTTGGCTATCTGTTCGGTCAGTACAAGCGCCTGACCGGCACTTATGAAGGCATGCTCACCGGCAAGGGCATTTCCTACGGCGGCAGCCTGATCCGTGCGGAAGCTACCGGCTTCGGCGCAGTTTACTATGTAGACGAAATGCTGAGGTCCTTTGGCGACACCATCAAGGGCAAGACCTTCGTGGTTTCCGGCTTCGGCAACGTGGCCTGGGGCACTGTCAAGAAGATCGCAGAGCTGGGCGGCAAGGTGCTGACCATCTCCGGTCCTGACGGCTATGTCTACGATGAAGACGGCATCAACACGGAAGAAAAGATCAACTTTATGCTTCAGATGCGTGCATCCGGTCGCGACAAGGTGCAGGATTATGCTGACAAGTTCGGCGTTCCTTTCTATGCCGGTCAGAAGCCCTGGGGCGTTAAGGCTGATGTGCTGATGCCCTGCGCAACCCAGAACGAGGTCAAGATGGCTGAGGCTGAAAAGATCGTTGCCAACGGCACCAAGTACTATGTCGAGGTTGCCAATATGCCCACCACCAACGATGCAATGGCTTACCTGAAGAAGGCGGGCGTGGTGGTTGCACCTTCCAAGGCTGTTAACGCCGGCGGCGTTTCCGTCTCCGGTCTGGAAATGAGCCAGAACTCTATGCGCTACAGCTGGACCGCAGAAGAGGTGGATGCCAAGCTGAAGCAGATCATGAAGAACATCTACTGGAACTCCTACAATGCCGCCAAGGAATACGGCATGGAGGGCGATCTGGTGGCCGGTGCGAACATCGCAGGCTTCCAGAAGGTCGCCGATGCTATGATGGCACAGGGTATTGTTTAAGCTGCATAAAGCTAAGGGCGTGTTGCGAAAGCAACACGCCCTGTTGTCATCCTTAGCGAAGGCGAAGCCGTAGCCGAAGGATCTACCGCAGGAATGGGGTGCGAAGATTCCTCGATTCCGCTGCGCTCCACTCGGAATGACAAATAGGAAGGATGTGGGCATCCGCCCTCACTCTGTTTGGGCGCCTCACCCCGGGGGGAAGGCAAAAGCCCCCTCTTCCGAGGGGGCTTTCGCGTTATTCGTGTGCCATTTCGATGGGGCGCAGTACGCAGTATTCGTCAAACCGGGTATCGCCGGTGTCAGCGAGGAATACCATACGGGAAACATCCAGTCCGGACTGCTCCAACAGCACCGGCGCATCCAATATGTTGGCATTTTCGATATACAGCCGGGTGCGTCCCTCCGGCAGGGGGAAATCTGCCTTCGTGCTTACAAAGGAAACGCAGAAGCTGTCGGTGGCGCAGGCAGATGCGATGGTTTGCGCAGCATCCACCAGCACGTGATCCTCCATCAGGATAAAGGGGATCATATCCGTACGGGGGAAGCGGAAATCGTCCAGCACCACTTCGTGGAAACCGCGCCCACGCAGCTCGGAAATGGTCTGGATCAGGTAGGAGATCGTACCCTCGGAGGCGGGATTCATCCAGTAGCAAGGACCGTCTGCGTCCAGCCACAGCGAGCCGTTTCCGCCATCCTTCGGCAGACCGTAGGGCACGCGCTCCCGTTCGTCCGCCAAAATATAGCGGTACTCCTGAAATGCCGGAATACGGGCGATCAGATAGTGTCCGTTTTTGCGCAGATCGTTGATCAGCGAATCCAGTTTCGTGGTGTCAAAATCCGTGGCGCGCATACCCACATCGGTGGAGAAATAGGAGTAACTGGAAACGCTCTTGACATCCAGCAAAATGGTGGAGCCGGATTCCAGCTGCCGCAGCTTTTGGGAAATGCCGTCGAAATCCGACAGCAACGTTTCCAGCGTTACATAGTAGCCGCTGAAGCGCAGAAGCTCGACCGGCTGGGAATCCTCTTCCTCGGGATCTCCATAGTTGATATTGACATTGGGCAGGGGATCTGTGGGCGTGGGAGCTATGTTGGGTGAAAATTCCAGAGGACGGTCAAAATCCAGAATGGCGCCGTCCTGAGTATAGATCACATAACGGTTCAGCCACAAAAACCAACACATCAGCACGGCAACAGCCAGTACAGCCAGCGCCAGCAGACCCACAAACAGCCGCTTCAGCGCCCGTCGGGTTCGGTAAGAAAAGATCATAGGGTTCTCCTTTTTGCGGTAACACAACGCCAGTCTTCCTGTGCAAAGGTGTCCAAAACGGTCAATCCGGCTTGGGTCAGCGCTGCATAAACATCGTTCAAGCGAGTGTCTAAAATTCCGGAACAGATCAAAATGCTACTCTCGGACAGAAGAGCAGGAAGTACCGGCGCAAGACCGATGATCACATCCGCAACAATATTGACCAGCACCACATCGTAGGACTGACCGGCAAGTCTGTCCATCAGCTGACGGTCAGCGGTAACATTGCCGGTAAGAGCAGTGAATTCCGGTGCGGAAAAACCGTTGTAAGCGGCATTTTCCCGGGCGATATCCTCTGCCTTGGGATCGATATCCACGCCGATGGCGCTTTTTGCGCCCAGTCGCAAAGCGGCAATAGACAAAATTCCGCTGCCGCTGCCTAAGTCCAAACAACGGGAGCCGGCGGCGACATAGCGCTCCATTGCCCCCATCACCATCTGGGTTGAAGGGTGGGCGCCGGTGCCAAAGGTCAGACCGGGATCCAAGATCACCGGAAGACGGCTGCCGTGAGCTTCGTCAGCAAGCCAGTAGGGCAGCACCACAAGGCGATCGCCTACCTCGACGGCGGCGTAGTTTTCTTTCCAGCTTTCCTCCCAATCCACCTCTGCCATAGGCGCGGCGGTCATTGGTACGCCAAGGGCTTGGGTCAGCGCCGCCAGACGGTCAAGTCCGGCGGTGTCTGTATCTTCTAAGTACAGCTTGATGCGGGAAAGTCCCTGCAGCTGCTGCTGGAGCTGTTCGTCAATGTAATCCCAGTAGGCGCGGTTTTGCTCTAAAAAATCTTCGAATTGCGCTTGATCCTCGATCAGCAGATCGGAAAAACCGTTGGCGGTAAGCGCTGCGGCGATCTCGTCCACGCCTGCGGAAGCAGTATTGATGGTAATTTCCAGCCAAGCCATGGCCAAGATCCCTCCTTTGTACAGACTTTTTCTCATTGTACCGCATTCCGGGAAAATTCGCAACCGGAAAAACGGATAAATTTCGTTGTACCTCTTCCTATTTGGGGAGAATTGATATATAATATATGCACTATGTAGGTGTGAAAAGCAAGGAGCTTTCCTTTATGATTCAAGTTTTTGAGCTATCCCCGGGGATTACGCTGCGTTATTTCGCAGACAGCCGGTTCAAGCAGGGCTGCTTAAGCTTTCAGCTGGTAAGACCAATGGCGGTGGAGGAAGCGGCGATGAATGCGCTGCTGCCGGCGGTGCTGCTGCGGGGAACGAGGCGTTATCCCGATCTGCAGGCAATTACCCTGCACCTGGACGATCTGTACGGCGCATCCGTCAGCGCGCTGGTGCGGCGTGTGGGCGACTATCAAACCACAGGACTGTACTGCAGCTTTATGGAAGACCGCTATGCTATGGACGGCGACGAGATTTTGGCGCCTATGGTGGACTTTCTGCGGCAGCTGCTGCTGGAGCCGGTGATGGAAGACGGCGGCTTTTCCAAGGAATTTGTGGAAAGCGAAAAGAAAAATCTGATCTCTACCATTGAGTCGGAGCTCAATGACAAGAGGGTCTATGCCGGTGCGCAGCTGCTAAAAGCCATGTGCCCGCAGGATGCCTTTGGAATTCCCCGCCTGGGCCATAAGGAAGGTGTGGAAAAGGTGGACGCGGTGGCGCTGTACCGGCATTATCAGCAAATTTTGCGCCAAAGCCGCATCGAGCTGTTCTATGTGGGCTCTGCCGCACCGGAGCAGATCACGGGGCTTTTGAAAAATATGCTGGCAGGGATCGAAAGATGTTATGTAAACCTGCCGGCGCAAACGCCGTTCTGTGATGCCGGCGGCAAGCATAGCCGCGAGGAGATGGAGATCACCCAGAGCAAGCTGTGCGTGGGTTTTGTTACCCCCGTTACCAACCGGCATAAGGAATTTGCGGCGATGCAGCTGCTCAACACCGTTTTTGGTGCCGGTATGACCTCCAAGCTGTTTCTCAATGTGCGGGAGAAGCTGTCGCTGTGCTATTCCATCGGCTCGGGCTACTACGGCACCAAGGGCATCATTACAGTTTCTGCCGGCATTGATGTCGCCCAGGAGGAAACAGTGCGCTCGGAGATTTTGCGCCAGCTGCAGGCCTGCCAGGATGGCGAGATCACGCAGGAGGAATTAACCGCTGCCCGTGAGGCTGTGCTGTCCGGTTTGCGGACGGTTCACGATTCCCCCGGAGCCATTGAGGGCTACCATTCCACTGCCGCGCTCAGCGGTCTGTGCTTGGATCTGGATGCGTACCGCCAGGCGGTGTGCGGCGTACAGATCGCCGATGTGGTGGCTGCTGCGAAGACCGTAAAGCTCCACTCCAGCTTCTTTTTGCAGGGGGTGGGAGAATGAACCGGAAGGATTATAAGCAGCTTAACGAAACGCTGTATAGCTGCAAAATGGAAAACGGTCTGACGGTGCAGGTGGTGCCGCGACCCGGATTTTCCCGAAAATTGGCCTATTTTGTAACGGATTTCGGCTCTATCCACACAGATTTTCTGCTGGATGGGGAGAAAATCCAAGCGCCGGCGGGCATTGCCCATTTTTTAGAGCATAAGATGTTTGAGCTGCCGGGTCGGGATGTTACCGCGGAATTTGCCGCGCTGGGAGCCAATGTCAATGCCTTTACCAGCTACGATATGACGGCGTATTATTTTTCCTGTACGGAGAATTTCCTGCCCAATCTGCGGCTGCTGCTGGAATTTGTGTCTACCCCGTACTTTACCGAGGAAAGTGTGCAGCGGGAGATGGGCATTATCGATCAGGAGATCGGTATGAACGCCGATTCTCCGGAACGGGTGTTTGAGAATTTGATGCGGGCGATGTATAGCAGCCATCCCATTCGTGTCCCCATTTTGGGCAGCCGGGAGAGCATTCGGCAAATTACGCCGGAGCTGCTAAACCAGTGCCATCGGGCGTTTTACACCCCCGCCAATATGATCTTGTGCGTGGCAGGCGATGTTGACCCCCAGCAAGTGCTGGAGGTTGCCCGGGAAGTGCTGGGCGACGAGAAAAAGGAAGCCGGCATCAAGCTGCGCCCCTGGCAGGAGGAGATGACCTGCCGGCAGGCGGCGGTAACGATGGCTATGGAAGTGGCAATGCCCAATTTCCAGCTGGGCTTCAAATGTGAGAGTATTGGCACCGGCGAGGCTGCCATCCGGCAGGAAATTATTGGCGATCTGGCAGCGGAGGCGCTGTTTGGCGAGTCGTCGCAGCTGTATCTGCAGCTGTACGAACAGGGGCTGATCGACTCCTCCTTCGGCGGTGGCTTTGAAACTGTAGATGGCTGCGCGCTGCTGACCTGCGGTGGCGACAGCTACGAAGCGGAAGCTGTCCGGGATGCGATTTTGGCGCGGGCGGAGGAGCTGGTGAAAACCGGCATCGCTGAGGATGATCTGCTGCGAATGAAGCGCAGCGCCCTGGGACGCAGGATCCGGGACTTGGACAGCTTTGATTCCACCTGCTTCCGCTTGTGCGCTTATCAGCTGTCGAATTTTGATTATTTTTGTTTCCCATCGGTGTATACCGAAATAACTGCCACGCAGGTTTGCGCATTTATTGAAAAAACGGTAAAAAAAGAACGCTGCGCGCTTTCTGTTATTGAGCCCCGCAGACAAGTATAAAGGAGGCAATATTATGTACAACGAATATTCCAAGATCGCGTTCCCGGCACTCGGGATAGAAATCGATCCGCCCCGTTTCTTTAAAATCGGATCGCTAAGCATCTATATCTACGGCATTTTGATCGCTGTAGGCTTGCTGCTGGCGGTGCTGTATGCCTGGCGGCGTTGCCGGCAGTTCGGTATCAAGGAAAACGATCTGACCGACGGCATTTTGTGGATCCTGCCGCTGGCAGTGGTGTGCGCCCGACTGTATTACTGCATCTTTACTTGGGATGAATACAAGGACGACCTCATTCGGCTGCTGTTTATCTGGGAAGGCGGTCTGGCGATCTATGGCGGCGTCATTGGCGCAGCCATCGGCGTGGTGGTACATTGTCTTGTGAAGAAAATCAAGATTCCTGCGTTGCTGGATATGGTAGCGCTGGGCTTTTTGATCGGTCAGTGCATCGGTCGCTGGGGCAATTTCTTTAACCGGGAAGCCTTTGGTGCCGATACGGAATCTTTCCTGCGTATGGGTCTTTTCAACACCTATACCCAGACCTGGGAATATCACCATCCTACATTCCTTTACGAGTCTGTGTGGAATCTGTTAGGCTTCGTGCTGCTGCACTTTCTGTCCAAGAAACGCAAATATGACGGACAGATCGCCCTGGGCTATGCGGCGTGGTATGGCTTGGGTCGTGCCTTCATCGAAGGACTGCGAACCGACAGCCTTTACTGGGGTCCGTTCCGTGTCAGTCAGATGTTGGCTGTTGTCAGCTGCATCGCCGCGGTTGTGGTGATGATGGTGATGTCTTTCCGCCGGCATAACCCGGAAAATCTTCTGGTCAATCAGATCGCAAAAATCGATGTGTCAGCGCCGGAGGAAGAGGAAGAACCGATGGAAGAAGAGGATGCAGACGAAGCATTTGAAGATGATGAGGAAGATGACGCCGATGACGATGAAGACGGCGAAGAAGCAGAGGACGAATTAGAGGAATAATCGCCTGCAAACGGCAAGGATGTGAGAGTATGAAGATCAAGACCCGGAAAAAGTCGATCGACGCGGTGATGGCATTACCCAAGGGTAAGCACCGCAAACCACGCAGACCCAGCTTTCTGCTGCATACGGTGATCCGTATCGCTTCGATACCTGATCTTTTGGCTACCCGGTTTTCCTACACCGCCGAGGGTATGGAAAAGGTGGGGAAACGCCCTTGCCTGATTCTGATGAATCACTCCAGTTTTATCGATCTGATGATCGTGTCGAAGATCTTTTATCCCAAGCCCTACGGCATCGTCTGCACCAGCGACGGCTTGGTGGGCAAGGAGTGGCTGATGCGGTTTTTGGGCTGCATTCCCACCCAGAAATTCGTCAGCGATTTGGGTTTGATCGGGGATATGGAATATCTGCTGAAGGAAAAGAGATCCAGCGTTTTGATGTATCCTGAGGCCAGCTATTCCTTTGACGGCACGGCGACGGCGCTGCCGCGAAAAATGGGCGTTCTGCTGAAAAAGCTGGATGTGCCGGTGGTGTCCGTTACAACCTATGGCGCGTTTGCCAGAGATCCGCTGTATAACGGCTTGCAAAAGCGAAAGGTTAAGGTCAGCGCAAAGGTAAAATGCCTGCTGACACCGGAGGAGATCAAGGAAAAGTCGGTACGGGAATTGGACGAAATTCTTGACGCGGCATTTACCTTTGACAATTTCGCCTGGCAGCAGAAAAACGGCATTGAGATCACGGAAAAATTCCGTGCTGACGGTCTGGAACGGATCCTCTACAAGTGCCCCAAATGCGGCACAGAAGGAAAAATGGAGGGCAAGGGTATCTTGCTGACCTGCCACCACTGCGGCAAGCAGTGGGAACTGACCACCAAGGGCTTCCTGCAGGCACTGGAGGGGGAAACGGAGTATCCACATATCCCAGATTGGTATGCCTGGGAGCGCGCTCAGGCGCGCGGGGAACTGGAAAACGGGCAATACAAGATGGAAGACGATGTGGATATCGGCATCATCGTGGATTTCAAAGCCTTCTATACGGTGGGGCAGGGGCGTCTGCGGCACGACGGCGAGGGCTTTACGCTGACCGGCTGCGACGGAAAGCTGCAATATAGCCAACCGCCACTGGCGTGTTACGGACTGTACGCAGATTATTTCTGGTATGAAAAAGCGGATATGGTCTGCATCGGCAATAAGGATGCGCTGTATTACTGCTTCCCCAAGGGCAATACCCCCGTCGCCAAGGTGCGTATGGCCACCGAAGAGCTGTATAAAATGAAAAAGTCCGCAAAACGGACAAAAGAATAAGGAAAGCACCCGCTATGCGGGTGCTTTTTTGTGGGCAAGTGCAAGTTGACAGTCAAACACCCTCTCCCGGGGAGAGGGTGGATTTTTGCGAAGCAAAAAGACGGGTGTGGAACGGCGTGCACCAAAGGATTGAATGTAGGGACACCGCAGGAGCGGTGTCCGCGGACACCCGGGGACGGGTGTCCCTACGGGCTGATGAAGCCCCTATGGTGTGCATAATCTAAAATTCCCGCCCGCATTCCACATCCGACCTCGCATAGCTTATGGTTGGATTGCTACCGGCAATCCTTTAATTAAATCCGCTTCGTTATGCTCGGCCACCTTCTCCCCGGGAGAAGGTAAGGGACGGGACTTACAAACTTGTCAGATATTCTTCCGCGTAGTGGGCAGCCGTGGCGCCGTCGGCGACGGCGGTAACGATCTGCCGCAGCACCTTGGTGCGCACATCCCCTACGGCGAACACGCCGGGGAGATTGGTCTCGGTGGATTCGCCGGCGATGATGTAGCCACTTTCGTCTAAAGACAGCTGATCGGCGAACAGCGCCGTAATGGGCGCGCGTCCGATGCTGATAAACACGCCGTCGCAGGGCAGGGTAGATTCTTCGCCGGTTTTCGTGTTGCGCAGCTGCAGGGCGGTGAGCTTGCCGTCGTGGAGGAATGCAGAAACCTGGCTGTTCCAGCGAAATTCGATGTTGGGTGTGCGCTGCAGCTGGTCGTGGTATACCCGGGTCGCCCGCAGGGTATCACGCCGATGCACCAGGATCACCTTTTCCGCGATACGGCTCAGCTGCAGGGCATCTGCCACGGCGGTATTGCCGCCGCCGATCACAGCTACAGTCTTGCCACGATAGCGCATACCGTCGCAGGCGGCGCAGTAATTGACGCCACGACCTACCAGCGCATCTTCGCTTGGGAGTCCCAGCTTCCGCGGGTCAGCGCCGGTGGCGATGACCACGGATTTTCCGTAAAATTTGCCGTCGGTGGTGATGATCTCTTTGGGAACAGCTTTTATGTTGGCGGAAATGACCTCAGCCAGCACCGTTTCCGCGCCAAAGCGCTCCGCCTGCTGCTGCATCTGCTCACCCAGCTGAAAACCGTCGATACCGCTTTCAAAACCGGGATAATTGTCGATCTGAGTGGTCAGCGCCATCTGTCCGCCGGCGGACAGTTTTTCCAACACCACTACCTTTAAGCCTGCACGTGCGGCGTACAGCGCGGCGGTGTAGCCGGCAGGTCCGCCGCCAATGACGATCATATCATAGGTCATAGCGTTTACCCCAAATGCTCACGAATGAAGGCATCGATGGCGGCCTTGGATTCCGGTGCTACCACGGAGCTAAGCACCTTGCCGTCCTTATAGAGGATCAGCGTGGGGATCACTTCGATATTCTGCTGCTGTGCCAGTATCGGCTCATCGTCGATGTTGACCTTTGCTACCAGCAGCTTGCCTGCCTGCTCTTCGGCGATCTTTTCGTATGCAGGACCGATCCGGCGGCAGTAGCCGCACCAGGGTGCCCAGTAGTCTACCAAAACTGCCTTACCCTCGTTCATTGCGTGAGTGAATTGTTGATGAGTTAAATTAACAGCTGCCATATAAAGCCAGCTCCTTTCCGTTTGTTTTTTCTTTAGTATAACCAAATTTTCTCTGGTAATCTGTGACATTATCACCAAAAGAAAAAAGTATACAAATTTGCTTTTTCGATGTATAATCTATATAACACATCAAAAGGAGTGACGCTGTTGGAGCTGAAGCAATATTTCCCCATCTGGGACAAGCTGACGCCGGCGCAGCAGGCGGAAATTGCCCAGCTGACAGAATTTCAAAGCGTGGCAAAAGGCGCTTGCATCCACGACAGCAGCGCCCAATGTCTGGGTCTGGTGATCATCAAGTCCGGACAGCTGCGCGCCTACATACTCTCCGAGGACGGTCGGGAGATCACCATCGGCAGACTGTTTGAATACGATGTGAGCATCCTCAGCGCGTCCTGCGTGATGCCGGATCTGCAGCTGAATGTGATGATCGAGGCGGAAAAGGACACCGAGTTTTGGTGTATTCCTGCTTATCTTTTCAAGCGGCTGATGGAGGAATCCCTGCCGGTTGCCAACTATTCCAGAAGCCTGCTCAGCAGCAATTTTTCGGAGCTGATGTGGCTGATGGAGCAGATTATGTGGAAAAGCTTTGACAAGCGACTGGCGGCGTTCCTGCTGGAGGAAGTGCAGCTGGAAGGCACATCGGTTTTGAAGATCACCCACGAGAAAATCGCCGCCCATATGGGTACGGCGCGGGAAGTGGTGACCAGAATGCTGCGGTATTTCCAGAACGAGGGTATGGTGCGCCTGACCCGCGGCACGATCGAAATCACCGCGCAGGAAAAATTGGAAGAATTAAGCGATACATAGCATACAAAAGGAGAACGGAACATGAAGATTACCAATGATATTAAGTATATCGGCGTTAACGACCACGAGGTAGACTTGTTTGAGGGTCAGTATGTTGTGCCCAACGGTATGTCCTACAATTCCTATCTGATTCTGGACGAGAAGATCGCCGTTATGGACACGGTGGATCAGCGCTTTACCCACCAGTGGCTGGACAACATCCAGCGGGAGCTGGGTGGATGCAAGCCTGACTATCTGGTGGTGCAGCACATGGAGCCGGATCATTCTGCCAATGTGCACAATTTTCTGAAGCTGTATCCCGAGGCAATCGTGGTAGCCTCCGCAAAGGCATTTGTGATGATGCAGAATTTCTTCGGCACCGATTTTGCCGACCGCCGCATTGCCGTCAAAGAGGGGGACACCCTGAATCTGGGCAAGCACCTGCTGCATTTTGTGGCGGCACCTATGGTGCATTGGCCGGAGGTCATCGTAACCTACGACTCCTGCGATCAGGTGCTGTTCTCCGCCGACGGCTTTGGCAAGTTTGGCGCATTGGATGTGCAGGAGGACTGGGCCTGCGAAGCCCGCCGGTACTACATCGGCATCGTGGGCAAGTACGGCGCGCAGGTGCAGGCGCTGCTGAAAAAGGCAGCGACGCTGGAAATTAACGTCATTTGCCCTCTGCACGGACCGGTGCTTACGGAAAATCTGGGCTACTATTTGAATCTGTACAACACTTGGTCCGGCTACCAGCCGGAGAGTGAGGGCATCGTCATTGCCTACACCTCTGTTTACGGCAACACCAAGGCGGCGGTAGAGCTGCTGGCGCAAAAGCTGAAGGAAAAGGGCTGCCCCAAGGTGGTGGTCAATGACTTGGCCCGCTGCGATATGCACGAGGCGGTGGAGGATGCGTTCCGCTACAACAAGCTGGTGCTGGCGACTACCACCTATAACGCCGACGTGTTCCCCTTTATGAAGGAGTTTATCCACCACCTGACGGAGCGCAATTACCAGAATCGTACGGTGGGCTTGATGGAGAACGGCTCTTGGGCGCCGCTGGCTGCCAAGGTGATGCGCACCATGCTGGAAGACAGCAAGAATCTGACATTTACCGACACCACGGTGCGAATTTTGTCGGCACTGAACGAAGACAGCAGAAATCAGGTCGAGGAGCTGGCAAGCGAGCTGTGCCGGGAGTATATGGCGCAAAGCAGCGATACAGCCAACAAAAACGATCTGAGCGCGTTGTTTAACATCGGCTACGGTCTGTACGTGGTTACCAGCAACGACGGAACCAAGGATAACGGCCTGATCGTCAATACGGTAACGCAGGTTACCAACACCCCCAACCGGGTGGCAGTTACCATCAACAAGCAGAATTATTCCTACCACGTCATCAAGCAGACCGGCGTGATGAACGTCAACTGCTTAGATATCTCCGCGCCCTTCTCCGTGTTTGAGACCTTTGGTTTCCAGAGCGGTCGTACGGCGGATAAATTTGCCGGTATGGAAGAGCTGCGCAGCGATAACGGGCTGCGTTTCCTGCCCAGACATATCAACTCCTTTATGTCGCTGAAGGTGGAGAGCTTCGTGGATCTGGACACCCACGGTATGTTTATCTGCTCTGTTACGGAAGCCCGTGTGATGGAAGATAAGCCGACAATGACCTACGATTACTACCAGAATAACGTCAAGCCCAAGCCCCAGACCGAGGGCAAGAAGGGCTACGTGTGCAAGATCTGTGGCTGGGTCTATGAGGGCGATCCGCTGCCGGAGGATATCATTTGCCCTCTGTGTAAGCACGGCGCAGCAGATTTCGAGCCAATTCAATAAAAGAAAAGCGAGGCAATTCGCCTCGCTTTTTTTACTGCGTAATTTGGGGTCGGACGAAGATCCGTTTCAGCTTCAGCTTGCTGCTGTATTTGCGGATCAGATCAGATAAAAGCATAACTACCAGTGCAGCGGCTGCAGAGATTGCATAGTAGAGCATCAGCTGCTGCTTTTTTGTGTAACTGGGGAAGAAGTATTTTACGTTCTTTGCAAAGAAATGGTGGCACAGATACAGGGATAAACTGTATTTACCAAGCAGAGAGAAGAACTGTCCCCGGAATACCGGAGCATCGATGCCTTTCTCACTGAAAGAGATAACCAGCGCCACAGCAAATACCAGCAGATAGAAATAGTCCAACCGAGTCGCGGTGCGCTTATACATATAGTAAACCAGCTGAACATAAAGGGCATATTCTACCACTGTCAGCAGAATCCTTGCAAATACGGTGAAATCGATCTTTTTCACCTTTTCTACCATAGGATACAGGAAAATTCCGATACCCAGTTCTGCAAATGCACGAATATTACCCTTGTAGGTCAATCCCATCCACTTCAGCGGATCTCTGGGAGAGGTTTTGTTGCCGCAGAACCAGCCCAATAAAAGCAGGGATACCAGAGGTATAATGATGTAAACGGCGGTGTCCTTGTACTTGCGAACCAGCGGATAGAGGATTGCCATACATATGAGCATTGAGGAAAGATACCAAATTGGTCCGTTAAGGGTTTGCGCCCAGATGCCGGACATATTGATCAAGAGGACCTCGGAGAATGTAGTCATAATCAGCTTGGAAAGCGGCTGCTTCTGAGCAAAATAGAAAACGGCAATGGACATAATGAAGGCGATAATCAGCTCAGGGCAGAAGCCCTTATATTTCCGAATCAGGAAATCCTTGGTCTCAATGCCTAAGGAGGTGGGGGGATTGTTAAGCCTTTGGATGCTTGCCATCATCAGATAACCGGAAACGATAAAGAAAAATTCAACAGCAAAGCTGCCACCCAGGAAAATGGAGTTTTTACTTCCTACTACGTTTTTGCTGTGGTTAAAAACAATAATAATAGAAAAAAGAAACTTTAGAAAATCAATTTTTCCATTACGTTTTTTATGCTTAGCCATAGGAGATCTCCTTTCTATTTTTCAAAACGAACTAAAGTCCGCATTGCTGCTTGATAATCTCAACAATCTGTTTTGCAGCGGTGCCGTTTTCTTTACAGCCACGGGCAACCAGGAAGTTTTCTCGTTTCCGGGCGTACAGTTCCGCATCAAAGTCGAGAATGTTTTTATTAAGCTCGTCATTGGTTTGCGAAATTGGGAAGGGGGTTTCTTCCAGAGGATAATAGAATCCACGTTCCCGGTCGTAGTATTCCAGATCCGGCGCATAGAGGAAACCGGGGCGACCGGTAAGCAGAAAATCGCAAATCCAGCTGGAGTAGTCGGTGATGCCCACATCTGCGGCGACCATCAGTTCCTGAATGTCCGGGTAAGAGGTTGCGTTGAGAATGCGGGGGTCGGTCTGCTGCTCGGCTCTGACATTGAGGGTCTTCATATGGTACCGACTCAGCAACACCCACTCGCCGCCGAATTTTTCCTCCAGCGCGTCCAGAAAACGGCTGTGATCCAGATCGTAGCAGGCGGTGGCATCGCTGTTGCGGAAGGTAGGACCGTATAGGGCGATTTTCTTGCCCTGGGCAATGCCAA
>JAZNNE010000089.1:0-7617 GCA_045580125.1 Faecousia sp. | reverse complement strand
TCAAACTCGATGGTCAGAGGGAAGTAGTCGATGCCGGCCTTGGGGATGGGGTTGCAGGTGCAGGTAGTCAGCACCACAGTGTCGCCGTAGCGGCAGATGCACTCGGCATTGGCCAGCTCAGCAACCTTACCGGTCTCGACGGTAAAGGTACGGCCGCCGATTTCGGTTTCGAAAATCTTGTGATTGGGGAACTGTTTGCGGATAACCATTTGTTTTACCTCCTGTTTTTCTTGTTGTTCGGGAGGATTAGCACTTGAAACTAGCGCCGATCTTCAGCACCACTTTCAACTGCTAAGCCGCTCCCGATTTTGCTTTTGTTCTTGAAAAAGGGCGACGGTTGCCGTCGCCCTTTCCAAAAAACTTACTTACGGATGCCCAGCTTGGCGATGATGGCACGATAACGGTTGATGTCCTTCTTTGCCAGATAGTCCAGCATCTTGCGGCGCTTACCAACCATCATCAGCAGACCACGACGGGAGTGGTTGTCATGCTTGTGCACGCGCAGGTGATCGGTCAGCTCGTTGATGCGGGCAGTCAGGATAGCGATCTGGACCTCAGCGGAACCGGTGTCGCCCTCGTGGGTTGCGTTGTCCAGGATAACCTGGGTCTTCTTTTCTTTCAGAATCATTTTGTTTTCCACCTTTACATAGTATTTCCCGACAGCCAAGTTGAGGCCGGTGAAAAGGTCCTGCAACTGAGCAGTGGGCATAAAAATATCGTCCGGCACTAAGCCAGCCTGAGTATCGTATCACAAGTTTTCCCAATTGTAAAGGAAAATTTTCAAGTTTTTTGAAAAAAATTGCGGGTTTGCGCCGCGTTTTTCTGAATTTCGGCTTTTAATTGCTCCAAAGTTTCAAATTTTTGCTCCGGGCGCAGGAATTGATGAAACTCCAGCGTAATGTTCTTCCCGTAAAGATCGCCGTCAAAATCCAATATCCAGGGCTCGACGGTGATGCCTTGCCCCTCCACCGTGGGGCGGGTGCCGATGTTGGTTACAGCCGGATATTTCTTGCCGTCGAAGCAGGCAAGGGTGGCGTACACGCCGAATTTGGGGACTAAAAGCTCCTGGGGCAGCAGCAGATTGGCGGTTGGAATGCCGATGGTGCGACCCAGCTGTTTTCCCGGTACAACAGTACCGGAAAGGATGTGGGGGTGTCCCAAAAATCGGTTGGCGTTCTGGGTATTGCCGGCTTCCAGCAAGCTGCGAATGTAGGAGGAAGAAACCCGGATGCCGTCCAGGGATTTTTGGGGAATGACGGCGCAGGGCAGACCTGCGGCGCGGCAGTATTTGTGCAAAATAGCGGCATTACCCTCGCCGGCATGGCCAAAGCGGAAATCGTCACCGCAGACGAAACCGGCTGCGCCGTATTCGCTGCGCAGAAGCCGGATAAAATCGCGCCAGGACATACGCATCAGTGCATCATCAAAGGGCAGGGTAACAAGGGTCTGCGCGCCCATAGCCGTCAAAAGCTGTCGGCGGTCAGCCGCGGTGTTGATCAGTGCCTGCCGGCTGCCGGAAACAAGGCAAACCGGATGCTGTGAAAAGGTGACAGCTCCGGCGGTACATCCGTATTCTGTTGCCAGGGCTTGACAGGCGGCCAGCAATGCCTGATGTCCCAAATGGACACCGTCAAAAAACCCAAGGGCGTAGATGGATTTGTTCTTCATATATTTCGCTCCGTAAAAGCAAAGCATTGTAAGCCTCCCCTGTGCAAGGGGAGGTGGATTCGCCGCAGGCGAAGACGGAGGGGCTGTCAATCCCTCAGTCAAAAATCAAAGATTTTTGACAGCTCCCTTTACACAAGGAAGCCATTGGTAGAGCCTTACACTTCAAAAAAGCTTTTGATGGTTGACATAATATTGCTATCGACCTGGGACAGCGCAAGAAATTCACCGCTTTGGCTGTACACGCGGTAGCAACCGTCATTAGCTTGCAGGGTAAAGCTGCCTCCGTTGCGGCAGCGCTGTTCCTGCTTTTCCGTCAGGGTAATGGTGGGATAGTTTAAAAACATTGTATCCACATTTTGCAGATATTTTTCCGGCTGGCCGGATTCCAACAGCTCCTGTAAGGGGACAGAATTTTGGACGCCGTACTGCCCGGCACTGATCCGGCGCAGAGCGGCCATACAGCCGCCGCAGCCCAGTGCGTCGCCAATATCCTTGCACAGCGTGCGGATATAGGTGCCCTTGGAGCAGCGCACCCGCAAACGGGCGGTATCGCCGGTAAACTCCAGACATTCCAGTTCAAAAATGGTGATGGGGCGGGGCTTTCGCTCCACCTCTTTGCCCTTACGGGCGAGATCGCACAGCTTTTGTCCGTTAACTTTCAGAGCGGAGTACATCGGCGGAATCTGGAGAATTTCACCGCGAAACTGCTCCAAAATCGCCAGAAAATCGGCCTCGGAAACAGTTACGGGGCATTCTTTCAGCGCCGTTCCCGTAATGTCCTCGGTGTCGGTGCTCAGACCCAGCTGCAACGTGGCTTCGTATGTCTTTTCTGCGTGTTCAAAGAATTCCACGCCCCGGGTGGCGCGACCAACGAATACCGGCAGAACACCGGTAGCCATAGGATCCAGGGTGCCGCCGTGTCCGATCCTGCGGGTGTTGAATACCCGCCGCAGCCGGGCGGTTACATCCTGACTGGTCCAGCCCTGGGGCTTGTCCACAATTACGATTCCGTTCATAGCGGACCTCTTCTTCCCAGCAGGCGATCCAAAGGCATACGCCGCTGCAGGGCGTCCATCGTGTCGGCGGTGTCCCGCAGGAGCTGATCCCATTCCTTCACCGTCAGTTGACGGTCAGAGCCGGTAGAGAGATAGGGACATTCGCTGAGCCGGACATTGCCGAACCGCCGTGCAAAAGCCCGATCAGAATCCAGCGCCAGTGCGAAGGGCGCAAGGTCATAAAAATAGTGGGGATTGGTATCGGTGATCCGTTCCAGCTCTTCTTTTGTGGCGGTGCGCATAAACCGCCGCAATCCCAGAATTTCGGACATCGTTTGCTGTCCGCTTTCGGTTTTGCGTCCGCCGAAGGCTGCGGCAAGACCAATCAGCAGCTGGGACAGAATAACAAACAGACCGGTATGCCATTCGCCTGCCCACAGGCTCAGCAAAAACCAGATCAGGCTGCAGCCGAGACCGATCAGCAGCGGCAGCTTGTTGCGGTGATACAGGCATTTGACGGCAGACTGCATCTGCCACGCAGCAACGGTGCTGAAAATGCTCAGGAAAATGGACAGCACCACCTTCCAGGCGGTATCGTAAGCAAAGGCCATACCCAAAGAAACGCCGCCCAATGTGCCGATGATTATGGCGAGGAAACGCAGCACTCTGGGATTGCCGCTGCGGGGCTTGTAGGTAATAGAAGTGCCGGAGCGATAGGTCATTGCCTTGCGGCACAGCTGCGCATAACGGGAACTGCAGGCATCTGCCACATCCCGATTGCCAAAGAGACTGCGGAACAGCTTGTTTTCCAGATCGCTGCGCTCGTTGCCCATTTCCATACGCTTATACAGACGGACACGACCGTGACGGTCGGTTTGAATGCGCAGATAGCCCATTTGCGCCCAGGAAAATACTGCCAGGGTCAGATCCATACCCTGACCCGTCAGACGGCAGGGAATTTCGCCGGCATTCAGACCCGGCGTGGGCAGCGATCTGCGGTTGCGGCGGGGCGGCAGGCAGCGCATAGTGATCAGCCAATATGCCAGCGCCAGAAAGAATACCGCCGCCATAATCATATCCACCGTGTCCATCGACCAGCGACCGGTGGAGACCCGGGGGAACATATCCTTGGTAACGGGCAGGGTCATCGTCAGGCTTTCCTGATCCTGCAGACGCTGGTTGATAACGCCGCTGATGACATTGCCCTTATAGGAAAGGTTATCGATGATCGATGCTGCGGTTTCCAGATAGTAGGTGCTGCTGAAGGTGGGGGCTCTTTCCTGCTCGCCGGGCAGCTCGATGGAGAATTCCATCTGCTCAATGGGGCGGGCGAAGCCGCAGGTCAGCGGCACGGTCAGCAGCAATTTGCCGTTTTCATCTGCAGTAACTGCCTGGTCAATGCTATAGCGGAAGGTTACCGTATGTGTTCCTGCACCCAGACTGGACAGATCCACGTTTCTGCGACCTGCACTGCGGGTGATCTTGGCGCGGGGAATATTGACGGCAATATCCGATGCGTTTTCCGGCAGGGGAAAGGACAGCTTGGTATCGGAGGAGCTGAGCTGCAACGTGACGGTCAGGGAAACCTGGCAGGAGCCGTCTTCCTTGACAACTGTCTGGCTTTGGGCAGATGTAATGCCGTCAAATGCCAATGCGGGCACAGCCAAAATCAAAATGCACAGGATCAAACAAATCAGCTTGCGCATAAACACGCCTCCTTTGTCTAAATATTGCGTATATTTTACCACGGCTGCTGAGATTTTGCAAGATTTAAGTACGGACTATAGGGGACGGGTTTCCCGTCCCGTTTGTCATTCCGACCAAGGCGAAGCCGCGTGGAGGAATCCTCGCAGTGCGTAGATCCCTCGACTCCATTTCATTGCGCTCGGGATGACAGCATATTAGAAAGAAGACGGCCCCCTTAAGGGCAGTGCACCATAGTGAGAAAATGGTTTTGAACGGTCCCTTTTCCGCTTAACTGCACAAAAAATTCCCGAAATGCGACAGCATTCCGAGAATTTTGTTATTTCTCAGTCCAAATACCGGCAGGCGGCCATGGCGGCGATGGCGCCGTCGGCAGATGCAGTCACCACCTGACGGATCCGCTTGCTGCGGCAGTCGCCGGCGACGAAAACGCCGGCAGTCTTGGTGCAGCAGTCCTCTGCAGAGTCGAAATAGCCCCAGTCGTTAAGCTGGGCAAGCTGTGCAAAGGCATCGTTTTCAGGCACAAGGCCAACTGCCAGAAATGCGCCGCTAACGTCGATCTGGGTGTCCTCGCCGGTGGCATCGTTGTGCAGCTTCAGACCGGTCAGCTGCCCGTCTTTTTGAATGTATTCAGAAACCACGGTGCTGAACAGCGCGGTAACATTTTCCTTTGCCATCAGCGCGTCGGACAGCTTCTTTTCGCCGGTAAAGTCGGCAAGATTCTGCACCACAGTGACCTTGTTGCAGACTTCGCTCAGCAGCAGTGCTTCCTGCAATGCGGAGTTGCCGCCGCCGATCATTGCCACGTTCTGACCGGTGTAGAATGCGCCGTCGCATACGGCGCAGAAGGAAATGCCGTTGCCAACCAGTTCATTTTCGCCGGGCAGACCCAGCATCCGGTGCTTGACACCCACCGCCAGGATCACAGCGCCGCCTTCGTAGCTGCTGCCTTCTTCTGTGGTAACGGTGAAGGTGTCGCCGGTCTTTTCGACCTTTGTTACGGTCTCCAGCTCCACGTCCGCACCCAAATTCAGTGTCTGCTCGATGAGCTTCTCGGCAAATTCCGTTCCGCTGATTTGGATGGTGCCGGGGATATTTTCCACCTTGGGAGAATAGGCGATCTGACCGCCGAAGCCGTTCTTTTCAATGACCAGTACGGTCTTGCCTGCCCGCAGGGCATAAACTGCGGCAGTCAGTCCTGCAGGACCGCCGCCCACAATAACGATATCATACATAACACATCGTCCTTCCTATAAATGGACAATTGATAATTGACAATTGACAATTAAGATTATTTGTGCAGGTAAAAGGGTCGGGAAACCCGACCCTTTTGATTGTGGGGAATTACAGAGAACTCAGATACTTCTTGATCTCAGGGACGCTGTAGTAGCTCTGGTAGTTCTCGCCGTCGGTGATGATCAGGGTGGGAGCACCCTTGACACCAAACTTGCGGCACAGATCCAGATTTTCCTCAGCGATCTTCTTTTCGTAAGCCACACCGGCTTTGGCCAGCAGGCTCTCGGCAACACGGCAGTTGGGGCAGGTCACCCGGGAGATCAGGATAGCCTTGCCGGCAACGGGAGCTGCTTCGCAGGTGCAGGTTTCGACAGGCTTTTCTTCCGCGGCAACGGTGGTCTTCAGCACGGAGTTTTCAATGTCGTAGACCTTGCGATCCTTGTATTCCTGGCTCTTGCCGTCATTCCAGTTCTGCACAGGACGGTAGTAACCGGTGATACGGCTGTAGACCTCGGTGGTCTTGCCGCACAGGGGGCACTTGTAATGCTCACCGGTCAGGTAGCCGTGGTCAGCACAGACGGAATAGGTAGGAGACATGGTGTAGTAAGGCAGCTTGAAATTCTCTGCGATCTTGCGGACCAGAGCAGCGGCAGCCTTCCAATCCGGCAGCTTCTCGCCCAGGAAGGCGTGGAAGACAGTACCGGAGGTGTAGCGGGTCTGCAGATCGTCCTGGACTTCCAGAGCGGTGAAGATATCTTCAGTGTAGCCAACGGGCAGGTGAGAGGAGTTGGTGTAGTAGGGCGTGCCGTTCTCGTTGGCGGTGATAATGTCGGGATACTTTGCCTTATCGTGCTTGGCGAAGCGGTAGGTGGTGGACTCAGCGGGCGTTGCCTCCAGGTTGTACAGGTCGCCGTACTGCTCCTGATAGTCGGAAAGCCGCCCACGCATATGATCCAGAACCTGCTTTGCAAACTCCTGGGTCTTCTTGTTGGTCAGGTCAGCGCGCAGCCACTTGGCGTTCAGGCCCACCTCGTTCATACCGATCAGACCGATGGTGGAGAAGTGGTTGGCAAATGTGCCCAGATAACGCTTGGTGTAGGGGTACAGACCGTTTTCCATCAGCTGGGTGATAACGGTGCGCTTGGTCTTCAGGCTGCGGGCAGCAATGTCCATCAGCTTGTCCAGACGGGCATAGAAGTCCTGCTCATTTTCGGCCAGATATGCGATCCGGGGCAGGTTGATGGTAACAACGCCGATAGAGCCGGTGGATTCGCCGGAGCCGAAGAAGCCGCCGGACTTCTTGCGCAGCTCACGCAGGTCCAGACGCAGACGGCAGCACATAGAACGGACATCGGAGGGCTCCATATCGGAGTTAATGTAGTTGGAGAAATAGGGCGTGCCGTACTTGGCGGTCATCTCGAACAGCAGCTTGTTGTTCTCGGTCTCGCTCCAGTCGAAATCGCGGGTGATGGAGTAGGTGGGGATGGGATACTGGAAGCCACGGCCATTGGCATCGCCTTCGATCATGATCTCGATGAAGGCCTTGTTGACCATGTCCATTTCCTTCTTACAATCGCCGTAGGTGAAGTCCATCTCCTTGCCGCCGACGATGGCAGGCATGTTCTCCAGGTCCTTGGGGCAGGTCCAGTCCAGGGTGATGTTGGAGAAGGGAGCCTGGGTACCCCAACGGGAGGGGGTATTCACACCGTAGATGAAGCTCTGGATGCACTGCTTGACTTCCTTCTGGCTCAGGTTGTCCACCTTGACGAAGGGGGCAAGATATGTATCGAAGGAGGAGAACGCCTGGGCGCCGGCCCATTCATTCTGCATGATGCCCAGGAAGTTGACCATCTGGTTGCAAAGGGTGGAAAGATGACCGGCGGGAGAAGAGGTGATCTTGCCGGGAACGCCGCCCAGGCCTTCCTGGATCAGCTGCTTCAGGCTCCAGCCTGCACAGTAGCCGGTCAGCATGGAAAGGTCATGCAGGTGCAGGGCTGCGGAGCGGTGTGCTTCG
>JAZNNE010000088.1:0-8140 GCA_045580125.1 Faecousia sp. | reverse complement strand
GTGTTGATTGTCATGTGGGTCCACCTGTTCCCATCCCGAACACAGAAGTTAAGCACATGTACGCCGACAATACTTGGCGGGCGACTGCCTGGGAAGATAGGTAACGCAAACACAGAGAACTCCACCAGTAATGGTGGAGTTCTCTGTTGCAATGTTTTTGTTTTGTTGATATAATGCTTTTAGATATATTAGATTGAGGTGATGTTATGAAGAAATCACTGGCGTTATTTTGCTTCGTGGTCTTGCTTGTAGCGACATTAACTTCTTGTGCGCATAAATGCGACTGCTGTAAATGTGCTAATACCAATGAGAGTGAACTAGTTACATACACGGCTACTGCTACGCTGTATGCGAATTATTACAATAAATATGAAGATAGTAGCATTTCGTCAAGTGATCTGTCAGCACCGGTAAGTTTAATTAATACGATTGAGGCAATCTTGCGGAGCGATGCGACCATGGAGACAGTTATTCGGCAATCCGGTTGTTCGCTCTCGAGCGATCAGCTTTCTAAAATGCTGACAATTCAATCTGTAGACGATACACAAGTATTTAATGTTAGTGTTACCGCCGAGGATCAACAATTAGCTGTAGCAATTGTTAATACGATTGTTGCGATTTTGCCGGAGAAGGTCTGCAGTATTATTGATAATGTTAGCATTAAGGTTATTTCTGCTGCAGAAACACCTAAAAATTAAGAAGAAGTTAAACGCCCCAATATTTATGTTGGGGCGTTTAGTCTGCTCTTGACAATTGAGTATGCATTCAATTATAATAGTTGCACGAACATTCAATTATGGAGGGCTTATTTATGCCGAAAAATGAATTTATTTGCGACTGCCATCCCATTGACACGGAATTGGTGGCAAAAACGAAAAAAGCGATGCCGCAGGGGGAGAAGATCAAGAATATCGCCCACTTTTTCAGCGTGATCGGCGACGGCACGCGGTGTAACATCATTTTTGCCCTCAAGGAGAGCGAGATGTGCGTGTGCGATCTGGCGAATGTACTTTCTATGACGAAATCCTCCATTTCTCATCAGCTGAACAAGCTGAAATCTACCGGTTTCGTCAAATGCGAAAAGCGGGGCAAGCAGGTTTTCTATTCTCTGGACGACGATCATATCCTCCATATCTTTGAAATATCCTTGAAGCATCTGGAGCATAAGGGAAAGGGTGAGGAAAATGAAAAGTGAGAAGAATATTCTGATCGCCTTTCTTTTAAATCTGACGTTTTCGGTTTTTGAGCTGTTTGGCGGCATTTTTACCAACAGCGTGGCGATTATTTCCGATTCCATCCACGATCTGGGGGATGCTGCCAGCATCGGCATCTCCTATTTTCTGGAGAAGAAGAGCAAGCGGCAGCCGGATGATGTTTACACCTACGGCTATTTGCGCTATTCGGTGATGGGCAGCGTGATCACCGTGCTGATCCTGCTGACAGGCTCGGTTTTGGTGGTGATCAATGCGGTCAGCCGTATCATCCATCCGCAGGATATTCACTACAACGGGATGATGATTTTCGCAGTGATTGGCGTTGCAGTCAATTTCCTGGCGGCGTTATTTACCCGTCACGGCGATTCACTCAATCAAAAGGCGGTGAATCTGCATATGCTGGAGGACGTTTTGGGCTGGATCGTGGTGCTGATCGGCGCCGCCGTGATGCGCTTTACGGATTTCAAGATGATAGACCCGATCCTGTCCATCTGCGTTGCGGTTTATATCTTTATTCACGCATTTTCGCACCTGAAAGAAGCGCTGGAGCTGTTCCTTGTGAAAATACCGAAGGGTGTGGATATTGACGAAATTAAGGGGCATCTGACGGAAATTGATGGGGTTTTAGATGTTCACCACATTCATATTTGGAGTATGGACGGGGTACAGAATTGCGCCACGATGCACATTGTAACGGATGCTGATCCGCTGCACGTTAAAAATGCGGTGAAGGAAGAGCTGCGCGAACACGGCATCGTTCACGCGACATTAGAGCTGGAGAGCACAGCTGAGTCCTGTGAAGCGACGCATTGTCATATCAGCAGCTACGCCCATCAGCATCACCATCATCATTCATAAGACCGGGGAGCGATTGCTCCCCGGTTTTGTGGAATCTTAAGTGATATCTGCCCGAAATTATCTATTATCCTGTATTTTATAGTTGTAAAATCCAAGTAAATGCTATATAATAAATTAGTTAACGAAATCTTTCTATTGGAGTTACAATATCATGCAAAACGATACTTTGGAACTGCAAAAATATATACAGCCCGGCAAACGGGTGCATCTGGTTGGCATCGGCGGCGTTTCTATGCGTCCTCTGGGTCTGGTGCTGAAGGGAATGGGATTGCAGGTATCCGGCTCGGATATGAATTCTTCCGTTTCCACCGATGAGCTGATCGCAAAGGGCATTCAGGTCTTTATTGGCCATCGGGGCGAAAATGTGGAGGGTGCTGATTGCATCATCCGTACCGCGGCGGTACATAATGACAATCCCGAGATCGCCAGCGCTCGTGCATTGGGTATTCCCGTGTTTGAGCGTGCGCAGGCCTGGGGCGTTATTATGCGCGCGTACAAGAATGCCATCTGCATTTCCGGAACCCACGGTAAAACCACCACCACGTCTATGGTCGCCCATATTCTGATGGAGGCATCTTTGGATCCGACGGTGATGATCGGCGGCTACCTTCCGTTGCTGCATGCAGGACATCGGGTAGGCAGCGGAGATACCATTTTGCTGGAGAGCTGTGAATATTGCGATTCGTTCCTGAATTTCTTCCCGTCTTTGGCGGTCATCCTGAACATTGAAGCGGATCATTTGGACTATTTTAAGGATCTTTACGATGTGGAGAAGTCCTTCCGGCAGTTTGCCCAGCTTTCCACCAACGGCATCCTGGCCAACGGCGATGATAAGAATACTGTGGAGACCCTGAAGGATCTTGACTATGTCAGCTTTGGTTTTGGCGAAGGAAATCGCATCCACGCGGTGGACGTTTCCGGCGACTGGCGGCGCTATGATGTGATCTGTGACGGAAAGAAATATTGCCATCTGGAGCTGCCGGTATACGGCCATCACAACGCCATCAATGCCCTGGCGGCTGCCGGTGTGGGCTGGATGCTGGGAATTCCCGGCGAGGCTGTGGAACGCGGTCTGGCCTCCTTCCACGGCGCAGGACGCCGTATGGAGTACAAGGGCACGTTCAACGGCGCAGATATTTACGACGACTATGCCCACCATCCCGGTGAGCTGGAGGCGACGGTGGATGCGGTGCGGAATATGGGCTACAAGCGGATGATCTTCGCGTTCCAGCCTCATACCTACACCCGCACCTATGCGCTGTTTAACGATTTTGTAGAGCAGCTGCGTAAGCCGGATCTAGTGGTGTTGGCGGAAATTTACGCCGCCCGTGAGCGCAATACCATCGGCATTTCTTCCAAAGATCTGCTCAAGGAGATTCCCGGCGCGGTTTACTGCGCTACATTGCCGGATGTAACGGCGTATTTGCGTGCGCTGGCGCAGCCCGGCGACGTGATTTTGACCGTCGGTGCAGGTGATATTTACCGTGCCGGTGAGGCATTGCTGAAATAAATTCCTGAAACGAGGATTATTGTTCTATGGTAAAATTAAGTGTATGTGTTCTGTTTGGCGGTATGAGTCCCGAGCATGAGGTGTCCTTGCGCTCTGCAGAGTACGTGCTGAACTGCTTGAATCCTGAAAAGTACAATGTTTTTCCGGTCGGTATCACCAAGGATGGCGATTGGGTCCTGTTTGGCTCTAAGGATTATTCCCTGCTGCCCAGCGGCGAGTGGATCAACTGTCCGGAAAACCGCCGTGCGGTGATTTCCCCCGTGCGGGGACAAGGTCTGTTGAGCTTTGAAGGCGACTGCGTTGTGCGGGAGCGGATCGACGTGGTTTTCCCCGTGTTGCACGGCGAAAACGGCGAAGACGGCACCATTCAGGGCCTGCTGCAGCTGGCGGGAATTCCTTATGTGGGCCCGCACGTCAGTGCGTCTGCGGTGTCAATGGATAAGACCTTGACCAAGCTGGTGGCTGATCAGGCAAATGTAACGCAGGCAGCGTGGGAACTGGTGCGCAGCACCGAGTTAGATGCCCATATAGACGGCATTCTGGACACACTGGAGGAGAAATTCTCCTACCCGATGTTTGTAAAACCCGCGGGAACCGGCTCCTCTGTCGGTGTTTCCAAGGCCCAGGATCGTGGAGCATTGGCGGGAGCTCTTGTCAAAGCAGGCGCATATGACGAGAAGATCTTAGTAGAAGAATTTATCCACGGTCGCGAGGTGGAAGTGGCAGTAATGGGTAACGACAGCCCCGTTGCTTCTGTTTGCGGCGAAATTGATGCCGGCGCTGATTTCTACGATTACGATGCAAAGTATGTTACAGATACGTCTGTGGCCTATATTCCTGCCCGTATTTCCGAAGAGGTGGAGGAAAAGGTCAGAGATGCTGCTGTGCGTATTTACAGCGCCATCGGATGTCAGGGCTTGAGCCGTGTAGACTTTTTCGTAACCTACGAAGACGAGCGTGTGGTGTTCAACGAGATCAACACATTGCCGGGCTTTACCTCTATCTCTATGTATCCCAAGCTGTTTGCCGCCAGCGGCATTCCCGGCGAGCAACTGATTGATGCACTGATCGATCTTGCCCAGGAGGCTGCAAAATGAAGCAAGCTGTAATGCTGCGCATTCAGGGACGGCAAATCTACGCAGATCAGGAGCCGGATGTCATCGAACTGGAGACAGAAGGCACTATGGAATTTCGCGACGGCGGCTGGGAAATCGTCTATGAGGAAAGCGAGCTGACCGGGCTTAGCGGTGTGTTTACCACATTCCGCATTGAGCAGGGGAAGGTTACGCTAAGCCGCAGCGGAAAGCTAAACTCGCAGATGGTTTTTCAGCAGGGCGTTGTCCACCAATCACTGTATCAAATGGAATTTGGAACGCTGATGATCAGCGTCAAGGCAACGAATCTGTTCTTCGACATTACTCCGGATGGTGGTACCATCGATCTGATTTACGACATCGAGATCGAAAACAGTGCCGCAGGTGTGATCGAATACCACCTGGATATTCGCGCAAAATAAGGAAACAGCCACAGCGCATAGCGCTGTGTCTGTTTTTTATTCATTATCTGCAAATTCGGACTCGACACTCTCTTCGGCATTTTCCTCCGTGGGCGCCTGGGTAGGTGCTTCGGTGGATTCTTCCGTGGGAGTCTGAGTGGGTGCCTCCGTGGGTGCCTCCGTGGGTGCTTCGGTCGGTGCCTGGGTGGGCGCTTCAGTCGGCGCTTGAGTGGGTGCCTGAGTAGGTGCCTCGGTTGGTGCATCCGTGGGGGCATCGGTCGGTGCTTCCGTAGGTGCATCCGTGGGTGCATCAGTAGGTGCTTCCGTAGGAGGTTCGGTGGGAGGTACGTCGAACTTTACCACTACCTGATCCAGCTTGGAATAGGCTGTAGTAGAGATCAGCGTCTCGGAAATCAGTGCGCCGGTGTCTCTGGAATACTTGCGGATATAGGTGCTGACGTCATAACCGGTGATGGGCTGGACGAGAATATCGCCCTCCTTATATCCGCTGGGGTTGTTCTCAGACATAATATTGTATACGGTAGTGGGAGCCTTGGTTTTGTCAACCTTGGCAACGACCTCAACATTGTAGTCCTTTGTGTCAGTACCGATCAGGGTGATGGTCAGTGTGTTGCCCACCATACTGGCATCGATACGGATGGGTAGCTCCGTAGAATTACGGAACCGGAAATCCATCTGTCCGTGGTACACTTCGGCATCAAGACCGGCGGTGATAAAGCTGGGGGCGTAGCTATGGGTATGGCGCTCCAGAACGGTCAGATCAGCCTTTAATACGCAGTTATACAGGGCGCTGGCAGCCTGGCTGATGCCGCCGCCGACTACCTGACGATAAGATTTGCCAACATACATACCTACAGCAGCATAGCCGCCCTGTACGGTGGGCTCGCCAAGCAGCTGATTAAAGGAGAATTCCTCGCCGGATTTGATAATTGTGCCATTGAGAAGTTTGCAGACCAAACCCAGATTGGTACTCCAGGCAAGATCGCCGTTGGTAGTGGTGGAATAACTGGCCAGCGTGTCCTGGAACATTTCTTTGGAGAAGAATTCGGCAGTAATATCGGGCTTGATGTAGCGCAGCTCCAAAGTAACGGTTTCACCATACTTAAGACTTTCCACTGTGGTACGAAGGTCTTCCTTGGTAACGCCGTAGCCGTACTGCTCGGGAGTGATTTCCAGAGTTTCGGAGTTGATCTCGGCATTTTTGGCTTCCTCGCAGTATGTGCCAAACAGCTCCTCCAGATCCAGCGGCGTGGGTGCATCTTCTGTGCAAGTGCCCACGACCTCAAACAGATTGGTATTATAGCTATCCAGCACCTGCTGATACAGCTTGTTGATATCCAGATTATACTCCGCGGTGCCCATCTTGATCGTCAGAGTCTGATGGACAGTAGAGGTGTTGATCTGTTCGGTACTCAGATTGGGACGCGTACCCTCAACTGTGACGGTGGTTTCCGTCCTGGTGGTGCTGTACTGTGCGCCCAATTTCTGCAGCTCGCCCATAATGTATTCGGTGTCCAGGCTTAAGTAGGGCAGGATCGATACGGTATGGGAAGTGCCTTGAGACTGCTTTCCGTTCCGATTGTAATCGTAAGCTGCATCTACCACAGCGTCCACGTTCAACGTTGCACCGGTGTCCTTGGGTGAAAGCAGGATCTGCGTGTCCAGCACGGTTACCGACATATCCAGCTTGCTGAAGGTGTTGTCCGTGGCCTGGTGCAGCTTTTGCTTTGCCTGCTCGCGGGTCAAGCCGCCAAGATCAACGCCGGCGGCAAATACATTGTTTTGGATCAGGTCGCCCTTGGGAGATCTGGGGAAAATAGCGGAGAATATACCAATAATTGCGGCGATCAGCACAAGAGCGGAAATGGTGCAAACGGTAACGACCAGAATTTTTTCCTTCTTCTTTTTCTCAGCAGTAGCCCTACGGCGCTGGGCAGAAGTAGGACGGCTGCCGGGCGCACTTTTGGGTTTTGGCGCGGCGGCAGAATTCACATTCAGCCGCTGTGTGGCATCGGAAACCTCTTGCTCGGGGACATTCAGATCCAAGCGGGTTTCGTCCATTTTATCCTTGTTGATAGTAATCTCTCCTATCTGTCAGCGGTAAAACCGCGCGAAATGGTATCGTGATACATCGCCATTATATCACATTTCAGGGAAAAAGCAATTACGATTCGTAACCAATACAGGAAAGACGCGTAAATTTGGCGTTTTTCTTAGCTGTTACAGTACTTTTTGTAGCGCTCGATGAAAACACTGCTCTGTTTCAAGCTGTCAACGCCGGAGGAAAGCTTTAACCGAAGTGTGGGAAGCTTGGCGGTGGCGACAAACTGGACTCTTGCCTTGTAATCGGTGTCGGCGCACAGCGCGCTGACGGCCTCAAAGTTCAGATTGTGCAGGGTAAACAGCACATCGCCGGCCTTCTGCCGGATCTCCTGAATGCCTACCGCCTGTGCCTGCGCACGCAAAAGCGCAATGCCGATGAGGTTCAGTACGCCCTTGGGAGGATCGCCGTAGCGGTCAATGATCTCATCCAGCAGATCGTCGGCATCCTCCTGCGAGCGGATCGCCGCCATCCGGCGGTACAGATCCATACGTTCTTCGCCACGGGAAACGTAGTCCCGATCCACATTGGCGGTAACGTTCAGGTCGGCGGTACATTCCGGAAGCTTGGGCGCTTCGCCCTTTTCCTCCAGAACAGCTTCGTCAAGCAGCTTCAGGTACATATCGTAGCCCACGCTCATCATATGACCGGATTGCTCCGCACCCAGCAGATTGCCGGCGCCGCGGATCTCCAGATCGCGCATGGCGATCTTAAAGCCGGAGCCGAACTCCGCAAAATCACGGATAGCAGCCAAACGCTTCTCGGCAACCTCGGTCAGTGCCTTATCCGGACGGTAGGTGAGATAGGCATAGGCACGGCGGGTGGAGCGACCGACAGGGCCGCGGATCTGGTGGAGCTGGGCAAGGCCGTAGCGCCCGGCATCCTCCACGATGAGGGTGTTGACGTTGGGAATATCCACGCCGGATTCGATGATGGTGGTG
>JAZNNE010000087.1:0-8628 GCA_045580125.1 Faecousia sp. | reverse complement strand
CTGGACGGTCCCCAGAGAAAGGGCGACCTGCGCCGCAGCCGTGCCGGTGCTATCAACATCGTTCCCAACTCCACCGGTGCTGCTAAGGCTATCGGCCTGGTTATCCCCGAGCTGAACGGCAAGCTGATCGGCGCTGCTCAGAGAATCCCCACCCCCACCGGCTCCACCACCATGCTGAACGCTGTTGTTGCCAAGGACGTTACCGTTGCTGACATCAACGCTGCTATGAAGGCTGCTACCACCGAGTCCTACGGCTACACCGAGGATGAGATCGTTTCTTCCGACATTATCGGCATGACCTTCGGTTCTCTGTTCGATGCAACCCAGACCATGGTCAACAAGCTGCCCGACGGCAAGACCCAGGTTCAGGTCGTTTCCTGGTACGACAACGAGAACTCCTACGTTTCTCAGATGGTCCGCACCATCAAGCACTTCTCCACTCTGCTGTAATTAGTAGGTTGAAGTAAATAATCATCTCCCGGACATCCGTCCGGGAGATTTTTTCTTGCAGGGGCGAGAATTGTACGTCCGCGGGTCGATGTGGGCATCGACCCCTACAAGGAAAACGGAAAGCACGTGTGTAGGGCGGGGGTTTGCTCCCGCCGAGATCACCGCACCTGTCATCCTGAGCGAGCACAGCGAGTCGAAGGATCTACCGCAGCATTTGGGTGCGAAGATTCCTCCGCTGGCTATCGCTCGGTCGAAATGACAAGACGGACACCCGTCCCCGGGTGTCCCTACGATAAGCCTTTTCCCGCGGTCTCGGCCCCTCCCTGAGGGAGCAAGGGCGCGGTGCTGCTGGGACAAGAATTTTCCTATTGACAAAACTGTATTAATACAGTATAGTAACTGTACTAGTACAGTTAAATTTTACGGGAGGGATGCTTATGGTCCTTTTGGATTATCGTGATGCAAGACCGATTTATACCCAAATCTGTGACGGTTTCCGGGAACAGATCTGCGCCGGCGTGCTTAGACCGGGGGATAAATTGCCTTCGGTGCGGGAGCTGGCCACCCAGCTGACCATCAACCCCAACACCATCCAGCGCGCCTATCGGGAGCTGGAGCTGCAGGGCTGGGTGGAATCGGAAGCAGGCAGGGGCAGCTTTGTTCGGGGCGTGCCTCAGAACAGCGACAACGACGCGCTTTTGCGGGAATTTGACAAGCTCACCGCCCGGCTGCTTTCTGCAGGCGTGGATCGGCAGGTGCTGCTGCAGCGGATAGGAGGTAATGACAATGCTTGAAATGAAAAATGTAACCAAGACCTTCGGTACATTCAAGGCTTTGGATGATTTAAGTATGACCGTACCCAAGGGAACGGTTTACGGTCTTGTCGGTCCCAACGGCGCGGGAAAATCCACCGCCATCCGGGTGCTGACCGGCATATACCGTCCGGACTGCGGTGAGGTAACAATGGAGGGGCAGCCCATTTATGAGGAGCCGGCACAGAAGACCCGTATCGGTCTTGTTCCAGATGAGATTTTCCATTTCCCCTCCGCAACGCTGGAAGATATGCGCAAATATTATGCCGGCATCTATCCCAATTTCGACAACGAGCTGTTTGAACGGCTGTATGAGGTGTTCAAGCTGCCTAAAAAGAGTCCCATTCGCCGGTTTTCCAAGGGCATGCAGAAGCAGGCGGCGTTCCACCTGACTATTTGCACCCGCCCGGATGTGCTGGTGCTGGATGAGCCGGTGGACGGACTGGATCCGGTGATGCGCCGGCAGGTCTGGAATCTGATCCTTGCAGATGTGGCGCAGCGGCAGACCACGGTGCTGATTTCGTCGCATAACCTGCGGGAGCTGGAGGATATCTGCGATCACGTGGGCATTATGGATCACGGAAAAATGCTGCTGGAGCGCTCTTTGGCGGATATGCAGGGAGGTATCCACAAGCTGCAGCTGGTGGGGCAGCCGCCCTACGAGCTGGAGGTGCTGCACGCAAGTCAGTCCGGACGGCTGAACACGCTGATCGTCCGGGGTAACGCCCGGGAAATAGAGGAAAAAATGTGGAAGACGGATTGCCCCTATTTCGATGTTTTGCCCCTGTCTTTGGAGGAGATCTTTATCTATGAGCTGGGAGGTGTGAACTATGAAGTTAAGAGCATTATCCTGTAACAAAACCGTGCTTCGGAAGGATATCTTCCGGTTTACGCCGCTGTGGGCGATTTATCTCATCGGCGGACTTTTGGTGATGCTGACCTCCTTCAGCGGCACAAATCACTATGACGCACATTGGCTCAGCGGTACCATGGGACCCTTTGCCATCATCAACCTGATCTACGCGGTTTTGACAGCCCAGATGCTGTTCGGTGATTTGTATAAGAGCCGGCTGTGCAATGCGCTGCACGCCTTGCCGATGCCCAGAGAAACCTGGTTTTGTACCCATACTGTGGCAGGTCTTATCTACAGCATCGTGCCTCACCTGATCGGTGCGATCTTCTTTATGCCCATGCTGGGACAGTATAGCTGGGTGGCGCTGGCGTGGGTGGCAACAATGCTGATGCAGTATCTGTTCTTCTTCGGTGTGGCGGTATTTTGCGTGATGTGCACCGGCAACCGGTTTGCCCAGGTGGCGGTGTATGCGATCCTTAATTTCCTGGCGATGATCCTTTACTGGTTCATTACGGTGATCTATGAGCCCATGCTGTACGGCGTGGAGGTCAGCGAAGATATTTTTGTGCTGCTGTGCCCTGTGGTGAAAATGGCGGGCAGCACGCAGCTGCTGAAATTTGAATGGGTTATTCCTGTCAGCGCGCTGGGCGCGGAATACTACGACGGCCAATGGACCTATATGGGTCCCGGTGAAGGCTGGGGCTACCTTGGCATTTGCGCCGGTATCGGCGTGGGGCTGCTGGTGGCGGCGCTGCTGCTGTACCGGCGGCGGAAGCTGGAAAGCGCCGGCGAATTTATCGCCATTGAAGCGCTCAAGCCCGTATTCTCGGTGGTATTTGCGCTGTGTATCGGCGCGGTGGTGGCGGCATTGGGTCAGTCGATCGATCTGACCGACGGATATCTGCTGTTCCTGGTGGTGGGATTGTTCATCGGCTGGTTTGGCGGACAGATGCTGCTGCAGCGGACGGTGCGGGTATTCAAGGGCAAGGCCTTTGCCGGCCTGGCGATTCTGGGTCTGGCGCTGGCGCTGACCGTGGGTATGACCGCCTGGGATCCTGTTGGTATCACCCGCTATATTCCGGACGCGGAGGATATTCAGACGGTGGAAATGGATCAGGGATGGTTTTACAGCTATTCTGAGTCGGATATTCAGCTGGGTGATGAGGACAGCATCCGGCAGATCCGGGATATCCATCAGCAGATCCTGCAGGAGCGGAATATTGACAGTGGAAACTACCGCACCTACAGCATTCGCTACACCCTGAAAAGCGGACGGCAGATCACCAGAATCTATCCGGTCTATGACAGCGGCAACGCAACAAAAATGATCCGGGAGCTGTACAACAAGCCTCAGATCCTGCTGGGGGAGACGGATCGGGAGAAATGGCTGCAATCCCTGCGGACGGTATCCTTCTGCGGGTATACGGTGAAGGAAATCGTAACAGACTACAATACGATCCACAAAGAAGATCTTCAGGAGTCGCTGTCTTACTCTGCGGTAGAAGATGAGCTGCTGGTGGCGATCTGGGCAGATGCAGCAGCCGGAAAGCTGGAGACTATGCAGGTATATGACAAGGAATATTCCCAGTATTATGTGAGCTTTGATCGAATGACAGCAAGCGGACGCATCAAATGGAGCGAAGTCTATATCCCTTCGCAAGCAGAAAACTGCCAGGAGTGGATAGAGAAATACGAGGATGTTTTGAAGGCGCACGGGATTCATTCATAAAAAAAGGGCGTGGCCATTTGGCCACGCCCTTGCTGTTTTTAGTGTTTGCGGGAAAGGCGGCGCGCTTGGCGCTCCTGCTTGGTATGTGCCAGACGCTCCAGCTCCGGAGCCAGGATCAGACAGGTGATGGCGGCGGTCAGACCGCCGTTGTACAGGCAGAAGCCGCCGTGGAGTGTGGGCATCGAGGTTACCAGCAGATAGTGAATCACCGATGCCAAAAGACCGTATTGCCAGCCGTACTTATCGGAAATAGGGCTTAAGCCGCTGGCAAAGCAAAGACCGACGCAAATCGCCTGTGCGTTGATATCCAAAGTAAAATTACCGCCCAGCATCGGCGCGATCCAGCCGAATACGGTGGAGGCTGCCACATAGCCCAAAATGATGGGCCAAACATTGCCGGGGTGCGAGCCGGAATTACAGCAGGAAAGCATACAGAACAGTATTCCCACGGTTACGCCGTTAAAGGGTGCGCCGATGAGGTTGTAGCAGCCTAAAATGAAGAAGCCGTACACGCCGACATTCATTAAGAAGGTGGCGTTGCCGTAGGTGGTGGAGAAGCTGACCTTTTCCTCTTTGTTGCGCAGCAGCTTCCAGTAATCTTTTGGGGTGCAACCCAGCAGCAGGGCAACGATCACGCAAATTCCAAACAAAATGCTGCAGAAAATATTGGTGATCAGCGCAGATTCTACGCCCATATCGCCGCTGGTGCTCAGCACGTTGACATCCAGACCCATCGTCTTAAACAGCGCGCCGTTGAGCAAAAAGGTCATCATACCGATGGGAAGCGCGGCGCTGAACAGATCGTAGCCCTTATGCACCTTGGGAGAATGGGCAAGACCTGCCGGCAGGCAAAGACCGATGGCCATACCCACCACCAGCGCCAGAACAAGACCCAGCCAGTTGAAGCCGATATACTCGGTGCTGGGGTAGCGGAAAAGCAGCTCCGAGATCAGCGGTGCAGGGCCGGTGGAAAACAGCATGGCGTTGACCAGATTGCCCGGCTTTTCCTTCTTGATCAGGGCATACAGCAGCACGCCCAGAACACTGGGCCAGAAATTGATGATATTGATGCCCCAGGTACCGAAGCCTACGGTCAGGACAAATGCCAAAGTGGAAACGTTATTGGGCTTGCCGCGGAAAACGACGAACAGCAGCAGACTTATAAGACCCACCAGACCCGTATTCAAAAAGCTGGCGGCGTAACCGCCTACGGAGAAGTAGTTGGTGGAGATTTTTGCGGTGCCGGTGGCGATTTTCCACAGACCGGAAAACATAGTGCTGCGATCCGGCATACACACCGCGGCAATGAAAAATGCGGCGGTGAAAAGGGCGAAAAACAGCTTCAGGAAGCGGTCTTCGGAGAGGTTTTTTATCTTTCTCATAGCATACCTCGGGTTAAGCTTTTTCGGCAGCCTCTACCACGTGCTTCATCAATACGGAGGTGGTTACAGCACCGACACCGCCGGGGACGGGGGTGATGGCGGCAACAATGGGCTGGATCTCGTCAAATACGGCATCGCCGGACATACCGCCCTTGCCTTTGGCGGTGATTTTTTCGGCGTCATAATTCATAGAAACGTCAATGACCGTCTGACCTGCGCGGACGAAATCCTTAGTCAGGCTGCCCAGCTTGCCGGCGGCGGAAACGATGATATCTGCGTCCCGGCAGATGGCAGCGACGTTGACGGTGCGGGTGTGGCAGACGGTTACGGTAGCGTTGCGACGCATCAGAAGCATTGCCACCGGCTTGCCAACCACCAGACTGCGACCGATTACAGCAACTTTTTTGCCGGTGCAGTCGATTTCGTAATGGCGAAGGATCTCCATACACGCCGCAGCAGTGCAGGGGGCATAGCCCAGATCACAGCCCTCGAATACGCCGGCGTTGGAAAGATGGGTCATACAGTCCACATCTTTTTTGGGATCAAGCCGGTTGCAGATCTCGTTTTGATCCGTTTGCAGGTGTTGGGGCAGGGGGCGGAACATCAGCACGCCGTGGATGCTTTCGTCGGCGTTCAGTTGGTCAATTACTGCCAAGATCTGTGCCTTATCGGCATCTTCCGGCAGCACGAACCTCTTGATTTCGACACCAACCAGCTCTGCCTTGGCAGTTGCGCCCTTTTCGTAGGCAAGGTCGCTTGCATTTTTACCAACACGGAGGATGGCAAGCGTGGGTACGATGCGCTTAGAACGCAATGCGGCAACGCGCACTTGCAGATCGGCAACGATGGCTTCATTTACTTCTTTTCCAAGTAACAGCTTGGCCATAACAGATCCCTCCAAAGGTTTGAATGTTAGCCTCCCCTGAGCAAGGGGAGGTGGCTGCCCAAAGGGCAGACGGAGGGGATGTCGTTACAGACAATCCCCCAGGCAAAAATCAAAGATTTTTGCCAGCCCCCTTTGCACAAGGGGGCCTTTAGATACTGAAATTGGCTTTAACCGATTCGAAAATTTTGTCAGCGATGGGGCAGTAGGTATCCAGCATAGTCTGCGCTTTTGCGTTCAGCGCAGTGGCTGTGTCGCGGTCGGTCAGGGATTTGGTGTTGATAAATACATTCAGGGAAGCAGACTGCATAGCCGCCTTGCAAATGGCAGCGCCGCAGCCGGCGTCGGTAACCGCCAGACGGCTGCCCTTATCCGCCAAAATGCCCACACATTCAATTGCCTGGCAGCAAAGCTCCATAATTTTCAGCGGCGTTTCGCAGGCCAAAACGGAGGCTTCATCCATCACGGCGCTGCGGGTGGGATCGTCCTTGGGAATGGCGTAGGCGCGGGCTAAGGGCAGAAAGCCCAGCTCGTCCGCCTCTACCTGATCCAGAAGCGCGGTTTGCAGCGCATCGCATTTTGCTTTTATTTCGAGAATTTGTGCCTCCACAGCGGCGTATTTTTTCTTGCCCACGGTCAGGGAGGCCACCATACCGCCCAGCGCAGTGCCGATGGCACCAACCAGCGCGGCAGCGCCGCCGCCACCGGGCGCCGGTGCGTCGGAGGATAGAATATCCACAAATTCGCGGCAGGATCTTTGGGTCATATCCATAAGGTGAACTCCTTTCGGGAAATGTAGGGGCGAGCAGTGCTCGCCCGCAAACCCTCTCCCGGGGAGAGGGTGGCGTTTGCGAAGCAAACGACGGGTGTGGAACGACGTGCAGTTGAATGCTGCAGAAGTCTTAAAGTTGTACTTAATTCAAGATTACTGCCCGCATTCCTTATCCGTCAAAAATCAAAGATTTTTGACACCTTCCCCCCCGGGGGAAGGCATAGGTTAAGTGCTCCAAAAGCAGAGGTGGAGAACACCTCTGCTTTATAGTTTTTTAGAACAAGCCGGAAACTTTACCGGTCTCGGTGTCTACGTCAACACGGCGGTAGGCGGGATCTGCGGCAGTACCGGGCATCATAGAAATGGTGCCTGCCATGGGGCACAGGAACTTGGCGCCGCCGTATTCCAGAATGTCGCGGACAGCCAGACGCCAACCGGTGGGAACGCCCTTCTTGGTGGGATCGTCAGACAAAGACAGGTGGGTCTTGACCATCATAGTGCAGTAGTCGGCGTACTTGGGATCGCTTTCAAAGCGCTGTGCCTTTTCGGTGGCCAGAGGCGCCCAGTCAACGCCGTCAGCACCGTAGACCTCCTTGGCGATCAGCTCAACGCGCTGACGCAGGGGCATTTCCAGATCATAAAGGAACTTGACCTCCACGGGATCTTCGCAGGCTTCCACAACCACGCGAGCCAGCTCAGCAGCACCTTCGCCGCCGTAACGCCAGTGGTTAGACTCGGCGCAACGGATACCGCGCTCAGTACACAGCTTCTTCAGCAGAGCCACCTCGGCATCGGTGTCGGTGTAGAAGCGGTTGATGCACACCACGGGATTGATGCCGGACTTTTTAATGGTGTTGACGTGGTGGAACAGATTGCAGGTGCCCTTTTCCAGCAGCTCCAGATTTTCCTCGGTATACTCCTTGGGCAGCGGTGCGCCGGGAGTGACCTTGGGACCGCCGCCATGCATCTTCAGTGCGCGGACAGTGGCGACCAGAACGGAAACATTGGGGGTCAGACCGCTCAGTCGGGTCTTGACGTTCCAGAACTTTTCAAAGCCGATGTCAGCGGCAAAGCCGGACTCGGTAACGTGGTAATCAAACAGCTTCAGTGCCAGACGGTCGGCGATAACAGAGGACTGACCGATGGCGATATTTGCAAAGGGACCGGCGTGGATTAGCACAGGCTGATGCTCCACGGAGTAGCACATCGTCGGGTTGATGGTGTTGCGCATCCAGGCGGTCATTGCGCCGGCAACATCCAGATCCTCGCAGGTTACAGGCTCACCGCTCTTGGAGTAAGCCACAACGATCTTGCCGATACGCTGGCGCAGATCCTTCAGATCACGGGCGACAGCCAGAATTGCCATCAGCTCGGAGCCAACGGCGATGCCGAACTTGGATTCCATCATAAAGCCGTCCAGACGGCCGCCCATACCGATGATGATATTGCGCAGGCTCTGGGCGCAGAAGTCGATGACCCAGCCCATTTCGATCCGCTTGGGGTCGATGTCCAGACGCTTTAAGCCCTTCTTTGCCAGCCACTCGTCGTTGTTGTTGCGCTCGTGCTGCATACGGGAGGTCAGCGCCACCATCGCCAGATTGTGGGCGTTCATAATGTCGTTGATATCGCCGGTCAGACCCAGGGAGAACTCGGTCATAGGCATCAGCAGAGCATTGCCGCCGCCGGCAGCAGTGCCCTTAACATTCATAGTCGGACCGCCGGAGGGCTGACGCAGTGCGCCGCCGAC
>JAZNNE010000086.1:0-33190 GCA_045580125.1 Faecousia sp. | reverse complement strand
AAACGTGGCATTTTCGTCCGCCCGACAGGAAATTGCCCAGAATATATGATTTTCGTGCCCCTGCGCTTTCAGCGCGTGAGCTATATCCTGCGCGATCCGTCCGGTGCTTCCAACGCCGTAGACCGCATTGATTTGCACAATTTTCATAAACGCCTCTTTACATTTTGCTGTTTTTCTTCTTCATCAAATGCTCCCGATCACCGGGCAAGGAGATGGTTGCGCCCTCTACCGGCTGGGAGTCCCGAATGGTCCTAACAAAATCCTGAATTCTTAAGTCATAATCCTCGCCCAGAACGGCATAGGGGTCGATGGCGATACAGCAGAAGCCCACATCCATACCGTTTCCGTCGGGAGAATAGAAACGACCGATTTTATTGAGGTATGCCGCGCCGGACAGCACGCCGGACAGCACATCGATGAGCATAGCGATGCAGTAGCCCTTATGTCCGCCCATTGGCAGCACCAGACCGGCGATCGCCTCCTCCGGATCGGTGGTGGGAACGCCGTTTTTGTCCAGCGCCCAACCCTCGGGCAAAGGCTTGCCAGCATTTCTAAATTCGTTGAATTTCGACTTTGCCACCACGCTGGAAGCCATATCGATAATGATAGGCTCCTGCCCCGGAACGGGGATGACAGCAGCAAAGGGATTGGTGCCCAGAATTTTTTCCTTGCCGCCGGAGGGGGGCATCTGGGCAGGACTGTTGGAGAAGATCAGTCCGATGAAGCCCTGCTTTGCCGCCTGCAAAGGATAGTAAAAGGCAGGTCCAAAGGTATTGTTATTGCGGCTGAACACCTGATAAATGCCGGATTCCTTGGCTCGCTCCACTGCCAGAGCCATACAGTAGCTGGCACTTACAAAGCCAAAGGAATTGTCGCCGTCTACCACGGCAAAGGCCGCCGTCTGGCGCAAAATGGGGAATTCCGGCTGCAGATTGTAGCCGCCCCGCTCTACCCGCTTGATGTGGGCATCCAGAATGGCTGCGCCGTGGGTGGTTACACCATAAAGATCGGCGGTGGTCATCACGTCGGCAACAGTTGCCGCTTGATCGGCAGGCACGCCGCTTCCTATGAGCTTGGCAGCGGTTTCATTTTTTGCGTGTTCAAAATTCATAGCATTACCTTTTCGCAGCCTTGCAGATCGTGTCGATAAAGGTCTTTTTGACCACCGACCGCTCGTGATTGCGCTTGCCGCAATCAAAGGCCTTGTATCCGTATTCGTTGATCTTTTCAGGGTCGGCAAACAGCTTTTCCAGCTGCGGCTGCACCTGATCGTAGTCTGTTGCGATCACCGCCGCATCGTTTTCCTGCAGGTAAGCGATGGGGGCGATGCTTTCATCGCCGATGGCAAAAATGCACTTGCCGCTGGCGAAATAGTCTGTCAGCTTGGTAGAGAAAGACAGTCGCGCATCAAAGCGGTGTCTGGCTTCCAGAGATTCCACAAACACCACCACATCGGCGCTTCTCTGAATTTCTGCCACCTGCTCCTTGGGCACGACACCCCGATACGTACAGCCGTTTTCATTCAGCCACTGCATGGTTTTGTCGTCCAGCACCGTGGGAGAATAGATGTCCAGGGTCGCCACCGCGCCGTCCTTGTTGATCTCCTTCAGGGCTTTCGAAATCGCCACCAGAGAGGATGCTCTGCCGATCAGCAGATTGCCGGTGTAGACCATCTTGACCGGCTTTTGCACCTGCTTTTCTTCAAAGGTCAACTCGCTGTAGTCAATGCCCTTGGTCAGCACCACGCTGTGTGTGCCAAAGGTACGGTCAGTATCCTCAGCCTCGATTTTGGTGATGGTGAACATGGCGTCGCAATTTGTCGCCAGCGCCTTAACCTGCTTGCGCAGGAAGAAGCGGTGAATGTAGGCGAATACATTCTTTCCGCAGGGTAAGTAGGAATAGTTGTCGTCTGCCAGATAGCAAACATAGGGCTTGGGGTGCTTTTTCAGGATGTAACGCTGGATCTTGCCCATATATGCCACGGGATAAATGGGCACAAAATACACATCCGCGTCAAAATCAACCACGAATTTGTCCAGCGCCTTGGTCCTCCACTTGCCCAAACTCCACACCATTTCCCGCGCCAGGGTCATCAGCCAGGACTTTTTCTTGTGGGCTTGGGTGTACAGCTTCTGCTCTGCGTCCAGCGCCTTTTGGTCTGCTGCCAGTCCGTTTTCCACCTCGCGACCCACCGGTTTTCTGTTCAGCACGCTGCGGATAATGGCATTTTCAGAGATCTGGAAGAATTTGTTGCACACCGGCGTATTGGGGGTGTCGGATCTGGTGTAGATCTGCGCCACTTTATCCGGATCCCAGAACTTAAACAGATCCGTCTGGGTGTGGATGCCGCTGCCTTCTTTCCACGTGCTCAGGGAAATGGCCATTACCTTGGGAAGCTTTCTTTCGTCCATTTTACACTCCTGTTATTTGACCCGATCCAGCACTTTCAGCGCCGTTGCGGTCAATTTAAAGCCTGCAAATTTGTAAATTTTCGCCACCAGACGGGGTCTGCGGCTTAAGCCGTAGCGCAGCAGCGCAGACAGCTTTTTCAGTCGCTTGTCATAATCGTGCTTTTGCTTATCCTTGACCCGGGTGTACAGAATCAACAGATTGCTGTAATACTTTGCCAGGGAGGGCAGCATAATTTCCTTCAGCTCCTGCGTTGTGTCGCCGCTTTGGGCTTTTGCATACCACTTTTCCAGAATCAGCACAAAGTCGTTCAGGCTCTTGATCTTCAAAGAAGAGGTAACGGAATTGGCTCTCTGCCGATAAGCGATAAAGGGCTCGTCAACCGTGGTCAGGGATCGGCTGTTCAGGACAATATAATAGATCCAGTCCATATCCTCGCAGGAAAAGCTCTCGTCAAAGCGGATATTGTTGTCGCGGATCACGTCTGCGCGGATACACTTGTTCCACGGCATACCGAAGAAGGCATCTGCGGCGATCATCGCCTTTAAGGTGTCATAATAGGATGCCTCGCCAAGATCGGCGAAGCTATAAGAACACGGCGAGAACTGCTTGGTCTCGTCGTCGAATTTTTTGTGCTTATAGAAAATAATGTCGCTGCCGGCTGCTTCCGTCATCTTCTTCAGGAAGTCCCGATCCATAATAAAATCATCGCTGTCGATGTAGATGATATAGTCGCCCTTGGCAACTGCCGTACCCATATTGCGGGCAGAGGACTGACCGCCGTTTTCCTTGTGGATCACGCGGATGCGGGCATCTTTTGCCGCGTATGCATCGCAAATCGAGCCGGTATCGTCCTTAGAGCCGTCATTGACCAGAATGACCTCAAAGGTATCCACCGTCTGCGCCAGAATGGAATCGACGCACTCGGCAAGGTATTTTTCCACATTGTAGCAAGGGATGATAATACTAAACAGCATAATTCTCTCCGTTATTCGCCCAAAATTTCTACGTAATCACGGCGCTGATTTTCCAGCATAATGGGGCGGGCATACCGCGCCTTGGTTCTCTCGTATGCCTGCTGACCCAGCTGCACCGCCCAATCCCGACGGGTGCTGAATTCGCGCATAGCATTTTTCAGCTGCTCCTGGTTTCTGGCATCCACCAGCAGTACCGACTCTCCGTCGGCAAACACCTCGGATGCGCCGGGGATCTTGGTGGTAATGATGGGCAGACCCAGTGCGCCTGCCTCCTGCAGCACCATGCCGAAGCCTTCCCGATAGGTCGGATGCACCAGCGCATCCATCGCGCTGTAATATTCCCGCATTTGCGTACCGGGAACACTGCCGGTGAGGATCACACGGTCCGATTCCTTTGCCCAAGCGATCAGTTCTTTGTCCACGCCGCAGTCCTCGTCCACGGGACCGACTATCATCAGCTTGGTATTCTTGCTTTCCTCTGCCAGATCGCGGAACGCACCCAGCAATTCCCGACAGCCCTTATCCACTGTGATGCGACCGGCAAAACCGAAGACAAAGTCATCTTCCCGGATGCCGTGGCAGTTGCGGATTTCTTCGCTCCACGCAGCTTTCTTGTCGATATCCAGCTCAGTCAGATCTACGCCGATGGTGCCGCCATAGCCCACGACGCTGATTTTTTCCGCAGGGCACAGACCCTCGTCAATGGCAAACTGCCGGTTCATAGGGCTCTGGGCTTTGATAACCGTAGACTTTCTGCAGACCATTTTCTCGATGTTGCGGAAAATCCGTCTGCTTACGCCGGAAAGACCGGTATAGCGAATGCCCCACTGGGCATACAGCCGCACCGGCACCTTCGCCTTTTTTGCGGCGATGCTGGCGTAGCAGGCGGCATTGGGCGTAGAATACTGCACCATATCAAACTGCTCGCGGCGGAAGATCTTTACGAAATCCCGAATGCTGCGCAGGGCAGAAAGATCCATACCCCGATTCATTTTCACGGGGATATAGTGCAGATATTCCGGCAAAGATGCCGCAAATTCCTCGTCGGGGCTGCAGATCAGGGTAACATCCCAGCCCAGCTGCTCGTGGAGGTATTTTGCCGTTTCCACCACGAATACACGCATCGTCAAGGAAACTGTTGTAACAAAACAGATTTTTTTCATAACGCCTTTCACCGGTCGGCTACGATCCGACCTACCTTTTCACGGATGATTTCCAAATTTTCTTCGTACTGCTTTTCTGTCAGGGCAGAAACCTCTGCCTCCTTCAGACGGATATTTTGGACGCCTTCGATGAAGATGTCCCGAATGGTCTGGGGGTCTGCAACCCGGTTGGCATCGCAGAAGCCTCGGGATAGGATCGCTGCGGTAGAGCCCAGCCGATAATGCTCGGTGATGATATATTCTGCCGGCAGCATACCCAAGCCGACACGGGCAATGCCGCCGAAGCCGTACTTGATGCCCTTTGCCTTGAACTTTTCGCACAAGCTTTGTACGGTGCCCTCACACAAAAGCTCAAACATAAATTTCATCTTGTAGGAAAGATGCAGGTCGTTTAAGCCGATATGTACCTCGTCAATTCCGGGTAAGGAGAGAATATCGTCGATATTCTCCACCGCTTCTGCCGTTTCAAACAGCAGCAGGGTCTTCGCCCGACCGCCAACTGCTTTTAAGAAGCGCTCGACCTCGTCCTTGGTCCGGAACATAGGCAGCATGATCACATCTGCGCCGGCGGCGATGGTCTGCTCCACCTCTTCCTCCGTGCCCAGATAGGTATCCGTGGCTTCGTGGATGGGGTTAATGCGCACCAGCAGCTCCGCCGCGGTTACCACCGGACGGATCTTGCGGACGTCTGCGATGGTATGGCTGGATTTGACAGTATCCAGACCGCCCTGCCGCGCATCCTTGCCGATATATTCCATATCCACCCAAACCCGATCCACGCCTGCAGTCTGTGCGATCTGCGCGATTTCGGGATTATTGGTGATATACATCAATGTCAATGCCATAATGGTCTCCTCTTACTTCACCTTTTTGGCGGGAACGCCCAGATAGGTGCCCTTCTCCGTGATGGACTTGACCACCACTGCTCCTGCGCCGATCATACAACCGGCACAAACGCTTAAGCCCTGGATGATCACCGCACCGGCACCTACCCAGGTATCATCCTGAAGCTGTACTGTACCGCAAATTCTGGCGCCTACTGCGATGTGCAGATAGTCGCCGACGGTGCAGTCGTGATCTACAGATGCGCAGGTGTTGATAATATTGCCGCAGCCCACGGTTGCGCCGGGGTTGATCACCGCGCCTGCCATCACAGCCGTTCCTTTGCCGATGCTCACGCCCGCTGCCACTGTGGCGTTGGGGTGGATCAAGGTTGCGATCTGCGCACCATTTTCTTCCAGCATTGTCTGAATCTTCCGGCGTAGCTGTCCGTTGCCGATGGCCACAAAAAAGTCAGCTTCGGAAAGATATTTGGGATAATCGCTTACTTTTCCCGCTGCGCACGCTGCATCGCCGTCATCTAAAAACAGGATCTGGGAATAGCCTGCCAAACGGGCAATATCCGCAACCACGCGCCCTTGACCGCCGGCGCCGATAATTACAATTTTGTTCATCATAGCTGTACTGTCTCCGTGTCGTTTTCCGGTGTTCCCTGGAAGGGCTCCATCGTCGCGCTGGTTTCAGAACTGATTCCGTCCCGCTTCAAAACTGCCAGCGCGGTCTGGAAAATAATTTTTATATCGCCAAAAAAGGTGATATTGTCCACATATTCCACGTCCATACGGAACTTGTCTTCCCAGGAGATGGCGTTTCTGCCGTGGACCTGGGCATAGCCGGTCATGCCGGGGCGCACCTCGTGGCGGCGGCGCTGTTGGGCATTGTAAAGGGGCAGATACTGCACCAGCAGAGGTCTGGGTCCAACGATGGACATATCGCCCTTGAGAATGTTGATCAGCTCCGGAAGCTCGTCCAAAGATGTGCTGCGAAGCAGCTTACCGTACTTGGTCAGCCGCTGCTCGTCCGGCAGCAGATTGCCGTCGGCATCCTTTTCGCAGGTCATAGACCGGAATTTGATCAGTTTAAAGATCTTTTCATTCTTGCCCGGGCGCAGCTGGGTGAAGAAGGGATTGCCCTTCATCTTGATGGCGCCCAGCACCGTCAGAATCAGCAAAATCGGCGACAGTACCGAAATCGCCATCAGCGACAGCAGAAAATCCATCACCCGTTTCAAACACTTTGCATACATGCTATGTACCTCAATCGAAGCAGCTTCTGATGACGCGAATAACAGTTTCCTGCTCCTCGGGGGTCGTCTTGATGTCGCTGGGCAGGCACAGGCCGCGGTCAAAAATGTCCGCGCCTACGTCCATACCGTCCTCCCGGGCAACGAAAACATTGTCCCGATAGATCGGCTGCATATGCATCGGCTTCCAGATAGGACGACCCTCGATATTCAGCTGAGCCAGCTTTTCCAGTATTTCCGTGGGGCAGGATTTTCCTGCTTCGGTAACGTAAGCAGCCTCGCAGGCAGTGCGCTCCTGATGGCACATAGCCGCTTTGTCAATGATCATACAGCTGAGCCAAAAGTTGGGCTCGGAGTTTTCTGCATCGTAGGGATTCATAGAAACGGGCAGACCCTTGAAGCCCTCCTGATAACGCTGATAGATCGCCTTTTTTCGGTCAATATGCTCCTGCAGGTAGGGGAACTGACCCCGCACAACACCGGCAATGACGTTGCTCATACGGTAGTTGTAGCCCACGTCCTCGTGCTGATACCAGGCAGCATTTTCACGGCTCTGGGTGGACCACTTGCGTGCCTTGTCCGCAGCTTCCTGATCATCTGTCAGCAGCATACCGCCGGAAGAGCCGGTAATGATCTTATTGCCGTTGAAGGAAATACAGTTATATGTACCGAAAGCGCCGGTCTGCACGCCCTTGTAGGTTGCGCCCAAAGATTCTGCAGCGTCCTCGATGATGATGGCGCCGTGCTTGTCGCAGATGGCCTTCAGCTCACCGATCTTGGCAGGAGTGCCGTAAAGATGCACCATCACCACCACCTTGACATCGGGGTACAGCGCGAATGCCCGCTCCAAAGCGGCAGGATCCATATTCCAGGTGTCCGGCTCGGTGTCGATGAAAATGGGGGTGGCCTTTTCGTAGTAAACGGGATTGACGGTAGCAGCAAAGGTCATATCCGCGCAGAAGACCTTGTCGCCCTGCTTGACGCCTGCCAGTTTTACTGCCATGTGCAGCGCCGCAGTGCCGGAGCCCAGCGGAACGGCATATTTTGTGCCGACCTTTTCACAAACCAGCCGTTCCACTTCGTTGATATTGGCACCAACGGTGCTCATCCAGTTGGTCTCATAGGCCTCGGTCATATATTTCAGCTCGTCGCCGTGCATTGTCGGCGTAGCCAGCCATAGTTTTTTTCCGGAAACTGCAGTTGTCATACTGTCTTCCTCCAATAAGCTCTCATCTGTGCAATGGACATACATATCCATAATGCTTCAACCTATAGTATACCGCATAAGACAGTAAAAAGCAAGGAAAAGATTGCTTTTTTCAGCCCCAATCGGGCAAAAAAAGACCGCGAAAAGCGGCCCAATTTTGAAATCCGTAGCTCTGCGTGGACGAATCCAAGAAAAGCGGAATTTTTGGCGGTGAAAAAGTCCAGACCGTGAACGCCGCCATCAGTGCAATGATCAGCAAAATCCCCCATTTTCCGCAGGAAATTTGCCGGCTGAGCAGCTTTGTTTCCGCCCAATATGCCACCCCTGCTGCCAGAAAAAACAGCGCAATATTCAACCAGTCCGCCTGCACGCCCAGTGCGCCGGTGTAGGTATAATACACCGTAACGATCAGGGTAAAGCCCAGCAATATCCCCATCAGCTTGACGCACCAGAAGCCTTCCTTTTCCCTGCCCCACGCAAAATACTCCACCGCCGCAAACAGCAGCATCGGGTAAAACAGCAGCTTCAAATGCTCCCAGATGGATTCATTCACCGCAGAAAACAGTGCCACGATGGCATTGTTTCCCGTCCAGTCAAAGAGAAAGTGCAGCAGTGTTCCTGCCGCCGCCGTGAAAATAAATCCTGCCATTTGCCAAGTAGAAATTTGCTTCTTCATACACCTGCACCTCGGTACAAGTATATGCTTTTTCGGATATAAAATGAGCCACGGCTTCTCGTAAGCCGTGGCTCTCGTATTTATACCAGTTGGCAGTTCCAGATGTCGACGTCGGTATCCTGGAAAATTTCCTTCAGCCGATTGTGGACGGTCTCCTTGGAAACGCCTTTTTTCAGGATCACCTGCAAAAATCCGCCGCCGCCTGCACCGCAGACCATTCTGCCGTCGATCAGATCGGAAATGCTTTCAAAAATCTGATTGATCAGCGTGTTGGTGCTGCCGGCATCTACCTTTTTCGACAGTTCCCAATGCACATTCATCAGCGCGGCAAAGGCGTCAATGCTACCGCTTTCCAGCTGCGTGCGCATCTTTCCGGCTACCTGCTGAATCTCTGCAAGGGCATAGACAGAATCCGGCTCGTTGCCCACGTATCTGCCGATCACATCCCGCAGCAGATTCCGCGCCAAACGCCGCTGACCGGTGTAGATCAGGGCAAATCTTTCCGCCAACTCCTGCTTGTTTTCAGGCAGAATCTCCACAGCTTCCACTTGGATATTCTGATCGATTCCGGCTTGCGTGGTGATGAATTTTACGCCGCCGGTCAAGCCGCCAACCTGATCCTGCCAGCCGCCGCCGGTGGCCATGATCTGCTCCATACACAGCACGTGGCTGTACAGGGAATCCTTGGTGTAGGCAATGCCCATAAACTCGAACACAGCCTTTACGCAGGCAGCAGAAAGAATGCTGCTGGTGCCAAGACCGCTGCCCTTGGGTACGTTGATGACCTCTGAATGCATACAGAAGCCACCGCCCAAACGCTCCAGAATTTCTTCCAGATTGCCGCCCTTGGCAGGGATAATGCCGCAGGCGATCAGCGCAGCCTTCTGCAGGGCAAAGGGATCATAGGGATCGCCGGTCTTCTGCAGGGCTTCGATGGTGTCAAATTCTCCGTGGGCGTCCATATCCCGACTGTCGAAAACGATCTTCTTTTCGCCGATTCTCTCCAGTGTAACCTCCACCGGCAGCTCTCCGTCCAGGGCAATGGCAGCATTTAAGACTGTGCCGCCGTTTTCGATGCAGTACGGGGGTGTATCGCTCCAGCCGCCGCCAAAATTGACCCGCAGCGGCAGCTTGACCACGTGCTTATCCTTGATGATCTTGCAGGCGTCGTTATAGCGCAGTTTTTCCAGAGAATTTTCCGTAACGGTCTTTTGGATCACCATAAAAAATTCCCGCAGATGCTTTGCGCCCTCTGCGCCGCCAAGGGCGGTGCCGATGTAGTAGTGCAGCCGCATTTCCTCGGAAAAGTCCGCCTGCTGAAGACGTTTTTCCAGCCATTGCTGCTGAATTTTCGTCAAGGACGTGGCATCCAGTACAGCTTTTGCCTCTTTTGCAGGGGCTTTTGCCTGGATCAGCTTTGCCAGCTTGTCCATCCGCACCAGCTCCTGCATCCGCTTGTCCCAAGCGATCAAAGCCTCAGGATCCGCATCATTAAAGCCGGAGCAGAGGGATTTGCGGCTCGCCTGCCGCCAGGCATCGATGTCGCCCTGACCGTGGCAGATCGCGTAAATATTCAGCGCCGCCGCCACCGCTTCGCCAATGCTGTCGCACACGGGATACAGCTTGGCTGTCCACAGTGTGCGGTCATCTCCGTCCCAAAGTTCATCCGCATATTGCAGCATTTTTCCCAAGAAGCTGCTGTTTTCCAGCGTACCCTTGGGATCATCCTTCGTTGCGTAAATACGCACTACGAACTTGCCGTCGCGCTGCTTCAAGCCGTGAAGAACAATATCCGAGGGGATCATTTCGTCGTGAATATCCACATAGGACAGCACCGTGCGTTCGCCGATCACCGCACCGCTATGGACATAGCAGACCTCCAGATAGCAGCCCTCCCCCACGGTCGCGCCGCGGGAAAGCACGCTGCCGTAGGCTGCTGCTTCGCCTTGAATACTGCTGCCCACCTGCTTGTTCCAGCCCAGCAGGGCATACTTGTCAATGCCACCGGACATCAGCTGCAGGATCTCCCGGGTGGTGCCGAAATGAATGAATTTCGCCGGCGCAAGCCGCAAAAGCTTCATTCTAAAGGGTCGCAGTGCGTTCCACACCGCGGTTCTTGCCTGCGTCAATTCCGGGCAGAAGCTGCCCTCAGGCTTTTCCAGCTGGAAGGCTTCTTCTGTAGAATCTGCCGCCAGCGGATACAGAAAATCGCCGTAAAGCGACAGCCGCACCTTTTCATTGACAAGGGCGGCGTACTTTTCCTCAGAAAAGGCGCCGTTTTCCAAAATCAGACCGTACAGCGCCGCCAGCATATCTGCCGAGAAGATCACCGCGCCGGTGTCGATATCCACCTTGCCATTTTCGTTGACGGCACCCTGACGCTGCAGCTCCTCCTTGGATTGCTTGTGGAGGAATTTGCGCACATTGCCGTCCTCGCCACGCAAAAATACGCCGTGATTCTTGCCGGTTTCCACATCCTCTTTGAACGAGATCGCCGCCGCACCAACGCCGGAATAGTTGATCTGCAGGGGGTTAAACAACAGCAAAACATCGCCGGACAGCAGCAGCATACCCTCCCGAATGCGGGACGGCACAGAGGACATACCGATCAAAAGCTCATCAAACAATGTAGACGTTCTTCCGTCCGGCAGCTCACGAGGCACAGGCGAAAACAGCTTGCCCAGCGCAGAATACTGTGGCACGCGCTTGGAATCGCCGCCGCTGTGGATGGTCAGGATCCGCAGACCTGCAAAATCGGTTTTACCGGTATGCTGCGCAATATAGCGCAGTACCCCCAGCGTTGCACCGCCGGAGCCGACCCGTTTTCCGCACTCATCGGGCACAACCGCAAAATGGGTGCGGCTGGGCAGAACGCCTGCCGCGCTGCGCTTTTGAAGCTGTGCGCGGAAAATAGACGCCTGATGCTGGTTGGAAGCGGTCAGGATCACATAGTCCCAGCAGGAGAAATATTCACTTGTCAGGCTGCGCTGAAAATCATCCCACGTGTCCTGATAGGACTGGGACAAAAACAGTGATGTCAGTTGGCTCATAATTTCTCCTCAAAAAAACAGTTAGCTCAAGATGAGTTTCGCAAATTCCATAGCCACGCATTCAAAAATATACAGGAAGCTGTAGCCGTTGTTTCGGTAATTTTTATAGCGGATCCGGATCCGTTTAAAGCACTTTTTCAGGGTTTTTTCGTTGCTGACGCCGCCGGTTTTGAAATTCGCCAGCACCACGCTGCGAATGGCGATCTTCTTCCCCGCCCGACGCATACGCAAGATCAAATCAAAATCGTCATAGATGGCTTCGTTGCGGTAAAGCCCCACCTCGTCATAGGCTTTTTTCGTAATAAAAGTGGTGGGATGATTCCAATGCCGCGTGGAGGGAAACCGGTCCAGACGGGATCTTTTCACAATGATCTGCCCGTTGGAGCGAATCAGATTGATATCGCCGTAGAACACGTCGCAGTGTTCTTCCTGATAGGCTTTTACTGCCGTTTCCACGGCAATGGGCTCGTACCAGTCGTCGGAATTGATCATACCGATCAGCTCGCCGCTTGCCATACGGATGCCCTTATTCATCGCATCGTAGATGCCGTTGTCCTTCTCGCTGATGATGCGGTAGGTGTAGCCCTTCTGGCGGAACGCTTCCTCGTAGCCCTTGGCGATTTCCACAGTGTTATCCTTGGAAAGACCGTCTACGATGGTGTATTCAATATGGGGGTAGGTCTGACTGAGCACAGATTCAATCGCCTTGGCAACGGTATCCGCGCTGTTGTAGCAAACCGTAATAATACTGACCAGCATAGCGTCCTCCTGTCTGCAGAAATCGGGGGTTTTCTCCCAAAAATGCGCATAAAATCTATAATATTATACCGCATAACGCATACAAAATCAACCCTAAACAAAAAGGTCCGGCGCGTAATACGCGCCGGACTTGATTTTCAGTTGCAATTCATTATTCGCGGACGCCCCACAGCTCGAAAGTACTGCCTTCGACCCAAGCCTTGGTGGTGCCGGTACTTGTAAAGAGGTCGATTTTTGTGATCGGCGCGTCTGCCACCGCAGCCATAGGCGGGATCAGGCGGGACTGTTCGATCGCCTGCTGTGCATTGAAGACGGCGTTAACCGCGATGCTGGAGGTATATTCCACACGCTTAAACCCGCCATTTTCCTGCCGAAAATAAATATTAAAGCTGCGGCAAGCTGTAGTGATCGAACCCACCGCACCGTTGACGATCACACCGTCGCCGTTGACGTTCATATACAGCGTGGATTGGCTGCCGTCCACGAAACCAGCGTGCGCTTTGATAATAAAGTCCGTCAGCGCAAAGGCATTTCCGCTGCTGTCGGTCTCAAAGGTCACATGCTGCGGCAGATTTCCGTTTTCATCCGCCGCCACAGTAATGGTGGCAATGTGTGTATACACCTTTTCCGCGGTGTCGATCTTCTCGAGGATCCGTGCCTCATCCTCGTTGGTCAAAAATGTTACTGCCATACCGCTTATGCCTCCTTTTCCAGTATCAGCTTGCCGTTTCTGACATACAGACTGTACAGTTCTCCCGTTCTGTCATCCGTCATGGCGATTCCTATCTGCGTAAATTTCGCAAACAAGAAATTCGTTTCAGCCTGACTTGCAGCGCCGATATTGTTTCTTGCCTGCAATTTCTGCATATCCCCCAAATTCTGGGACGTATACAGAACAGCCTCACTCTGCTCCCGCACCAGATCACGGGTATTCCGGACTGCCACCTCCGTCACCCGACCGGCAGCGTCCACGCTGCCCGCCGTAAGCACCTGACCGGCTTGCGCCATTACCGGTCCGCGCAGCACATTGGTTACGTAGTAATAGTCCTGAGAAGTCGCCAAATTCTGCGCATTTCGGCTGACAAACGGTACTCTGACATCGATCTCCACCGAAAAGGTGTGCAGCACCTGCGCCTCCAGATACAAGGTTGCGTACAGCAGCACACTGCCGGCCGCCGTCAGGACCTGAGGCGCAACGCAAACCGTCAGCGCATTGTCCGATACGGACCAGGCCGCCGTCCCATCGGGCATCGTGTCATACTCCCCCATCGTTCCGTCCGCCTTCTTGTACCGGATCAGCACCGTAACGCCCTCAGGAATCGTCCAGGGACTTAATCTGGAATACAGCAGCAGCTCCAGCTGCCGTGTAGACACATCGCCCATAGGCATCTCCACCCGTTGGGTCAGCTCCGCTTCCTCCAAATTCATTTTTAACTTATGCGTAATAATCAAATCAGCATCTCCTTTCGTGCTCACTTTGTATTGAAAGGTCTTCCTTTCACCATTACGCACAATTCTCCCTTTGTTGCATACTTGCGTGCAACAAAGGGCAAAAATAACCGCTGAGCACGGATTTTACGTGCCCAGCGGCGTAAATTATTGAATTTGATTGCTGCTGTTAAGCACCAGCGTGCTGTACAAAAACAGAACATCCTGCCCGTGAAAATCGATAAATCGGGAGAGCATCGCGCTGGAAAGATAGCGAATATCCACCACCGTTACCGTCTTGTACCCCCGGCTCAGCAGCGGCGCCAAAGACGATCCGAAAGAATCCCGGAACACGATCAATTCCCGGTCCGTTTCCGCATTTGGGTTGTCGATGCGCAGCAGCGATACCGACCCGGACAAAAACACCTCATACAGGTCATCTCCCGTCAGCTTTTCCCAGTCATAAATGCCGGTAGGCTTGCCGTTTTCATAGTTGAAAACGGTGCATCCATCCAACCAGCCGCCCTCCATAGTATAGAGGGTATCCGCCGTCATCGGCAACGCCGCCTGTCCGTAGTAAACGCCGTAGAAGGGCTGCTCCTGCTTCACGGCAGTCAACCCCTCCGGTTTGGGCGCATCCATCGCTTCGCATAGCCGATCCGCCACCGGCAGCAAACATTCCTGCCGCCAGTGGGTGTCGGTGCTGTAATAATCCGACGCAGTCAGCAGATCTTCCAGGTTTACATAATCTGCGTAAGGCATCCCCTGCTCCACTTTTTGAAACAGCTTTTCGTAGTCCATCGCCGGATAACCCGCCGCCTGCGTCAGATAATAGCCCTTATCCGGCACCACAGCTGCGTAGACCTTGCTTTCGCCCAAATATTGGTCGTTTATTTTCTGGAATGCCTTCAGCGCATAGTCAACAGATGCCTCATCCAGCGGATAGTCCAGCGCCGCCGCGCTGCCCTGGGCAATATAGATGCCGTTGTTGTCCAGTTGGTTTAGCAGCCTATACTGCACCTGCGCCTTGAGGCTTCGAAAGGCGTTGCGCAGAGGAAACTGATCCAGTGTATAGCTTTCAAAATCCGGCATAAAGGAGCCGTCCAGAAATTTCTCCCAGGATATTTCCGGCAGCTTTGCCAGCTCCCGCCGCTCCGTCATAGAGAATTCCGTATTCGGTCGCAGCCAGGCTGTCGCCGTCAAGCCCAACCAAAGAGCCGCCACCAAAAGCATACCGATCCCTTGTTTTGCAGTTTTCTTCATAGCAACTCCTAAAAACGAAAATAGAGAAACGGATTAAACGAGCCGTCCACCAAAAATGCGGTGCAGATCAGCAGCAGCGCCGCCGCCACAAGCGGGCGCAAAACAGCCGCTGCAGACGCCTTTCCGATCCGGCAGGCAGCATTGCGCACCAGCGGTGTCGCGCCCACGATTGCCGCAATAAACAGCACGCCGTAGCTGCGCAGGCAATACAGCGCCTCGGCGGATATCAGCGGCACGCCGGCAAAGCCAAACATCCCCGCCAGATCCGCGCCTGCCTGGGTCAACGTATTGGCGTTGAAGATCACAAAACTGACCGTTACCACCAGCAGCACATAGCTCCTGCGCAAAAAGTTAGGCATTTTCTGCAAAAACGGCACCCACTTTTCGATCAAAAGCATCGCCGCAAACAGCAGTCCCCATACCACGAAATTCCAAGCCGCGCCGTGCCACAAGCCCGTCAGCATCCACACCGCCAGAATATTGACCAGCCAGCGCCCTTTGCCCACGCGGTTGCCGCCCAGGGGGATATACACATAATCCCGGAACCAGCTTCCCAAGGATATATGCCAGCGGCGCCAGAATTCGGCGACGCTGCGGGAAGTATAGGGATAGTCGAAATTTCTGGGGAAACGGAAGCCGAAGATCCTGCCCAGACCGATGGCCATATCGCTGTAGCCGGAAAAATCGAAATAAATATGCAGCGCAAACGCCACGGCATACAGCCAGAAAAACAGCACAGAAAGATCCTGGGAGCTCCGGAAGGTCTCCGTCAGCTGCCCAAAGGCATTGGCGATCAGCACCTTCTTTCCCAGTCCCACCAAAAACAGAAACAGTCCGTCTGAAAAATCTTCAAGGCCGGTTTTCCGTTCCGCCAGTTCTTTTTCCACATCCACATACCGCACGATCGGACCGGCGATCAGCTGTGGAAACAGCGAAACGTATGTGCCGAAACGGATCAGATTGCGCTGGGCTTTTGTGTCGCCGCGATAGACATCAATCACATAGCTGACGCATTGGAAGGTGTAAAAACTGATGCCGATAGGCAACGCAAATTTCAGCAGCGGAATGCTCATACCGGTCAGCCGATTCCAATTATCCAGCGCAAAATCTGCGTATTTGAATACTGCCAGCATAGCAACACCGGTCAGCACCGCTGCACCAAGCCAAAGCTTTTTGCATTTTATGCTGCGTTCGACAGCAATACCGAAGGCATAGAACAAGACGATGGCAGCCGCCATCAGAAATACGTATCGCGGCTCTCCCCAGGCGTAAAATGCCAGACTGCACAGCAGCAAAAATGCATTTTTTGCCTTCTTTGGTACCAGAAAGTAGATCGCCACTACCGCCGGCAGGAAATAATATAAAAAGGGAATGCTGGAAAAAAGCATATTGTTTCCTCTTTCGTCGAAAATAAAATATCAGGAGAGCATTGCCCTCCTGATAATATACTTGCTGTCAGGCGGTTACTGCCTCATCATAAATCACGGTGGCATTTGCGTATGCCTTCTTCAGGTTCTGCCGGAAGGTGTCCATTGCCTCCTTGGCTGCAAAAACCATCAGCAGATGTCCATCCGCTTCCGCCACCAGCAGCTCGTCCGGCTGCCCGCAGATCCACTGGGTCTTTTGGATATTGTCCCGCAAAGCCTTCGCAGCTGCCCGCAGATCCGCGCCGTCCTTCATTTTGAATACCGTTGCGGTAAAAATGTTGCTGTTCATCAGGTGCACCAGAGATGCTCCGTTTTCCACATGCTCCAGCTGCTCCTGAGAGAGCAGATATCTGTTGGTCAGCTCCTCGGCATCTGTCATATCCAGATCGCCGGGGGCATCGCTGACAGAATTCTCCACCGCACCGCCATAGCTGGCAAAGCGTTCACCCTCGCCGTATTGTTCCCAGATTTTTGTAAGGATCTGGGCAGAGGTAGTGGTTGCCGTTCCCGTCTGCGTCTGTTCGGTATTGGGCTGTGTCGGCTGTGTGGAAGGCTCCGTATTGCCGGTCGTTCCCTGGGTGGGTGTGGTCGGCTGTGTGGGCTCTGCATTGCCGCCGGTGCAGCCTGCCATCAGGCACAGCACCGTAATCAGTGCCAAAGAAATTGCTGTGATCTTTTTCATAATATCCTCCATGTGTTGTTTGGATTCGGTGATAGGATATCCAAACTTCCGGGAATTTATTCCAAAATACAGCCTAAACTTCCTCGTCCAGCATAATTTCCAGAATAGTCTGATCGGTCTGGCGCATACCTTCCCGGGCCAAACGACCCACATTGCTCACCGTCTTGTCCACGCCCTTGGTGATAATGCCGTCGCCGCCGTAAAACTGCTGCTTTTCCTGATACATATCCCAGCCCAAAATACCGGCATCCACCGCCGCGGCGATCTTCGCTGCGCAGGAGGGCTTGGCGCCGTCGCAAATCGTACCGGAGAGAATGGCGATAGCATTGACAACCGTGTGCGCCACCGCCTCAAAGCCGCCGCCCTGCAGATAGGCAATGCCTGCGCCTGCGCCGCAGCCGGCGCTGATGGCACCGCAGAAGGCGCTGAGCCGTCCAATTCCGGTTTTCTGATGGATGGTAACCAGATCGCTCAGCGCAACCGCCCGCAGCATTTCTTCCTCGGTTTTTCCGAGCGCCTCGGCATAAACTGCCACCGGCACACTGGCGGTAATGCCCTGATTTCCGCTGCCGGAGAGTATGATCACCGGCATTTCACAGCCGCTCATACGGGCATCGCTGCCGGCTGCCGCATAAGCCGCAGCCCGCTTGCTCAGCAAAGCACTCTGTCGGGAGAGCAGGACGCTGCCAATATTGGCACCCCAGCGATTTTCGATGCCTTCCCGGGCAATGGCCATATTGCATTTGACCTGCCGACCCACCAGTTCCCGAATATCCTCCGGTGCCACGCAATCTGCAAATTCCACGATCTTTTCAATACTCAGGCAGGACTTGTCCGTCAGGTGATCCTCCGAGGATTCCTGAATGGGCTGCGACTGCAGAATTTCGCCGTTTTTCTCCAGATAGGCAATGTTGGTGTGGTGATTGATGATGCGCAGGCGCACCTTTTCTTCCCCGCTATACAGGAAAAGATCGATGTCAAACACCAGGCAGGAGTTGGCGGGTCTGATATCCACCGGTGTTGTTTCCATATATTCCTTCAGCTGCTTTTTCTGCGCATCGGAAACACAGCTGATGACCTCCAACACCTTGTCTGCATCACCGGCGACGATGCCGGCACAGACCGCCGCACCGATACCGTGCAGACCGCCGGTATTGGGAACGATAACGCTCTTTACATTCTTAATGATATTGCCGCTGACGCGGATCTCCACTTTCTCCGGCAATGCGCCCAGCACCTGCCGGGCTCTTGCGCCGGCGTATGCCAAGGCGATGGGTTCTGTGCAGCCCATAGCCGGTCGCAGTTCCTCCGCAAGAATATCCAAATACTGCTGATAGAGTGCGTCCCCTCGTTTCATACTGTCGCCTCCTGTCATTTTCTGCAACCAGTATAACACCGATCGCAAAAAAAGTAAATAAAAAGTGCCTGCCGTCAGGCAGGCACTATGTAATTGGCGATTATTTCATTACCTTGCAGAAATTCAGAACAGTAAACACGATACCAGCCGTTGCGTATGCGCCAACAGCACTACCGATCAGCCAGCCCAGAACGGGACCGACAAAGGGAATAAAGCCGATGACTCTGCATACCAGCGCAACCAGCAGCGTCAAAACCACGTAAATAACGATCTTAATGATCATCGTCTTAACGTCCTTGGTATCAAAAGAGAAGGGGAAATAAGCCTTGAGCATATCCATAGCAAAAACTCCTTTTTGTAGAATGTGTAATTTATTATATCACGCTTTCGCTGTAAGTGCAAGGTTTTCCAAAAAAATATCTCTGCCGATGGCAGAGATATTTTCGTCAGTTTTCCATTTGTTTGCCCAAAAATGCCGCCACAGTCTGGGCAAGCTTCTGATCCGGCTCGGTCAAGGGGGCATCGCCCTCATTCAGCAGCAGCATCACGCAGCCCATCAGATCGCCTTGGGACAAAATCGGTGCTGCAACGCCCAGTCGGTAATCTGCGCCCTCGGCGGCGGGGATGGCAGGGCTGCCGCTTTCGTAGCGATAATTGCGCCGCTGCTCCATCAGCTTGCCCAGCTCCCGGGAATTGGGCTTGTCCAAAAGCTCCCGCTTGGGTGCGCCGGACAGGGCGATAATGGCATCCCGATCGGACACCGCCGCGATCCGCCCGGTGTTGGAGCCGATGGCCTCGCACATCTGTGCGGCAAAATCCTGCAGATCTCCCATAGGCGAATACTTGCGGAAGATCACGCCCCCATCCTTCTCCGTGTAGATCTCCAGAGGATCTCCCTCCCGGATTCTTAATGTTCTTCTGATTTCTTTTGGAATCACAATTCTCCCCAAATCGTCCACTCTTCTGACAATGCCTGTTGCTTTCATATATCTTTCTCCTTTTACATTTCTTAATGCCTTCCCCTTGAGGGGACACCCCAGGGTGGCTTCTCTTGCCCCCTTGGGGCAATTCACCTTCAGGTGGTCGAGCGTCAGCGAGGTCGGATGAGGTGTTTTCGCTGTTTATTTTACACCTCATCAGTCACCTGCGGTGACAGCTTCTCCTCAAGGAGAAGCCTTTTCGCCCCTACAATAATTTTACAAATTACGATGCTATTATTTGTAAAAGGCAGGAGATTATACCGCAAGATTTACTTTTTCAAATGGCTGTGCTATAATGACAAAAATTATTTATTTGCAAGTGGTATTTTTCTATTGATAAAAATGGAGGGTACAATAAAGTCTATGGCAGAATTGAGACGCAATCATTTCCTTGATATTGCAAAAGGATTGGCAATTTTCTTAATGCTTTGGGGACACTGCATTCAGTACTGCGTTGCCTATAGCGATATTGATTTCTTTGAAAACATTGTATTTAAAGCCATATATTCATTCCATATGCCCTTATTTATGTTAATTAGCGGATACTTATTCTTCTATTCATTTATCAAACGTGGCTTTAAAGAATTACTTGTTTATAAAACGCAGGCATTGATCCAGCCCATTGTCTTTTGCACATTATTAAACTGTATCATCACCACGTTGTTGATAGATGACACGCCCGGCATTCTTGATAATATATTTGACGGAAGCTGGCTAAACAGCATTACTTCCTTATGGTTTTTGTGGAGCATTTTAGCTGCATCATTGGCTATGGCCGTTGCAGGAAAAGTACATAACAATATATTGGTACAAATACTTGTTCTAATCGCTTTTGTTCCCATTATTTCTTTACTTCCCAATGCAGATATGATCTTGTTTATGTATCCGTATTTTATTGTTGGGTTTTATTTCGCAAAATTCAAAGAAAAGCTTATGCCCATCGCTAACAAATTAAAGTATCTATCCCTTCCAGCATTTCCCATTTTAATATGCTTTTTTGAAAAAAAGCACTATATCTATACAACCGGTCTGTTTTTTGATAGAAGCTGTTCTTTCGTTGATATGATACCGATTCATGCCTTTCGCTTGCTCATCGGCTTTGTGGGATCATTTTTTGTATTAACGATTTTGAGAATGATTTACCAACTAATTGCAGTATATTGGCAAAAAGCCTATCTTTTTCGCGGATTATCTATTTTAGGAAAGTACAGCCTTCAAATATATACTCTATCGGTTGCTGTCTTGTCGACCGGTCTGTCTTTCTATTTCCCAAAAGCATTGTCTTTGTTACACTTGGAAAACATTTTTGCGCAAAATATATATATTTATAATTTTGCTTTTACTCCATTGTTAGCTGTCGTTTTTGCCACCATCCTTTGCTTGATTGCAAGGCTATTTGACAAAATAAAAATTTCAAACCTTCTATACAAAAAATAATTAAAGGTCTATATTATGTAATATTTACAAGGCTTTTCCCTCATTAACACATCCAAAAAACACAACCGTTTTTTCATCCTGGATATTAAAGTAAGGGCATCTTCCTGAATCACGCAACAGGCTGTTATGGCCGTCAATCTCTACATACATAATTGTTGATTTGCAATTGTAGGGACACCGCTTCCGCGGTGTCCCTACAACAATTTTACAAATTACGATGCTATTATTTGTAAAAGGGGAAGATTTATACTGCAAATAAAATGAACTTCTCAAGACATGCGCATCTGCGCTCAACGCAATAACCCCTTGCCATAAAGGCAAGGGGTTTAATATATGCATTTTATCTGCAGTTTACATTGTTGCCATCCTTACGCTTTGAAAAACACTTGTTTTGCAAAAGGGTAGTACCTTTACCAATCTTCTTGGTAAGCAGACTGAACGGATAAGAGCAACCATAAATCGCAACCAGCGTTACTGCAAACGCCAGCAAAGCTGCTGCATCATACGACAGGTGCTTCTCCAACACCAGAAACAGCCCCGCCTCGCATATCAGCATAAGCGGCCAATGAATGGCGTAGGTCTCAAAGGACATTTCACCCAGAAACACCAGGGGTTTCCAGGAAAGAATTTTTTGAACGAACCGCGATTTCAGACTAACCCAGATAAACAGAGCCATGCCGAAGCCGCGCAGCAGTGTTGTACCCAGCATAGGTATCCGCAGTAAAAACGCATACAGCGGCGAGTTTCCGTATATGGGACAGCAGGCAAAATAGGTCGCTGCAAAGAAGCAAATTGTGATAAAGATTTTGTTTGTCAGCAGCTTGCTATACAGTTTCCCGCAAACAGTGGGGTTTTCGTTAAATTCCAGATCCGCCACGATCAGACCGAAAATAAAGATGCAAAAACAAGAATCGCCCCAAGTAATGCCCAGCAAGGCTGTGATCAGCAAATAAGCAAGCCTTCTCCATTTGGACTTGCGCAGCAAAACAGCAACCGCCAGAACAAGGATGTATCCTAAAAATTCATACTTAATCGTCCAGAAAGGACCAATATATTTGCTGCTGCGTACAAACGGGGCAACAAACATATCCAGAAGCAGACTGCCAATGGTGGGATCAAAATTGCAATATCCGGACAGAAATTCTGTGTTGGCATTCTCATTTGCAATTTTCAGATGATTCATCAGTCCCAGCTTCATCGCGAGAAATGCAAAAAGTGTGGCAATCGCAACCGTCGGCAGCAGGCGCAAGTATCGGTTGATAGTCTTGCCGGGCAGCACCCGGAAACCATCACCCTTCAAAAACACACTTCTGCCCACTAAAAAACCCGTCAGCGCAAAAAAGAAAACAACAGCAATATCGCCGTTCACCAATGCCGATAGCGGAGTTGTGGCAAATATTGTCAATGCGCCCGAATATTGCTCCCCGGTAAAATACATCTGCGGATAATACACGCACACAAAATGGCACAGAATAACGTTTAATGCCATTAATGCACGCATTCCTTCCAGGTGCGTCAGTCTCCGATTGGGATTCATTATGTATCCTCCTTACCGATGATTTTATCGAAATATATCACAAGCACATATATCTGTCAATATTTGCCGGCTCAATTCCACCGCATAAGATCGGCGACAGCTTCCAATTTGCTGAAAAACGCTTCCTCTTTTTGGGCATCCGCAGTTTTTGTCAAAACCAGGCATTGCGCCTTTGCTTTCTCAAATGCGAAACAATGGCGGAACGGAAGCCTCATTTCGCGCAGCAACGTTTTGACCGCAGCCATATCCTCGCCCAAAATATTCATAATCAGAATGCCGTTATCGTCCATAATATTGTAGGCCGAACGCAAAAACTCCTCGCTCAGCTCCTCCTCAGCGATTTTGTTTTCGCTGAAAATATCCACAAATATCACGTTCTGCTTGCGGTCAAGACTATAATTCTTAACATACTCAATCGCATCACCCTGCACCAGTTCAAATTGCTCCTTGATCTGGTCAAGCAGAAAGAATTTCTTTGCGACCGCAATGAGTTCCTTCGACAGTTCCACGCCGACCGTTTTGCTCGCAGGGTATTCTAAGCCGATAAACCGGGGAATACTGCAGCCTGCACATCCAAGAACCAGCGCCGTATCCAGGCAATAACTGCTGCTCCAGGCGGAAATGATCTGTTGCGGAATGCGAAGATAGGGCTGCAAATGGTATTTCGGGTTTAAGTAGATTGCAGAATAGTTATATATCCGCCCGTCCTTTTTCAAACGCAGGCTTCTGGTGTCTTTTATATTGGGCAAAACACTTGTTTTGTCTATAATCTTATGGGTCACCCCATCGATCACCACGGTTTCCAGAACGTTTACCCTGATAAAGATTTTCCGCAACCGCGATTTTATCTTTTGAAGCATTTCATCATCTCCGTTGTATTCGGGAAATTATATATGTAATTTATCACAAACGCTTTTACCCGTCAAGGCGCGCCCATCGCCAGCAACGGCGCGGAGAATGCTCCTGCGCCGTTTTATAAAATTTATCATATTTTTTACATTTTATTTATATCTTTCCTTTTCTTTTCGCGTACAATAAACCCATCCTAACAAAAGGGGCGATCATTATGAATACGCTTTCCCGCATTCTTTCCATCTTTTTGATTTTCTGTCTTCTGGCAGGCATCCCTATGGTATCCGCCGCCGAAGCGGAAGAAAATGTCCACACACTGGTTCTGTCCTCCAACGAAACCTCCATTGGCGGTGACCACGGGGCAACTTTGGACGGCGTGGCTGTTCCGGAGTACGACTACACCTGGCACGCCGATCCCGGTACCGATCACGGCGAGGTGAAAAATTCTCCTGCAGAATACTACACCGGCACAGCTCCCACCGGCGAAGACAGCGTCTATATCGCTCACGACATTATCTACTATCCCCTGCTGGACGAAAGCAAATTCAAGCAGGTAAACTACGACGGCGAGACCGAATGGGTCTATATGTACGAAGCACAGGGCTATGAAGACTATATTTTCTCCACCCTGCCTTCCCTGCGCACCGGCTTCCCCAGCCAGATGATGCACAGCGAAGAAGAAGCCTACAGCAACGCCGTCCTGCACATCACCAAAGCCGGCACCTACAAGCTGGAGGGTGTATGGCACGGTCAGATCCTTGTAGATCTGGGCGAAGACGCCTTTGACGATCCGACTCAGAAGGTAACCCTGATCCTCAACGGTGTAACCGTAACCTGCACCGTTGCCCCCGGCGTAATGTTCAAAAACGTCTATGAATGCGACAACACCTGGGAGGATCGGGAAAGCTACAGCTATAATGTGGATACCGCCGATGCCGGTGCCAATGTGATTGTGGCTGAAGGTACAACCAACACCGTTTCCGGTGAAAATGTGTTCCGCATCCTGCGCACCAAGTACAAGGATGAAGACTCCACCGACCAATATCCCGCCCAGAAGAAGCAGTATAAGACCGACGGCGCTTTCTATTCCTATATGTCTATGAATATCGGCGGCGAGGGTAAAAATACCGGCGTTCTGAATATCCACTCCGGCTATGAAGGTCTGGATACTGAGCTGCACCTGAGCATCAACGGCGGCAATGTCAACATCTATTCTCAGGACGACGGCATCAATGTCAACGAAGATGGCGTTTCCGTGGTAGCTGTCAACGGCGGCAGCCTGCATATCTGCGCCGGTCTGGGCGCAGAGGGCGACGGCATTGATTCCAACGGTTATCTGGTGATCCGTGGCGGTACTGTCATTTCCGCTGCCAACGGCAACGGTGCCGACTGCGGCTTGGACTCCGATAAGGGCTCCTATGTCCTTGGCGGCACGGTCGTGGCGCTGGGCGGCACGATGGACTGGGCAGAATCCGACGATGCCGAAGATGCACAGCCGGTACTGAATCTGCGTTTTTCCGGCACGCAAAGTGCCGATGAGGCAATTATCATCACCGATACCAACGGCAACGTCGTTTTCGCCTACGACCCGGACAAGGACGAGGTTTTGGGCGGCAACGGCAAGACCTACAGCGGCGCGATCCTCTCCTGCGCCGGTCTTAAGGTGGGTCAGGATTATCACATTTACGTTGGCGGCAATGTAACCGGTACAGAGGCCAGCGGTTTGTATCATGCTTCCAGCGTTACCGGCTTTGACGACGCGACGCAACAGTGCTATTCCGGCAATTCCGTAGGTGGCTTCGGCGGCGACTTCGGTGGCGGTAATCGCTTCCCCAGCGGCCAGGGCAGTCAGATGGGTCAGATGCCCGACGGCAACTTCCCCGGCGATATGCAGCCGCCACAGGAAGATTTTGATCCCAACCAGTTTGGCGGTCAATTCGGCGGTCAGTTTGGCAATAACCAGACCGGCGCGACCTGCACCTACGACCGGGTCTTCACTCTGAGCAAGACTGTCAATGCCTTCTCCTCCATTTCAGACGTTCGCCACGACAGCGCAACCGTCAACGGCGACAGCTGCGCCCTTTGCAGCGGCAGCACCGCGCCGGAAACCAACACCGACACAAAAACCGAAGTAGAAAAGGAAAGCCCTCACCGCGACTGGCTTGGCTATGCCATCGCCTTCGCAGCCGGCATCCTCGCCGCCTCCGGTATCTTCACCGTCATTCTTCTTATCAAGAGAAAGGGTGCAAAATAAACCGAAACCGATGTCATTCCGAGTGAAGCGAGGAATCTTCGCACTTCATATCCGCAGCAGGGGCGACCCTTGCGGTCGCCCGCGGGCGGATGTGGGCATCCGCCCCTACAAATACAAAACGAACCTGCTCTTTTCTCCATAGAGCAGGTTCATCTTTTTTGAAATTCTTCACCGGTGATCAGATAGTTGATGGAAACATTAAAATACTTGGACATCTCCACCAGCAGTGCCAGGGACGGCTCTCGCTTGCCGTTTTCGTAATACGAAAGAGCCTCGCGGGAAATATTCAAGTCCATAGCCACCTTCTGCTGATTCAAATTCCGCTTTTTTCGAATATTTTTCAGCCCGATCATCCAATCACCCCTTGCATTTATTGTAACATTGTGTTACATTCATTATGTAACAGTTTGTTACATAAACGCTCTGCAGGGGGAAAGGCATATGGGCAAATATACAAAAAACGGCAAGATCGACTTTTTGAAGTTCTTTTTTGCTGTCGTGATCGTTATTCACCACGGCGCAAAGAACGTGATAGATATCGAAAACCCCTTATATACCGGCGGTTCTCTTGCGGTGGAGTTCTTCTTCATCGTTTCCGGCTACCTGCTGATGGCCAGCATCAGCCGCCTGCCTGACCGCACACAGCCGCTGGGAATCGAAACGGGGAAATTTATATGGCGTAAGTTCAAGGGCTTATATCCGGAAGTGGCCGTCGCCTTTGTAATGGGCTTCATCCTTGATCTGCTTTTCAAAGGCAGAGGCTTTTGGGAGCTGTGGACAATGTCCTTCCATAATCTGTTTCTCTTAAAAATGACCGGCGTGGGAATGGTTACCATCAACGCGCAGACCTGGTATCTGTCGTCGATGCTGCTGTGTATGTTCATCTTGTTCCCGTTGCTGCGAAAATATCCGCAAATGATGGCCAATGTGGTGCTGCCTTTGGTAGGATTATTGTTTCTTGGTTACCTGTGCATCAACAAGACCCATCCCAGAGATCCCTCTGCGATCTGGAAGGAATTTACCTACAAGGGAAATATCCGTGCGATGGCAGAGCTTAGCATTGGAGCCAGTCTGTATCCGCTGGCACAGCGGCTGAAAAAGATAGATTTTTCCACTTTCAGCCGGATCTTGCTTTCCCTGGCAGAATGGGGCTGTTATGCCGTCGTATTCCTGTATATGCGCAACAGCACTGCATCCCGGCTGGATTATTTCTATATCGCCCTCTTCGCCGCAGCGATCCTGCTGTCCTTCAGCCGGCAGAGCATTGATGCCAATTGGTATCAGTTCGGCATATTCTCCTTCCTGGGAAAATTCAGTCTAGCTCTGTATCTTTCCCACCATTGCTGGGCGATCCATATGCAAAACCTCTTCCCCACCCTTTCCAACAACAGACGTTTTGCAGTCTATCTTGTGATCTCCTTCACCGCCGCAGGAGCAATTATGCTTGTATCCTTCCTGCTTCGCAAGCTGGGTGCGGTGCTGAAAAAGCCCATTCAGAAGCTTCTGTTTGCTAAGGACGCCCTCCCCGCCGCCAAATAAAAACTACCAGCGCAGTGGAATTCCACTGCGCTGTTTTCTTTTATTTTACTTTTTCCGGCTTCCGTGTTATGATGTTTTTAGGTTATTAAAACACGAGGTGAATTTTATGCAAGAAACCCGTCTGGGTCGGTGCCGCGTCCTCAGCGGCAGCGTGCTGAAGCTGATCGCCGTGATCACTATGTTTATCGATCACACCGGCTATGTGTTTTACAGTTTCCCCGCATTCCGCGAGCCGCTGTTTACCGCGTTGGGAGAAACCGTTACCTTGTACTTTATTCTGCGCAAGATCGGTCGGCTGGCTTTTCCCATCTACTGCTTCCTCATCGGCGAAGGTCTGCGCTACACCAAAAAGCCCATTCGGTATCTGATGCGGCTGTTGGTATTCGCATTCATCTCGGAGATCCCCTTTAACCTGATGGTCAGCGGCAAGTTCCTCTGGTCTTCCAATCAAAACGTATTCTTCACGCTGTTCCTGGGTGCGCTGTGCATCTATTTCCTTATCAACATAAAGATCAACTTCCTGAAGGCCGGACTGATCCTGACCGCCCTTGGCGTTTCCATCGTCCTGAAAGCGGACTACGGCGCCGCGGGTATGGTGGTCATCGTACTGCTGTATGCGCTGCGCGGCTATCCCATCGTTCAGGCCATCGCCGGCTATCCCCTGTTTGGCGGCGGTCTTTACGCCGTGGCGGCGTTCATTCCCATCAATTTGTACAACGGCAAGCGGGGCTTTATCAGACACCCCGTTCTGAAATACGCATTTTATCTGTTCTACCCGGCGCACATGCTGGTGCTGGTGGGGATCAGAAAGCTACTTGCATAATAAAACAGCGCAGTGAAATTCACTGCGCTGTTTTATTTATCACAGTTGTCATCCTGAGCGCAGGGCGGCACGCCCGTAGACGAAGGATCTGCGCACTGCGAGGATTCCTCCGCGCGCTATGCTTGGTCGGAATGACATATTGGGATTTATTGGTCCTCTTTTGTCATCAGACCGCCCAGCTTGCGCACCTGCTTAACCGTGAAATCGCCGAATTTTTCCACCGAGAAATAATAGCCGATGGCCAGCACCACCGTTGCTCCCAGCGATGCCAAAAACGACGTTCCCAGAATCAAAGCAGGATGCCATTTCTGCCGGATGCCGTAAATCAGCAGCCAGCTGCCCACCGAGCAGATCACCGGCCAATGGAAGGCATAAATGCCAAAGCTGATCTTGCCCACCCACAAGAAGGGCTTGAAAGAGAAAATCTTCTGCAAAATCGAGAACCGGTTCAGCGTGATCAGCAGGAAGCAGTGGATCAGCGTGTAGCCGGTGATCTTGTCGATCACCGCCGGGCAGACCTTGGCTTTCGTCAGCCAGGTAAAGGAAAAGTACACCACCACGGCCACCGCCAAAAACCGCCAGAATTTATCCGTCAGCACCCGCAGCTCCTCGTCGTAATAGCCGATGAGGAAGCCGGCGAAGCAGGCGGTTGCCACCTGATTGTCCAGCAGCAGGAAGCACAGCGTCAGCAGCAGCGGCAGGATATGGGTCTTTTTCTGATAGGTGTGATCCACCAGCTTGCACACATAGATCAGCACCGACGACAGCAGCATATCCTTGATCACCCAAAACGGCGAATTGAAGCTGCAGGCACCCTCGAACATTGCCCGCCAGGACTGGGTAAACACGTCAGAAAAGGCAAAAGCCTTTTTATAATACTTCTGGAACCAGGTGTTCTTGAAAAACTCCGCGGTGTCCTTGGCATAAAAACCCACCAGCCTGGAAATGCCGAAAATAATCAAACACGCGCCCAAAATGGGGATAAACAGCCGCAGGAAGCGGGAGACCGACTTGGTCAGAAGATCCGGCGTGCTCTTTACCTTGCCCAGTGACAGCAGATAGCCGCTGATGGTCATAAAGGCGTACAGCCACATGGTCGCAATCAGAAACCATTTGCTGCCCCAATCGTTGAAGGCATCCAGCGCGCTGTGATCCAGCGGCGACACCCCGGAGGTCATCCGGTAGATGTTCCAGAAATGTCCGACCATGATCATCAGGCACAAAAGTCCCTTATAGCCGTCGATATAATGCAATCTCTTCTTTTCCATAGTTTCCTCCTTGTCGTCGAGAGTAAACCGATATAATGATTATAACAAAACACTTGCGCAATAGCAAGTATGGAAGTAAAATGTAGAAAAAGGAGGGATTTCTATGCCCACGCCCAACTATGAAACACTTCACGAATACGAATTTTACCCCGTTAATCTGCTGACGGAGTATCAGCAGTGCATTGACGAGGGTCTGGATATGCAGGCTTATAAAGACGTATTCACCGCCGTCTATTATCTGCCCAACGATGCCCATAAAAAGGCGTTGGGTGATGCCCTTTATCAGGTTGTTTTGGACGCAAAAATGCGCAAGGACTATCCCTATAACGAGCCCTCCGATCTGGATTCCATTCAGGCTCTGCGAAGGCCCCACACCTATGCCCAAACCCCGCCCGCCGATATGGAAGACAGAATTCTGGGCGCCTGGCTGGGTCGTATCTGCGGCTGTATGCTGGGCAAGCCCATCGAGGGCATCCATTCCGATGAGCTGATCCCGTTTCTGCAGGAAACCGGCAACTACCCCCTGCACCGCTACATTCTGCACAGCGATGTTACCGAGGAAACCCTGAAAAATTACAAATTTCCCTTCGATATCGACTGCTACGCCGATGAGCTGACCGGAATGCCCCCTGATGACGACACCAACTATATGGTGCTGTATCAGGAAATCATTGAAAAATACGGACGGGATTTTACCCCCGAGGATGTGGCAAATACGTGGCTGCGTGCCCTGCCTAAGGATTCTTATTGCACCGCAGAACGGGTTGCCTACTGCAATTTTGTAAACGGCTTCCGCCCGCCCCATTCTGCTGTCTATCAAAACGCCTATCGGGAGTGGATCGGCGCGCAGATCCGCGGCGATTACTTCGGCTACATCAACCCCGGCAAGCCGGGACTGGCGGCGGAAATGGCTTGGAAAGATGCCTGCATTTCCCACGTCAAGAACGGCATCTACGGCGAGATGTTCGCCGCCGCGATGCTGGCGGTTGCCTCCCAGACCAAGATCATCAAGGATATTCTCCTTGCCGGCCTTGGGGAGATTCCCCACACCTGCAGACTTTACGCCGAGGTAATGTCCGTGCTGACCGGCTTTGAAGCCGGCGTTTCTCAGGCCGATTGCTTCGCCGCCATCCACGAAAAGTACGATGAGCACACCTCCCACGGCTGGTGCCACACCATCCCCAACGCCATGATCGTAGCCGCGGCTCTGCTCTACGGTGGCGGCGATTACCAAAAATCCATCTGTATGGCAGTGGAAACCGCATTTGACACCGATTGCAACGCTGCCACCGTCGGCTCGATCCTCGGTATGGCTTTCGGCAGCAAGATCATCCCGGAATATTGGACAAAGCCGCTGAACAACACCCTGCACACCGACATTTTCGGCATCGGTACTGTCAAAATCACCGATCGGGTGAAGATGACACTAAAGCATATTGGGTAACAAAAAGCGAGGGAAACACCCTCGCTTTTCTATTTGTATTTGTATGGGCACCGCTCCTGCGGTGTCCGTAAAACCCTTCTCCCGAGGAGAAGGTGCCCGAACACAGTGAGGGCGGATGTGGAATACGGGCAGTAATCTTACATCCAGTACGGCTTTCAGACTTCCGCTGCATTTAACTGCACGCCGTTCCACACCCGTCAGCCTATCGGCTGCCACCCTCTCCCCGGGAGAGGGTATGACAGTTACCCAAATAGATTGACACTTGCAAAAAATATGGTATAATAGCATAAAGCTATTATTATGGAGCTTTCTGTAGATTTTTCTGTTACACCCTCCTGCTGAAAAAGGAATGTTTTTATGATCAAACGTTTTTTTGCTGACATTCGTAAATACTTCTCCTTCTCTGTGGTCTCTGCAAGATCTCAGCTGAAGACCGAGGTCGCCGGTTCCTACTTAAACTGGATCTGGTGGATCCTGGATCCGCTGTGCTTTATGTTGATCTACACATTCATTTTTACTGTTGTATTTCAAAACGACTTAGCCCATTTCCCGGTGTTCATTTTCATCGGTCTTTCTATGTGGAATTTCTTTAACGGCACGTTAAAGAGCAGCGTCAAGATCGTCAAGCGGAACAAGTCTGTTGTATCCCGTGTATACTTCCCCAAGTATATTCTGGTGCTGACGCAGCTTTGGGCAGATGCCTTTAAAATGATGATCTCCTTCTGCATCGTAGTGCTGATGATGCTCTTCTTCAAAGTACCGGTTTCGTGGAATGTCCTCTTCTTCCTGCCCATCATCCTGACCCTGATGCTGTTTACCTTTGGCTGCAGCTGCTTTGTGATGCATTTCGGCGTATACGTGGAAGACCTGTCCAATGTGATCAACATTGCCCTGCGTTTTCTGTTCTATCTGACCGGCATTTTCTACAGCGTGGAAGGGCGCATTAAGCCTTACGGCGTATACCTGAACAATTTCAACCCCCTGGCATCCCTGATCAGCGCAATGCGCGACTGTCTGATCTACTCTTCCACACCAAACCTGAAGTTCTTAGGCATCTGGTTTGGCATCAGTGTCATTCTCTCTGTATGCGGCATTGCCCTGGTTTACAAAGAAGAAAACAGTTACTTGAAAGCGGTATAATACTATGAGTGAATATGCGATTGAAGTAGAAAACCTTTGCGTTAACTACAAGAGTCTAAAATCCTACTCAATTAAACGGAATCTGCTGCGCGGCAAGAAAAACAAGAAGCAGATCTGCGAGGCTGTAAAGAACGTCAGCTTCAAGGTGAAAAAGGGTGAGATCCTGGGCATTGTGGGCAAAAACGGCAGCGGCAAGTCCACCATGCTTCGCGCCATTGCCGGCATCTTCGCCCCCAACGGCGGCACTGTGGATCTGCACGGTAATTCCATCTCCCTGCTGGCCATTGGCATTGGCTTCAAGACGGAGCTGTCCGGTCGGGATAACATCGTCCTTTCTGCCATGCTGCTGGGCTTTACCAAAGAGCAGATCAAGGAGAAGATGGAGCAGATCATCGAATTTTCCGAGCTGGGCGACTTTATCGACGCCCCCGTCCGGACTTATTCCAGCGGTATGCATTCCAAGCTGGCCTTCTCCATCACCGCCATTTTGGAGACGCAGATCATTTTGATCGACGAAGTCCTCAGCGTCGGTGATGCCCACTTCAAAAAGAAGAGCTACAAGAAAATGAAAGAGCTGATCTCTGACGAAGATCGGACCGTTGTCATCGTATCCCACGACCGCAAAACCATCGCCGACCTTTGCGACAAAGTTCTGTGGATCCACGACGGCGAGGTGGTACAGTTCGGTCCCACCAACGAAGTTTTGGATGCCTACGACGAATTTATGAAATAAAGAATTGCGCCTGCGCAGCTTAAGGAGAGAGAAATGAGTATGTCCGGAACACCTGATAAATTCATTAATAAGCTTCTCCGCAAGCTGCGCAAGCTTATTGTCTGGACCTTTGCCATTCCTGCCAGACTTTTGCTTTCCTGGACCAGCAAGGTGCAGGATAACAAGATCATTTTTCTGACCTTTAACCACACCTATATGTGCAACCCTAAATACATCTGCGAGGAGATTATGCGCCAGCAGCTTCCCGTGGAAATCGTTTGGGTGGTCAAGCCCAACCAGCTGACCGGCAGCGGTTTTCCGGAGGGCGTGCGGCGGGTGGTGCACGGCAAACGCGACTTTTTCCGGGAGCTGGTAACCTCCAAGGTCTGGGTGGACAATGCCTTCGGCTTTACCTGGAATCCCATTCCCGCCAAAAAGAAAAACCAGTTCTACATTCAGACCTGGCACGGCTCTATGGGTTTAAAGCGCATCGGCAAGGAAAACGTAAAAAACAAACGTTGGCGCTTTGCCGCCGGTCTGAACGCAAAATGGGTCGACCTGTGTGTGTCCAACAGTACCTTCGAAACCGATGTGTTCCGGCAGACCCATTGGCCCGAAAACCGGATCGAAGAGTTGGGTCACGCCCGCAATGATATCTTCTTCGCCGACCACGAGACGAAGGCAAAAGTCATCGCCCGCGTCCGCGAATATTTTGGCATTGCC
>JAZNNE010000085.1:0-46250 GCA_045580125.1 Faecousia sp. | reverse complement strand
ATCAAGGTAATTGGTGTTGGCGGCGCAGGCAACAACGTTATCAACCGCATGATCGATGCCGGTGTTGAGGGCGTAGATTTCGTCGTTATTAACACTGATAAGCAGGATCTGAACAAGTCCAACTGCAAGAATAAACTCCAGATCGGTGAGAAACTCACCGGCGGTATGGGTGCAGGTTCCAAGCCCGATATCGGCAAGAAGTCTGCCGAGGAGAGCCGCGCACAGATCGCAAAGGTTCTGGAGAATACCGATATGGTATTCATCACCGCCGGTATGGGCGGCGGCACCGGCACCGGCGCAGCACCCATCGTTGCGGATATGGCTCACGAGGCTGGCATTCTGACTGTCGGCGTCGTTACCAAGCCCTTCAAGTTTGAGGGTGCAAACCGTATGCGTCAGGCCGAGGCTGGTATCGCTGATCTGGCTGACAAGGTCGACTCTCTGGTCATCATTCCCAACGACCGTCTGAAGTACGTTACCGATCAGAAGATCACCTTTGCCAATGCATTCGGCATCGCTGATGATGTTCTGAAGCAGGCCGTTACCTCTATCTCCGGTCTTGTTGGCTACTCTGACCGCGTCATCATCAACCTGGACTTCGCTGACGTTTCCGCAGTTATGAAGGACGCAGGCCGCGCACACATGGGCGTTGGCACCGCTGCCGGCCGTGAGAAGGCTGAGCAGGCTGCTCTGGCTGCTATCAACAGCCCCCTGCTGGAGACCTCCATCAATGGCGCTACCGGCGTGCTGGTCAATGTTACCGGTTCTTCCGAGCTGACGCTGGATGATGTCGAGACCGCTGCAGGTATCGTTCAGGAGAACGCAAATCCCGAGGCTAACATTATCTTCGGCGCAACCTACACCGACGAGTTCGAGGATGAGATGCGTGTTACCGTTATCGCTACCGGCTTCGAGCAGAAGCGCGAGGCTGCCAAGGCAGAGACCGCTGCTGCTGGCGAAAAGCCCGCTGCCGGCAACATCGGCGACATCGAAGAGATCTTCAGCATCTTCAAGCGCTAATAGCTGAGAATACGTACATCCCGGGCGTTGCCCGGGATGTTTTTTAAGGAAATGACTATGGATGCATATAAAAATTTGGCCATAAGCTATGACCGGCTGACCAACGATGTCGATTATAGCGCCGTTGTGGATTTTTATCACGCCATTATGGAAAATGAGGGCGTGAAGCCCCGCACGGCTGCGGATCTTGCCTGCGGCACCGGCTCTGTCAGCCTTTTGCTGGCGCAGCGCGGCTATCAGGTTACTGCTGTGGATATGTCGGAGGATATGCTGACCGTGGCTGCAGACAAGGCGCAGGACCTTGAGAACGGCCCTGTGTTTGTTTGCCAGAAGCTGCAGCAGCTACGGCTTCCCAAAGGCGTGGATCTGGCAGTTTGCGCCCTGGACAGCTTGAACTATATCGTTGACCCCGCGGACTGCGAAAAGGCAATTCGGCGTATTTTCAAGGCACTCAACCCCGGTGGTATCTTTATTTTCGACGTCAACACCCCTGAAAAGCTGCGCAATATGGACGGTCAGGTCTTCCTGGATGAGGATGACGATGTTTACTGCGTCTGGCGGGGTGAATTCGACGAAAATACTAACATATGCTCTTATGGAATGGATCTTTTCCAACGCCAGGGCAAGTGTTGGCACCGCAGCTTCGAGGAGCATCGGGAATATGCCTACACCCGTCATCAGTTGGAACTGTTCCTGAAAAACGCAGGCTTTACAAGCATCCGCGTTTACGGTGATCGGCATATGAACGAGCCGACGGAAAAAGATCAGCGGATCTATTTCAGTGCAAGAAAGGGTAGAATCAAATGAAGGATTACTTGGTAAGAGGTATGTCGATGGACGGCTTTGTTAAGGCCGTTGCCATTCGTTCTACAGATATGGTGCAGCGGGCAATGCAGATCCACGGCACCACGCCCAACGCCACAGCGGCCCTTGGACGGGCATTGACTGCCAGCTCTATGATGGGCAATATGCAGAAGGTGGAAAACGGCTCTATGACCCTGCAGATCCGCGGCGGCGGTCCTATCGGCACGATCACCTGCGTATCAGATCCTGAGGGCAATGTCCGTGGCTGTGTTACCCAACCGAAAGTGCCGCTGGTGGAGAAATATCCCGGCAAGCTGGACGTGGGTGCAACAGTTGGTACAGGCGGAACACTGACGGTGATCCGCGATCTGCAGATGAAAGAGCCCTACATCGGTTCGACGCAGCTTGTTTCCGGTGAGATCGGCGACGATATTACCGCATATTTCGCGCAAAGCGAACAGACGCCCACTGCTTGTGCTTTGGGTGTTTTGGTGGATGTAGATCAAAGCGTCAAGGTTGCCGGCGGTTATTTACTGCAGCTGCTGCCCGGCGCGCCGGAGGAAGTGATCGACAAGCTGGAAGAAGGTATCCGCAGAGCCGGTGCGGTTACTGCGATGCTGGAACAGGGAATGACACCGGAAGATATTTTGGGGCAGGTCTGCGGCGATCTGGGAATCGTTTTTATGGAGGCCCAGGAGGTAAGCTATAAGTGCTACTGCTCCCGTGAGCGCGTAACCCAGGCGCTGATCAGCCTGGGCAGAGAGGAGCTGACTCAGATCAAGGACGAAGGCGAAGCTTTCCCCGTGGAATGTCAGTTCTGCGACGAAAAGTATCTGTTCACGCCGGAGGATGTGGCTGGGCTTTTGCAACGTATCTGACGCCTTGCTATTGACAAAAAGCTTATATTGTACTAAAATGTATAGCGGTAATTCCCGTATAGAAAGAACTTTGGAGGAAACTACTATGTACGAAAAACTCGTTGCATTTGCTGCAAAGCAGCTGGAACTGGATGCCGATTCCATCACTCCGGACAGCACCTTTGAGAGCCTGGGCATTGATTCTCTGGACATCGTTGAGATGATCATGGATCTGGAGACCGAGCTGAACATCGAGCTGGATCTGGAGAACCAGAAGGTTACTACTTTTGGCGAACTGGCTGAGTTCATTGAGAAGAAGGTTCGTTAAAACCTAAATCGAATAACCTTGTTATAGCTGACCGGCTCATAACAAGGTCGCACTAGTCGGGGAGATAGCGGTGCCCTGTAACCTGCAATCCGCTACAGCAGGGATGAATTCCCGCACCAGGGTCTGCTTGAGTACTGTCTGAGCATTGTAAGCGATGTTGAGGAGATGGTCTTGCGCAACGGGATCCCGTGAACCATGTCAGGTGGGGAACCAAGCAGCATTAAGCGGATTTTCCCGTGTGCCGTGAGGTTGCCGTTTCTGAGTTGGCTGCTTTGCTTCCGGGTATTCAGCAGGTTCAAATGTGGGTGTGCGATCTTGTTATGAGCCGGTCCTATTATTTTAGAAAGGTGGATGGGTTATGTCGGCTTATCAGGCATTATACAGAAAATACCGCCCCCAGACTTTTGACGATATTACCGGTCAGTTGGCGGTTACACAAACCCTGAAGACCCAGCTGGTCTCCGGGAAAATGAGCCATGCCTATTTGTTTACCGGCTCTCGCGGTACGGGTAAAACCAGCTGCGCAAAAATTCTTGCCAAGGCCGTCAATTGCCTGAATCCCAGGGACGGAAATCCCTGTAATTGCTGCGATGCCTGTCGCACCATTGATTCCGGTGCTTGTATGGATGTTTTGGAGATCGACGCCGCCTCTAACAACGGCGTGGATAATGTCCGGGATCTGCGTGACGATGCCATTTATTCACCGTCCCAGGTAAAGATGCGTGTGTATATCATCGATGAGGTGCACATGCTGTCGGTAGCTGCATTTAACGCGCTCTTAAAGATCATTGAAGAGCCGCCGGAGCATCTTTTATTTATCCTGGCGACTACGGAGCTGCATAAAGTTCCGGCTACGATCTTGTCCCGCTGCCAGCGATTTGCATTCCGCCGGATTTCACAGGAGGATATTGCGGCACGGCTGCAATATGTTGCCTATCAGGAACAGATCGATCTGGATGATTCTGCTGCCAGAGTATTGGCACGCATGGCAGACGGCGGTTTGCGTGATGCCTTAAGCCTTTTGGACCAGTGCGCATCGGCAACTGTCGGTGAGCTTACTGCCCAGCAGGTCTATTCCTGCCTGGGAATTGCAGGAGAGCAAAATTGCGCGGAGCTTATGGGCTATATCGCGCAGAAAAATACAAAGGCAGCTCTGGAGCTGTTTAACCGGCTGTATGCCGAGGGTAAGGACCTGGGTGCGCTTTTGGATGAAATGGCCTGCCTGACCCGGGATCTGCTGATTCTGAAAACCGCACCGAAGTCAGGACTTACATTACTGTCCGGCGTGGCAGATGATGCGGATGCTATGAAGCTTACCAACGCCTTTTCCGGCGGCGAGCTTTTGCGAATGATGGAAAAGCTGGAGCAGACATTATCTTCCTTTACCCGCAGTGCCAGCCGCAGACTGGATGCGGAGCTTTGTATCATCAGTCTGTGCCAGCCGGAGCTGCAGCTGGACGCTACGGCGCTCAATGCCCGCATAACCCGCTTGGAAGAGCAGATCAAAAGCGGCAGCTTTACGACGGCTGTACAGCAGGCAGCTGCGCCGAAAACCGAAGAAGAAAAGCCTGCGGTAAAGCAGGAAGAACCGCCTGTGGAGATTCAGCAGCCGGTGGAGGAATCGGTGCAGGAAGCGCCTGCAGAGGAGGCTCCGGTGGGCTTCTGGACAGAGCTTGTCAGTGCGGTGCGGCAGGAACTGCGTCCGCCGGTTTCCGGCTTTTTTGCGACGACGACCAATGCTCCGATTCAGGGAACGTTGGTAAGTGATCGCGTGATTCTTAATTGCGACAGCTCTTTTACAAGAGATATGGTCAATAAGCCGGAGATTTTGGCGCTTGTTGCCAGAAAGGCTTCCGCAATTCTTGGCAGACCTGTGCGTGTTGAGGCGGTTGATAAGAATTCCGTCGTGCAGCACAGCGCCGGCTTTCAGCAGCTGATCAATTTCGGCAGAGAACATGCAGATATTGTAAGTATCAAGGAGTAAGTACTATGGCTAAAAATAATTTCCGGGGTATGCCCGGTGGAATGAACCAGATGGCTATGATGAAGCAGGCGCAGAAGATGCAGCAGGAGCTGCTGCGTATGCAGGAGGAGCAGGAAAGCAAAACCTACAGCGCCACTGCCGGCGGCGGTATGGTGACTGCTGCGGTCAACGGCAAGCACGAGGTCGTGGATCTGCAGATCAATCCTGAGGCGGTGGATCCGGATGATGTGGATATGCTGCAGGATATGGTCATTGCGGCCGTCAACGAAGCTATGCGCGCTGCCGATGCAGATGCTGCCAACAATATGTCCCGACTCACCGGCGGTCTGAATCTGGGTGGTCTGTTTTAAGGAGGACGTATGCAGTATTTTCCTGCAGCGCTGCAGGAGCTGTCGGATCAGTTTGCCCGCCTGCCGGGCATTGGCGGTAAGACAGCGCAGCGGCTTGCATTTTACGTACTCAGCCTTCCTATGGAGGAAGCACAGAGCTTTGCTGATGCCATTGTTGCGGCAAAGGAAACGGTGCATACCTGCCCTGTGTGTCAGAATTTGACGGATCGGGAGGTTTGCCCCATCTGCAATGACGATTCCCGGGATCAGGGCGTGATCTGCGTCGTGGCAGAGCCCAAGGATGTGATCGCTATGGAACGCAGCCGGGAGTTTAACGGCGTGTACCACGTGCTCCACGGTGTGATCTCTCCGCTGAATCACATTACCCAGGAGGACATTCGCATTAAGGAGCTGCTGCACCGGGTTGGCACCGGAACGGTGCGGGAGGTCATTATGGCTACCAATCCGGATACGGAAGGCGAAGCCACAGCAATGTACATTTCCCGTTTGCTGCGTCCTATGGAGGTCAAGGTGACCCGCCTTGCTTACGGCGTGCCGGTGGGCAGCCAGCTGGAATATGCCGACGAGGTGACCCTTTCCCGCGCCTTGGAAGGCAGACAAGAAATATAATATTCGCCGTCATTCCGAGCGGAGCGAAGCGGAATCGAGGAATCTGCGCATTTGATTGGTGCGAAGATTCCTCCGCGCGGCTTCGCCTTGGTCGGAATGACAAATTTTGAATGACACAAGATAAAAGCCACCCAAGATCGGGTGGCTTTTATTTTATCAATCGAGGAAAATGGGATTTGTCCAGGCGTAGTTGCCGTTTTCGTCCATAATGGACATACGGACGTAGCCGTAATCCTGATTGTGGGATTCAATGTCGAATGCGGCGTAGGTTAAGAGCTTACCCTCGGGATCGTGCCAGACCTTGGTGGGATGGCAGTCGGAGTGGACGCGCAGCTTCTTGACGGGGGAGCACTCGATGACGCAGTGGCCGTCCTTGACGTAGAAGTTGTAGATCTCCGGACCGCAGGAGGAGTAAAATGCGCCGTTTTCCAGAGCCTTCAGAATGGAATTGACATTGTTTTCGGCGTTGACCATGACCCAGCCCTTGCAATGGGCGCGGGCTGCGTGACCGTCGTCAACTGCAACGCCGTAAAGGCGGATGCCGCGACCTAGCAGATCATCCCAGTACAGGGCGTCCATATCCATATTGTTGTCCTGCGCGCAGCCGGTGTTCCAGATCTCCATAGCGAAGTTGCCCTGCATCTTGTCAAAATATCTGGGGGGTGTGGCACTCCACTCGGGGTGGCAGTAGATGGTCAGGTTCTTGTTGGCGTGGATCTCGTCTAAGTAGGGCTGATAGCTCTCCTGATCGGGCACATTGGCAGACTCAAACATCTGGTCGTGTTCGTAGCCGTTGCCGTCTTCCTTGGTAGGACCCAGGCACACGGTGTGGAAGCAGCGGCTGCCGTGCGCTGCAGGCAGACCGATGTTATCAAACTCCATGCCGGGAATGATGGTCAGACCAAGCTCGGGAGCAAAGTTTTTCATATTGTAACGGCGATGGTCAGTAATTGCCAGAAAATCGTAGCCGTTATCCTTGTGCATTTTCATAACGTCCTCAGGGGTAACGCGACCGTCGCTGCGGGTGGTATGGCAGTGCAGCGCGGCCTTGAGCATCTTGTTATTGCCAATAAAAGCGGCCTGTTGAATCATAGCAGGAGACCTCCTTGGAGTTTTGGTTTCGTATGATAACATCATAGCGGTTATTGACCCAAAAATCAAGTGCAGATGTAAATTTTTGCAAATCCGGAAGGCTTGACTTTTTCTGGGTGCAATGGTATCATTTACGGGAAATGGAGAGTTGTCCGAGCGGTTTAAGGAGCTAGTCTTGAAAACTAGTGATTCCGAAAGGAACCTAGGGTTCGAATCCCTAACTCTCCGCCAAAACAGCACCACCTTGGCGGGTGGTGCTGTTTTTGTCTTGCTGACAAATGTTTCCAAAAGGCGGATGATTTTCGTTGACTTTTCTTTTATGTGTGCTACAATAAGAGTGTCCTGAAAGGGAACAAGAGGAAAGGAGCAGGTATAGCTTTTTATACCGGTGACGAACTATGAAAAAAATGAAGATGCTTTTCAAGCCTATCCTGGCTATCGTGATGATAGCTGCATTGGTTCTTTGCTGTGTTGCTTGCGGCAAGCAAAACAATGACGATAATAATAAAAACAACGATGATACCAATAAGTATGAGGGTCTTTCCGATACGGAATACGCCCAGGCTTTGGCCTTGGACGGACTGGAAGAAACTGTGGACGTACTGGTGGCCGGCGTTGGCGCATATACCGACCTGACCGGTGTTACCACCGGTGATTCCAGCGGCAAGGTCGAACTGGATATTATGCTGGGCGATATGCTGATTGATCTGATCGAGCAGTCTGTTTTCGGCACCACGGAGTCCGGTATGGATTTATCTTTCCTGTCCAATATCGGTCTGGATATGGAGGTCGATTCCAATTCTGAAATGGCACAGCTGTCTGTTGCACTGGGTCTTTCGGACACAGAGATCGTAAAGCTGCTTCTGCTGACCGATGAGGAAAATATCTGGGCAGGCGCGCCTGAACTGTCTGACAGCTTCCTGGAAGTAAACCTTGCCGATATGGGTGGCAGTGTTACCGGTGCTGTTACTACAACGCCCGCCTGGATGGAGAATATGGATGAATATCTCCCCAGTGATGAGGTCCTTGCCAACATCTTGAACCGGTATCTGGCTATGGCGGTCGAGGAGATCGATGATGTTACCCGTACCACCGAAACTCTGACGCTGGACGGACTGAGCCAGGAGCTCACCAAGCTGGATATTAAGATCTATGAGCAGGATGCTCTGGATGCCGTTAAGGCTGTTCTGACTGCTGCCAAGGATGACCCGGAAATCAAGACCGTGGTTGAAAACTTCGGCACCTTCTACAACGAAATGATGAAGCAGTCCTATGCTGAGTACGGTCAGGACTGGCAGGAAGAAGATGTTTATGCTGCGTATACAGAGCTGATCAACGACACATTGAATCAGCTGCCTGCCAAGGCTGAAACTACCGACAGCTATATCGGCGTGATCCTCTATGTTGACGGCGGCCACAATATCGTTGGCTGCAGCCTGGATATGGGTCTGATGTATACGCAGTCCGTAGAAAAGCTGCCCAGCAATGCCACCACTGCTTCTGCCAGCGATACCGCCAATAAGGCTGACTCCAAGCAGGAGCCCTTCATCGTGTTCAATTACTACACGGTTACGCAGAACGGCCAGTTTGCCACTATCTTTGAAACTGCGGACGGCGAATTCAAGATCACCGGCAAGGGCACTAACAACAATGACGTGATTACCGGCACCTATACTGTTACCACGGAAGGCATTGACTTTGTAACCGTTGGACTGAAGGACTTCAGCGCCACGGAAGACGCGATCAAGGGCACTGTTACCCTGAAGCCCACTGAGGATCTTATGGACTATGCCGGCGTCAATCCCTATGGCATTGACGATATCGCACTGGAGCTGAAGCTGAACATCACCGAAGATAAGGCAGATGTGGATGCAAAGCTGATCGGCAATGATGCAATGATCGTGGGTATCGCTTTGAAGGTGGCGGAGAAGGCACCGGCTACCATCGAGAAGCCCACCAATACCACTCCGCTGACCGATCAGATGTCTGTTATGGGTCTGCTGCAGGATATGGATTTCTCCTCCGTATTTGCAAATCTGCGCACCGCAGGTGTACCGGAGCTGTTGGTAGCCGCACTTGAGAGTATTATTCCCGCTGTCTAATTTAAGATTTCATAGGTATTTGGCGCTGTTTACAGCGCCAAATGCTTTATCGTGAGGATGTTTTATGCAAGTAGAAATTAAGAATATATCCAAACAGTTTAAGAGAAACACTGTCTTGCGGGATATTAGCCTAACGGCAGAGCAGGGACAGTGCATCGGCATTCTGGGCGCAAACGGCTGCGGAAAGTCTACGCTGCTGTCGATTCTTGCCGGCGTGCAGCCCGGCAACGGCGGAAGCTTTTTGTGCGATGGCGTGGATCTATTAAAGGATTCACGGCAACGGGCAAAAAAAGTGGGCTATGTGCCGCAGGGAACGCCGCTGATCGAGGAACTGACAGCTTGGGATAATCTTTTGCTGTGGTATGACCGGGCGGCGCTGAAGGCGGAGCTGGAGGACGGTGTTCTGAAGCTTTTGGGCATTGGCGATTTTCTGAAAGTAACCGTGTCAAAGATGTCCGGCGGTATGAAAAAGCGGCTGAGCATCGGCTGCGCTATGGCGAAGAAACCGCCCGTTTTGCTGTTGGATGAGCCCACAGCGGCGCTGGATCTCGCCTGCAAGCAGCACATTGCGGAGTATCTGCGCCATTATAAGAATTCCGGTGGCATTTTGCTGCTGACGACTCACGATGTGATGGAGCTGGAGCTGTGTGATGCCTGGTACATCATCCGCGACGGTGTCCTGTGTCCGTTCCAATACGAAGGCAATGTTGCGCAGCTGGTAGAGAGTCTGTGATATGGGTAAGTATTTGTATTTGCAGCTGAAACGGCTGCTGCGGATATTGCTGCCTGCGTTGCTGGTGGCTGCCATATTATTTGGCTGTCTGGCGCTGGCATATCAGGCTGTGGTTTCTATGACGGATGAGACCCAGGAGCAGGCGCGGATCAAGATGGGCGTCGTGGGAACTGCCGGTGATACGTTCCTGGAAATGGGTATGCTGGCACTGAAAACTATGGACTCCTCCAGATTTTCCATAGAGTTTGTAACCATGGAGGAATCCGAAGCGGAGACCGCGATGCGCCGCGGCGAAATTGTGGCATTTGTGGTGATTCCGGAAGGCTTCGTCGATGCGGCGATGTACGGCGAAATTTTGCCGCTGAAATACGTCAGCACCGCTGGTTCGGTAGGACTGGTATCCATTTTGAAGGACGAGATCACCAAAATGGTGGAAGGCATCGTGATCGACACTCAAAAGGGTATTTTCGGCACCGGCAGCGCTATGCGCCAGGAGGGCTTGAGCAGCGGCGCAGCAGAGAATGACATCACATTTAAGTATCTGGACTTTATTTTCTCCCGCTCCAAAATGTATTCCGTGAGTAAGCTGGGCAACGCGGAGGATATCGGTCTGGAGGAGTACTTGCTCAGCGGCTTTTGTGTTGTGCTTTTGATGCTGGTGTGTTTGGTGTTTGCGCCGGCAATGGTGCGTGCAGATATGGCACTGGCCAGAGTTTTGGCAGCCAATCGCAGAGCAGTACTGAAGCAGACGCTTTGCGACTTTGCTGTGTATTTGATCGGTATTGTCTGCGTTGTTGCGGTGCTGATGATCTGTGCTGTATGCACAGGCTGGGTAGAGCTGTCTGGCGCGGTTTTGCTCCAGTGGTTCCCGGTTATCATTGCTGTTGCGGCACTGAGCTTTTTGCTTTATGAGCTGGCGACGAATCTGATCAGCGGTGTCTTGCTGCAGTTCTTTACACTGCTGTCGCTGTGTTTTATTTCCGGTTGTTTCTATCCTGTAACGTTTTTCCCGGATTCTGTTCAGACGCTGGCTGCGTATCTGCCTACGGGCATTGCCCGCTCACAGTTGGCGCAGAGCTTTGCCGGTGACGTGCAGCCCGGTGCTGCGCTGATGCTGATGGGCTACGGTACGGTCTTCTTCCTGCTGGCATTTGCGGTTCGCAAGGCGAAGGTCGCCGGTGTACGGGGGTGAAGCTATGAAGCAGGTGATAAAATGGTTTTGGCTGCTGAATAAGCGGCTGTATAAGAAAGTAAGCTTTATCCTCATCCTTTTGCTGATTCCTGTCTTGGTTTTCAGCTACAGCAACACTGCGCAGGAAAGCAGCGGTATCGTTACCATCGCGTTGGCACAGACGGGTGATGATGCGATGGTATCTAATGTGATCCGAAGCCTGCTGGATGAGGGAAGCCTTGTGCGCTTCCTGTCCTGCCAGAGTGTTGAAGATGCCAAAAAGCTGGTATCTGACGGCGATGCGGATGCCGCGTGGATATTCCCCGACGAAATGGAAGAGAAGGTTTATCGCTTCGTTGCTGACAGCACCCGCAAAAACGCCTTTATTCAGGTGATCGAGGGGGACAGCAGCGTGCCGGTGATGCTGGCACGGGAGAAGCTGAGCGGGGCGATGTACGCCAATTGCTCCCGGGCGATGTTTATTTCCTATATCCGAGAGAATGTACCGGAATTGAGCGGGAAAACGGATGGGGAGCTGCTGGCGCATTACGATGCCATCTCTATTGACGGGGATTTCTTCCAGTTCTCCTTTATGGAGTCCTCTCAGGCGGCGCAGGAGGTCGAAGATGCCAATTATCTGCTGACCCCGGTGCGTGGACTTCTGGCAGTAGTTACGGTGCTCAGCGGTCTTGCTACGGCGATGTACTACATTCGGGATGACCGCGCCGGACTGTTTGCCTGGATTGAGGAACGCAGGAAAGGATTTGTTGAGTTTTCTTGCCAGATGATCTGCGTGCTGAATGTTTCGGCGGTAATTTTGATCGCGCTGAAGATCAGTGGCTTGACGGTTAGCATTGGCAGGGAAGTGATCATACTGCTGCTGTATGCTGTTTGCACGGCGCTGTTTTGTATGACGGTGCGGCGGATCTGCGGGAAAATGAAAGTTTTGGGTACGGTTCTGCCGCTGCTGATCGTCGTGATGCTGGTGGTTTGCCCGGTATTCTTCGATCTGGGTATGCTGCGCAGCTTGCAGTATCTGTTCCCGCCAACGTATTACATCAACGCCCAGTATTCGGACCGATTCCTGGCATTGATGGGCGCTTACGGCGCAGCCCTTTGGGCGGTCTACTTCCTCACCGGCAAATTGCTGCATAGAAAATAATAAAAAGCTTAGGGCGAAGGCCCTAAGCTTTTTGTTTTAATTATCAGTAATACAAAATATCAGAATAGATGGGATACGGCCAGTATGATTTGGCGGTGAGTCGCTCCAGCAGGTCTGCACTCTTGCGCACATCCTCCATATCCGTGACGATCACATCACAGTAATAATCCGCGGCAGCTTCAGAGCCGGCGGGAACATCCCGCAGATGGGAAGCCATTTCCTCTGTTTTTTCGTATAGTGCATCGCAGCATTTGCTGATGCGGCGGACAAGATCCAGATCGCTGGCAGCGTCCAACCCCAGCTGCTGCTTGCGGGCAACGGATTGCGCCAAATCCGAGGAATACTGCAGTCCGGCGGGCAGGATCTGCTGCAGCACCATATCCACCATAGTCTTGGCTTCAATGCGGGTTACCTTGCTGTATGCCGCCATATGGATCTCGTACCGGGCGCGGAACTCCGCTTCAGTAAAGATGCCGCGCTTGATGACCAAGTCGATATTCTTCTGAGAAATGTATGTAGGCAGCGCTTTTGCCGTGGAGCGCAGATTGCTTAAGCCACGGCGGGCGGCCTCTTCCTGCCATTGCTGAGAATATCCGTTGCCGTTAAAGATGATTCGCTGGTGCTGTGTCAGCGTTTCGCAAATCAGCTTCTGCAGCGCAGAATCGAAGTCCTCGGCGTTTTCCAGCACGTCTGCAAACTTGCCCAGCTCTTCCGCCATAATGGTGTTGAGCGCAATGTTGGGACCTGCGATGGACTGGGAGGAGCCCAGCATACGGAACTCAAACTTATTGCCGGTGAAGGCGATGGGGGAGGTGCGGTTGCGATCCGTGGTGTCCTTGGGAATGGAAGGCAGAACGTCTACACCGATACGCACCAGACTCTTTTTCGGGTCAGTGTAGTTGGTGCCGTTGATGATGGATTCCATCACAGCGGTCAGCTCATCACCCAGGAAAATGGACAAAATCGCAGGGGGCGCTTCGTTGGCACCCAAACGGTGATCGTTGCCGGCATAGGCGACGGTAGAACGCAGGAAATCCTGATACTCGTCAATACCCTTGATAAATGCGGCAAGGAATACCAAAAACTGCGCATTCTGCCGAGGTGTATCACCGGCCTTGAACAGATTCTTGCCGGAATCGGTGCACAGCGACCAGTTGTTGTGCTTGCCGGAGCCGCTGATGCCCGCAAAGGGCTTTTCGTGAAGCAGGCACACCAGATCGTGCTTGGCGGCGCACTTCTTCATGATCATCATTGTCAGCTGGTTGGCATCGCAGGCGTTGCTGGCATCGCTGTAGATGGGTGCCAGCTCGTGCTGACAGGGAGCACCCTCGTTGTGTTTGGTCTTGGAGAGGATACCCAGCCGCCACAGCTGCTCATCCAGATCCTTCATAAAGGTAGAGACCCGGGTGCGGATGGTGCCAAAGTAATGATCATCCAGCTCCTGCCCCTTGGGCGGCTGTGCGCCAAACAGGGTGCGACCGGTCAGCCGCAGATCTTCCCGCTGGGCGTAGATGCTCTTGGGGATCAGGAAATATTCCTGCTCCGCACCGACACTGACCTGCACACGCTTCGTCTGATCGTCGCCGAAGAGACGCAGAATACGCAGCGCTTCCCGGGAAACCTCGTCCAGAGAGCGCAGCAGGGGTGTTTTCTTATCCAAAGCTTCTCCGGTGTAGGAGAAGAAACAGGTGGGTATGTACAGACTGCCGTCCTTGACAAAGGCAAAGGCGGTGGGATCCCAGGCGGTATAGCCACGGGCTTCAAAGGTGGCACGCAGACCGCCGGAGGGGAAGCTGGAGGCATCGGGCTCACCCCGCACCAGTTCCTTACCGGAGAATTCCATGATCACCCGACCGTCGCCGGTGGGGGAGATGAAGGAGTCGTGCTTCTCGGCAGTAATGCCGGTCATAGGCTGGAACCAATGGGTATAGTGGGTCGCACCCTTTTCGATGGCCCATTCCTTCATCGCCTCTGCAATGACATTGGCTACATCCAAAGGCAGAGAACATCCGGTTTGCAGGCAGGTCTTCCAGGCAGCATAGGTCTGCGCGGGCAGACGCTGCTGCATGGTCATATCATTAAAAACATCCGTTCCGAATATCTCTGGAATGTTACACAGATTACCCATATCGCCAAATCCTTTCAGCTATATTTTGCCTAAATTTTGCCAGAGTACAGTTATACCCCTATATTCTATGCGATATTCATAAAAAAAGCAAGGCAATTTGAACAAAATGTCCAAAAAAATTATGCAATTTCGCGAAGATAGACTTGCATTTTTTCCCTGAAACGCGTATAATATCCAGGATGTGATTTTGCATTTTGAAAGGATTGAGAATTTTGACTGCATACCGGGATATGAGTATCGGGAAATTGCGGGAGGCCTATGCTGCTGCCTGCAACGATTTTGACAGCTGGAAAGCCTGCGGATTAAAGCTGAATATGGCGCGCGGTAAGCCTTCCAAGCTGCAGCTGGATCTGGTTAGTGACATTCTGACAGTGCTTGCCGATGCGGACGATTGCGTAGTTGACGGTGTGGATGCCAGAAACTACGGCGATCTGCAGGGTCTGCGCTGCGCAAGAGAATACTGGGCAGATGTTTTGGGCTGCCAGTGGGAGGAAACCTTCGTTGGCGGTGCTTCCAGTCTGACACTGATGTATGACGTGATCTCCAAGGCGTATACCCACGGTCTGCGTACAAGCAAGCGCCCCTGGTGTAAGGAGGAGACTGTTAAATTCCTGTGCCCCAGTCCCGGCTATGACCGGCATTTCCGCATTACCCAGTCTTTTGGCGCGGAGCTGATCACAGTAGCGATGACCGAAACCGGTCCTGATATGGATGCAGTGGAGGAATTGGTAAAGGATCCTGCAGTCAAGGGCATCTGGTGTGTTCCCAAGTATTCCAATCCCGACGGTGTCATCTATTCCGATGAGACGATTGCCCGTTTTGCAAATCTGAAGCCTGCGGCGGAGGATTTCGTAATTATGTGGGACAATGCCTACTGTGTCCACGAGTTTGAGGGCGAGTTTAAGCCCTTTGCGGACATTATTTCTCTCTGTGCCAAGGCGGGAAGACCGGATATGGTCTTTGAATTTGCATCTACTTCCAAGATCACATTCCCCGGCGCAGGTATTTCCGTGATGGCATCGTCCAAGGAAAATATTACATATATGACAAAGCTGATGGGCGTTCAGATGATCTCTTACAACAAGGTCAATCAGCTGCGCCACGTTAAATATCTGAAGGATAAAGCCGGCACTTTGGCGCTGATGAAGCGCCACGCTGAGCTGCTGGCTCCCAAATTCCGTATGGTGCTGGATGTGCTGGAGGCACAGATCGCGCCCTTGGGCTTTGCTGATTGGGTGCGTCCTTTGGGCGGATATTTTATCAGCCTGAATACGATGCCCGGTACAGCAAAACGTGCACTTGCGCTATGCGCAGAAGCCGGTGTTACCATGACCGATGCCGGTGCTACCTATCCCTACGGCATCGACCCCAATGACAGCAATATCCGCATTGCACCCTCGCTGCCGCCTGTTGAGGAGTTGGAGAAGGCAATGCAGGTGTTCTGTACCTGCCTGAAGATGGCAGCCCTGGAAAAACTGCTGAATGAGAAGACCGGAGGAGTCAAAAATGTCAACTATGAAGGCGCTGTATTATCGTAAGCGTGGCGAAATTCTGGTAAAAAACCTGAAAAGCCGCCATTTTGATGCTTGGTATTGTGAAAATCGGGAGGAGGCGTTGTCGAAGGCCTTGGAGCTGATCCCCCAGGGTGCGTCTGTCAGCTGGGGCGGCGCGATGTCTGCCCAGCAGATCGGTCTGCAGGATGCTCTGAAAACCGGAAATTATGCAGTGATCGACCGCTACGCCGGTCAAACCCAGGAGGAACGGGATCAGCTGACCAAAGATGCGATGTTCTGCGATGTTTATATTTCCGGTGCCAATGGCCTGAGTCTGGACGGTCAGATGGTGAATATTGACGGCACCGGCAACCGGGTTGCAGCTACTATTTTTGGACCGAAGACGGTACTGGTGATCGCCGGTATGAACAAGGTAACCGATGATCTGGAGTCGGCGCTGAAGCGGGCAAGAACTGTTGCCGCGCCTATGAATCAGCAGCGATTCCAGCTGAACAATCCCTGCACGGTTACCGGCACCTGCGCCGATTGCAAGAGCGAGACTTGCATCTGCAACCAAATCGTGATCACCCGAAATTGCCGTCCCGTTGGACGCATTAAGTTTATTCTGGTCGGCGAGGATCTGGGCCTATGAAAAGGATTCGGGAACTGATCGGGAAATACTACGATGTTCTGGCTTATCTGTTCTTCGGCGGATTAACAACGGTTGTAAATTATTTGGTGTATTTTCCCTGCTACAACTGGTGGAACCTTTCTGCCGCTGTCAGCAATGTAATTGCCTGGGTGTTTGCAGTGGCATTTGCCTTCCTGACCAACAAGCCTTTTGTTTTTAAAAGCCATGATTGGTCGGCGAAAACGGTTTTTCCGGAGCTGATAAAATTTGTAGGTTGCCGTGTAGGTTCCGGCGCTCTGGAATCGGCTATTTTGTGGTTGACGGTGGATATGCTGCAGTGGAACGGCAATTGGATGAAGATCATTACCAGTGTTATTGTTGTTATTGCCAACTATTTCTTTAGTAAATTCCTTGTTTTTGTTAAGAAAAAGTAAGAAAAAACGACTGACTTTTGTCAGTCGGTTCTTTTTATTTGCCGTATTTTTCTTTCAGATACAAAATTGCCTGGCGGTAGCCGTCCAGACCTTGCCCCTTGACGGTCTTTTCGCAGTACATTCCTGCATAGGAAACCTGCCGGAAGCTTTCTCTGGCATCTACGTCAGAAATATGGACCTCAACAGCCGGAATTCCCACAGCCTTCAGCGCATCCAATATGGCGACTGAGGTGTGGGTATAGGCGGCAGGATTGATAACGATGCCGTCGGTTTTGCCGTAGGATTCCTGAATCTTATCCACGATGGCACCTTCGTGATTGGACTGGAATTGCGTGATTTCCAGGTCTTCTTCACGGGCGGTAGCTTCTATCAGTGCCAGCAGATCCGCGAAGGTCTGCTTGCCGTAGATGTCCGGCTCACGGATACCAAGCATATTGATATTCGGTCCGTTGATTACCAGAATTTTCATACATTTCCCTCCCAAATGTCGAGGATAGCCTGCGCTGCGGCCTTAGGGTCGCAGTTGTTATTGATGCTATGATCGGCAAAACGTTCATACATCGCCTTGCGGATCGCGTACATTTCTTCCAGTTTTGCAGACTGGGAAAGTGGACGACCCTCTACCGGCAGCTGATCAAGATCCCGTTGCAGCCAGAACAGAGTTCCGTTTTGATGCAGCAGGGGATAGTTGCGATTCTGTGTAACACAGCCGCCGCCGGTGGCAATGATCAGACCGGACTGCATTCCCAGCTGCGACAAAACCTCGGTTTCCAATGCGCGAAAACCGGCTTCGCCCCGTTCTGCGAAGATCTGCGGGATGCCGCAGCCAGCCTTCGTGGCTACCTGTTCATCGGCGTCGACAAAGGTTTTTCCGGTCATTTCCGCAAGTATTTTACCCACAGTGGACTTGCCGCTGCCGGGCATACCGATCAGAATGATGTTTTCCATTTGATATTTCAGTTTGCGCGCAATCTTGGAAATTACATCATCAGAAATAGGCTTGCCTGAAAACCATTCGGCGCTTTCCTTTGCCTGGGCAACCAGCATTTCAAGCCCATTGCAGGCAATTAACCCGCGGCTTTCTGCATCCAGCAAAAGCTTGGTGCGAGCGGGATTATAGATCAGATCCAGCACACCCTCCAACGCCGGAAAAAGCGCCAAATCTACTGGTGTTTCCCCCACATTTGGATACATACCCACCGGCGTTGCATTGACGATCACCGCCGCATCTGCGTGCAGCTGCAGATTGCTGTAATTGTTTTCGCCGGAGCGGGAAATAACGACTACATCTGCGCGCAACTCCTGCAAAACGGCAACAGCAGTGTTGGATGCGCCGCCGCTTCCCAGCACCAGAGCCTTCTTATCTGCCACCTGCAAACCGGAGCTGCGCAGCATCGTTTCAAAGCCGAAACAGTCTGTATTATGACCGATCAAGCTGCCATCACTTCTGCGAACGATGGTATTCACCGCACCCAGTGTCTTGGCTCTGGGTGATAATTCTGCGCAGTAGGGAATAACAGCTTTCTTATATGGAATCGTTACATTCAGACCGGAAAAATCGCCGTTTTTCAAGAAAAACTCCAATTCCTCGGCATTTTTTTCAAAAAGATCGTAGCTGTAATCACCCAATTGGCTGTGGATCTGGGGGGAATAGCTGTGTCCCAGTTTTTCGCCAAGCAGACCGCACGTCATTACACGACCTCGCTGTAGCTGCCCAGATACTTAAATTCATCGCACAGATCGTCCAATTCACACATAAGCTGCACGAATTCGTCGGAATAGATGGAAGTATCCAGATCGAAGTAGAACATAAACTCAAAATCTCTGTCCGGCAGAGGACGGGATTCCAGCTTTGTTACATTGATGCCCAAAACATAGAATCGTGCCAGTACGCGGTACAGTGCGCCGGGACGGTGATTCAGCACCATCATAATACTGGTTTTGTCGGAGCCGGGATAGATCTGTATATTTTTGCTGATGCAAATAAAACGGGTGTAGTTATTGCCCTTGTCCTGAATGGACGCCGCCAAAGTACGCAGACCGTAAAGCTCCGCACAGTTGCGGCTGGAGATGGCCGCCGCGTCCCTGCGACCGGATCTTGCCACCATTTCAGCAGCGACAGCGGTGTTTTCCACGGGAATGATCTGTACGCCGGTCAGCTTCTGCAGAAAATCGGCACATTGGTTGATAGCCTGCTCGTGGGAGTAAATCTCGCGAATGTCCTCCAGCTTGACACCGGGAAGCGCCAGCAAATTGTGGTCAATCTTCAGCCGGAAGCTGCGAACGATGGAAAAACTGTGGCGAACCATCAGATCGTATACCTTTTTCACAGAACCGGCGGTGGAGTTTTCGATGGGCAGAATGCCATACTGGCAAAGTCCCTGCTCAATGGCATTGAATACGCCCTCGAAGTTCTTGAAATACATAATGAAGGGGCTTTTGAAGATCTTTTCGCAGGCGATCTGAGAGTATGCGCCCTCCACACCCTGACAGGCGACCATAGGCGCCTGGGGGAACAGCTTTGGGGTGTTTGCGATTGCCTGAGTGATTTCGTTATAGAGGGGAGAGATGGCGTCGGTGTGCTTGCTTTGGTAGCTGCGGCTCAGCTCAAATAGCATAGAGTACAGCACACGGGTATAGTTGGCCATTTCGGGGCCGGCTTTTTCAGCAACGTCTGCCAGCTTCTCCCGTTCGCGGGCAGGAACAAAAATGGGCAGATTTTCCGCCTTTTTATAGTCGGCGATTTGAGCCGCTACATCCATACGCTGCGCAAACAAACGGACAAGCTGATCGTCGATGGCATCGATTTCCTTACGCATATCCTGAATATCCATAATCATTTCCTCCTACCGGTTTGAGTGTTGCTCAAGAGCATATCCATCACGGCGATGGCTGCAGCTGCCTCCACAACGGGAACAGCTCTCGGGACAATGCAAGGGTCGTGGCGACCGGTTACCTGCAGCTCTGTTTCCTCCAAACGGGAGAGGGATACGGTCTTTTGGGGTTTTGCGATGGAGGGCGTGGGCTTGAAGCTGACATTAAACAGTACCGGCATACCGTTGGTGATGCCGCCCAGGATACCGCCGCAATGGTTGGTGGCGGTTACGATATCGTCATTTTCGATGATAAACCCATCGTTGTACCGGCTGCCAAGATAGCTGGAAGGTTCGTCGCCAAAGCAGATGCTTTTGACAGCGGGTACTCCATAAATGATCTGAGCAATGCGGCTTTCAACGCCGCCGAACATCGGCTCGCCCATACCAATTGGCAGACCGGTGATGGCGCATTGGATCATACCGCCCACACTGTCGCCGTCATTCTTTGCGTTTGCGATGACCGACTGAAAACGCTCGGCAGCATCTGCGGTCAGGGTGGGGAAGAATGTGCCCACCTGATCCAGCTGCGGCTGCAGGGGGTCGAAACCCTCTGCACTTTCTGTACCAACGCGGACAATATGCGCGCCGATGCGAATACCCGTTTCCTCCAGCCATTGCTTACACAGACCGCCGGCAATGCACAGCGGTGCAGTCAGCCGACCGGAAAAATGTCCGCCGCCGGCAACATCCTGGAAACCGCCGTATTTGACTTCGGCGGTAAAATCCGCGTGTCCGGGACGGGGGCAATCCCGTAATTTCTCATAATCACCGGAACGGGTGTTGCTGTTGCGAATGACTGCAGCGATGGGTGCGCCGCAGGTGTATCCGTCCACGATACCGGACAAAAATTCAGCCTGGTCCGCCTCCTTGCGGGGCGTAGACCAATCGTCCTGACCCGGTGCACGGCGGTCAAGGAATGCCTGCAGGGCATCAAAATCAACGGAAAAGCCGGCAGGAACGCCGTCCAGCGTCATGCCGATGGCCGCGCCATGGGATTGACCGAAGATAGATAATTTTAAGTTTTCACCGTAGGTACTGCTCATAATTCTCCTCCTAAGCGGCGGTATTCGTCCCAAAATCGGGGATAGGATTTATTTACGGCTTCCGCGCCGCGGATCGTAACCGGCTCTGCGCATACCGTTGCGGCGATGGCTGCGGACATTGCGATACGGTGATCGTTGCAGCTGTCTACAATGCCGCCAAGCAGCCCGGTGCCGCGGATATACAGGCTGTTTTCATCTGCGCCGGCTTCGCCGCCCAGAGCAGTGATCATATCGATCACAGATGCCACGCGGTCGGATTCCTTCAGCCGCAGACGGGCAATATCTGTAAAGGTTGCACCGTGATTGGCGGCGGCGACCACAGATAAAATAGGAACAAGATCGGGGATATTGGCGGCACTGATGGTGGCGCTGCCCATTTCTAAAGCTACGAGAATGTCGGCAATCAGCCGATCACCCTGCGCGGAACTTGAATCCAGACCCAGTACAGTCAAATCACTGCCAAGCGCTTGCGCAGCAAGGAAAAATGCGCCGTTGCTCCAATCGCCCTCCACAGTAACAGTGCCGGGGGAGCAAAAATGGGGCGCCTGGAACTGCTGAAGTGCTCTGCGGGTCATTTCAATATAGGGCTTGGACTCGACTTTGCCCGTGATTTCCAGCTGCGTTTCGCCGGCGATCAAAGCTTGGGCGAACATCAGACCTGTAATGAACTGGCTGGAAACGCCGCCGTCGATGGTATAATTACCGGATTTCAGCTTACCGGTGCAGCGGATGGTATTTTCAGTCGGACGGGTCAGACTGCAGCCCATTCGCTCCATTTCCTCCCACAGAGGACTTAAGGGACGCTGGGGCAGGCGACCTGCCATTTGAAAGGTGGCATCTACACCCAATGCGCCAACGATGGGCAACATAAAGCGCAGTGTAGAGCCGCTTTCACAACAGTCAAGCACAGTTGTCCGCGATAGCGCAGCAATGGGCGTGACCGCATAACCCGTGGCTGTATGCACAATCTTTGCGCCCAAAGATCGCAGACAATCAGCAGTAGCTTCAATGTCCCGATTGGTTTGCGGGCAGATCAGCTCCGTGGTACGGTCTGCAAAGGCGGCGCAGATCAGTAACCGGTGCGCTTGAGATTTGGAGGGAATAACTGTGATTTCACCCCGTAAGGGTCGAGGCTGAAGGATAATGTCCATATCAAAGACCTGCTTCAATAAATACTTTTAGCTCGTCTATCTTGGTCGGCTGCAGAATGCATTTGCCGATGTCTTGGGGCAGGACCAGTGTAACGGTATCACCGTGCCGCTTCTTGTCGGAAAGGGTAATTTCAAACAGCGCTTGAGCGCCATACTCCGTAGTGGTGGGCAGCTGGAATTTCCGAAGGATCTTGCCAATCGCATCCAGGGTATCCATCCCGCAAATGCCGTATTTCACGGCAGCAGCTGTAATGATGGCAATGCCGGTGGCAACAGCTTGACCGTGAGAAACTGCGAAATTGCTTTTCGCCTCGATGGCGTGCCCGATCGTATGTCCGAGATTCAGCATCTGACGCGCACCGGTATCGAATTCGTCCTGCGCGACTACATCGCGCTTGAGTTCTACACAGCGGGTAATGACCGTTTCCCGGTCAAATGCCAAACCGTCCCGCAGAAGTGTGGCAAACAGGGAAGCATCGTACAAAATGCCGTACTTGATGATCTCTGCGCAGCCGTCGCGGAAAATGTCTGCAGGCAGTGAAGCCAAAAGATCGGTATCGCACAGCACCAGCTTCGGCTGATAAAATGCACCGACAAGATTTTTGCCACATTCCAAATCGATGGCAGTCTTGCCACCGACAGAGGAATCTACAGCTGCCAGCAACGTGGTGGGGACTTGGACAAAAGCAATGCCACGCAGAAAAGTTGCGGCTACAAAACCGGAAATATCGCCCACAACACCGCCGCCCAAGGCGATGATGCAGTCGGAACGGGTGATTTGGTTTTTGCCAAGAAAGTTTAGAATTGCCAGGTAATTGCCGCCGCTTTTGTGAGATTCGCCTGCGGGAAATACGAAATTTACCACACGGAATCCGGCATCTTCCAGAGAAGCTGTGGCGGCCTCACCGTACAGCGGCCAAACGTTGCTATCGCTGATGATGGCGGCAGTGCCAACCTTGCAAACCTGGGAAAGCTCAGGACCCAGCCTTGACAAAAGTCCGCCGCCGATCTTGACATCATATTCACTTGAAGCGGTAACGTGGACGGTTTTCATCCGTCTACCTCCTCTTTGCGTCGCTTTCCGTCTTCCAGAAGGGAAGTCAGTGTCTGCAGGTCGTGTTCTTGCAGAGCTGTCTGGTAGGCTTTTAGACTTTCAATATAAGTATTTAGCTCAAAGAGCATATTATCACGATTTGCCATACAAAGCTCCGCCCACATTTTGGGGTTGAGCCAGGCAACCCGGGTCAGATCCTTATAGCTGCCGGCGGAGAAGCCCTTGTGATGCTGTGCGGTGGGGGACTTGATGTAGGCGTTGCTGAGAATGTGGGGCATCTGGGAAGTAAAGGCGATCAGCCGGTCGTGCTCCTGCGCGGTACAGACGGAGAAAAATCCGAATTGGCAAGGGGAGAGGGCGTTCTTTACCCGATCCAGCAGCTGCATATTGTCAAAATCCCGGGGAACCAACACCATAGGTGCACCGACAAACAGATCCCCACGGCTGTATTTAAAGCCGGAGAACTGAGAGCCTGCCATCGGATGTCCGCCAACGAAGGTAAAGCCGTATGTTTCTGCAAGAGGGAAGCAGCGCCGGCAGATCTCTTCTTTCGTGCCGCAGCAGTCCATTACAAGTGCGGTTTTAGAAACAAAGGCGGCGTTTCGCTCCAACCATTGCGCAGAGCCGTCGGGATAAATGGCAAGCAGGATCAGCTGGCATTGGGGGATCGTTGCTTCGTCCAGTTTGCCGTGGACAGCACCTGCCAGCATAGAAAAGGAGAGCATACTTTCGTCTTTTTCCGCGGCGTAAACTGTATGACCAGCCAGTGCAAAGGCTCTGGCAAAGCTGCCGCCGATCAGACCAAGACCTAAAATTCCAACCGTCATTTCAGAGCCTCCCGAATCAGCTGCACCTTCTGATTCAGCTCAGAAAACTGAGCAGGCGTCAGAGACTGTGCGCCGTCGCAAAGGGCGCAGGTGGGATTGTTGTGTACCTCCACCATAATGCCGTCAGCGCCGGATGCAACTGCTGCAGCTGCCATCGGCGGAACCAGCTTGGATTTACCGGTGGCGTGGCTGGGATCTACTACCACGGGCAGATGGGTCAGTTCGTGGAGCACCGGAACTGCGGAAAGATCTAAGGTGTTTCTTGTGTAGGTCTCAAAGGAACGGATACCCCGCTCGCAGAGGATGACGTTTTCGTTGCCTTCGCTCATAATGTACTCTGCGCTCATCAGCAGCTCCTGCAGCGTATTGGCAAGACCCCGCTTGAGGAGAATGGGCTTGTTGGTCTTTCCCAGCTCCTGCAGCAGATCAAAATTCTGCATATTTCTTGCGCCAACCTGAATAATGTCTACATCTGCAAACAGATCCAGCGCCTTGATATTCATAATCTCCGTAATGATGGGAAGACCGGTAGCTTCCTTTGCCTTCAGCAGAAGGCGGATACCCTCGTCCTTCATACCTTGGAAGGCATACGGAGAGGTGCGGGGCTTGAATGCGCCGCCGCGCAGCACATCGGCGCCGGCTGCCTTGACAGCGGTGGCAACTTCGATGATCTGTTCCTCTGATTCAACACTGCAAGGACCTGCGATCATACCAAAATGACCGCCGCCAAACTTGGCGTTGCCCACGCTGATGACAGTATCCGCAGGATGGAACTTGCGGTTAGCCTGCTTAAAAGGCTCAGATACCCGTTTGACAGAATCTACGATCTCAAGGCTGCCAAGAAGATCCATATCCACCCGGCTGGTATCGCCGATCAGACCCAGAATGGTAATATCCTTACCTTCGGAAATATGCACATCCAGATTCATACTTTGCAGCCAGGCAACCAGATGGTCGGTCTGCTGTTTCGTTGTGCCGTGTTTGAGTACTGCGATCATACTATTATCAACTCCTAAAAAATGAAATGCCGCACAGAAGCGATTTCTGTGCGGCAGGTTTGATACCTACAAAAGTTTCCGGAAATTCAATGCAGCACAAATCGCTATTACTTTCTGTCAGTAAAGTAATAGTAGCTAAAGTAAAACTGTGCGGCAAAGTTGTGAGCAAACATCATTGCGCCTCCAAACCGGTAGCTTTTCGCATATTATACCACGCAAATTTTGAGATTGCAAGTATATATCCACGGTTTATGGCATAAAAATACAAAAAATTACGCTAAAAGCATACACAGAACCAGGCTGGTCACCAAAACACAATAACGGGAATCGCTATGCACACTTGCGGGCTTGAAAATGTACTCATCGTGATGGGTGCGTATGGCATCCATCACCGAGCCGGAAACCGGCAGAGGTGTTACTCCGTATTGCTGCAGATATGGCAGAAAGTAACCCTGCAGCTGATTTTCGTATTTACGGTGCGACTGAAGACCGGCGGAGAAATATGCATTATGAGAGAATGTGAAGGCATCTACGGTGTAGTGGATCAGCTTGCCCATAGCGTAGTAGTCCAAAAGGGTAAACCGTTTGCGCCCTTCCAGCCGACGGGACAGCCGGCACATATACCGGCTTGCGTTCAGGTAGTTATGCCCACGCAGCCATTGGTGGCGAACAGAGCCTTTCAGATATGTAACCGGGTTCATATCCGGCTGCGTACAGCCAAGCAAAAATGCAAAATTACAGCGCTTTGGCGCAAGCTGCAGATAGTTTTGGATCAGAAACTGACCCAGAGATTTATGACTTGCCCGTTTGATTGGGGATAGCACTCCTTTCGTATGGTATGATGCCAGAAAATCATACCATACGCCTGGCGGAAAATCAGCCGGAAAATGTTGTAAAGAATAACTGCCACCCAATTTTGGGTGGCAGTTTGGCTTATTCGGTTACTGTGAAGGAATAAGTAGTTACCAGGGCACTGTTGAAGTAGATATCTACAGTGTACTCGCCGGGTGCCTGGGGCATAGCAGGCATATCCAACTCGGAATACCGCTGATCCCACATTGCGACCCAAATACGGGTTCTGCCCGCATTTGCACTGATGACCTTTCCGTCTGCGTCACGGACGACAAAGAGAGTTTCGATGTTATCCTGATCGTCGTGATAATTGGTATCCAGCTTCAGAACGAAGGAGGCCTTGTCGCCAACTTTGAATGTGTTGGTAAAATCGTTCTCGTACATATTGTACCAACGCCAATCTGCGTTATCCGGTGTCCAGCACATACGGAACTGGAAATTCTCCCAGGTTACACCGTAGCTGTCGAACTTTTCAGTTTCCGGAACGGTAAACTTGGTCTTGCCGCTAAATACGGTGATTTCATCAGAAAGCTCAATGGAGATCACATAGGTTGCGCCGGGCACCAGGGGAGAGATAGTGCAGCTGGCAGTATCGCAATGCACTACGTGCTTTTCACCGCCGTCAATGGTGTAGAACAGCCGCCAGCCGTCCTTCGGCTCGTTGCCTTCAAAATCCCAGGTGATCGCCATTGCATTGGCCTTGCTGTCGTCCAGCTTCAAGTTGTTGACAGTCACGGAATTTGCGCTGAGGCTGACCCATTTACTAACGGTCATTGTAGCTGCCTTAACGTCGATGGTGTAGCTCTGTGTGGGATCAAGACCTTCAATGGAGATCTCCGGCTTGTCCACGGTAAAGCTGGCGTTAAAGCCGTCGGTGTTGTAGCAGCGAACCACCCAGCTGTCCACAGTTACATCCTTGGGAGCTTTCCAGGTTACCTTCAGTTTGCCGTCTGTAAAGCCCTTGATAGCAAGGCTCTGGGGATAAATCAGTTCAGTGGCGGTGAAGGTGATGGTATCTTCGCCGACAACGTGCAGATCCACCACCGGCGCAAGACGGAAGGTGTAGGTTTTGCCCACGGTCAAACCGGTAACAGTAGCCATATGGCCGTTGCACTCGACTGTCTTTTCGCTTTCACCGGGGGTGCTGTAATAGACGCGCCATGCGAAATTGTCCTCGCCCTGCACGGAGAAATTCAGCACCACAGTGCCGGCCTGCTCGCCGGTCTTGGCGGTGAAATCTACGATGCTGGTTTGAGAATCGGTGGTGTGGTTAGCAGAGGTTGTACCGATCAGCCGGTGGAAACCGGAAACCTCAACGGTGATTTTGTAGTGAGTGTTGGAGGTGATGCCGGTAAAGCGGGCAACGTTATTGGAAACCTCAGCAACCTGCTTGTTACCGTAGGTGTCCTGACAAATAACAGTCAGCAGCTCATTGTCTACATCGGTATCCAGCTGGACGGTCATCTCACCCAGCTCACTGCTGACGGTGATGTTCTGAACCAACTGCACGTAATAGTTCTCATAGAAGGTATAGATGCCAACAGCCAGCAGCAGAAGGATAAGAATGGTGGAAAGCACGACGATGGGGGTGCTGTGCTTCTTATGATGCTTGGGGTCGGTATAATCGTCTTCGCTCATATAACCCGGATTGATCGGATCTTCCGCGACGTCAGCGGGAGCTTCTTCAATTTCCGCAGAGGCGGCATCTTCCGTGATATCTGCCTCGGCGGCAGCCGCTTCCGCTTCTTCAGATACTTCCTCGGAAATCTCGGGCTCGGGCAGCGTGATCTCCATAGGCTCGGGAATTACAACGCCATCGGGCGTTTCGTGAGCGATCAGGTCATCCGCCTGCGCCAACATAACCGACGTTTCATCGGTCAAGGCTGCCGTTTCCAGATCCTCGAGGTCTTCTTCGCCGGGGGCGGTCTCATCTACCTCAAAACCGTCCAGGATAAACTGCTCAGAGTCCAAAGATTCTTCGCCATCCGTCGTTTCCGGCTCCTCGGCTTCTGCGATCTCTTCCAAAACCGCTTCCTCAGCTGCAGTATCTTCAACAGGAGCTTCCTCGGCAGGAGTATCTTCAGCAGAGGTTTCTTCAGCGGGAACTTCTTCAGCAGGGGCTTCCTCAAGGGGTATCTCTTCAGCGGGAGCTTCCTCAGCAGGAGCTTCTTCGGCGATGATCGCCGCTTCTTCGGCTTCGGCGTCTTCAGTGATCTCTTCCACCGGCTCTTCTACAATGGGAGCGGGGATGATGGGCACATCGTTGACACTGTTGCGCTGCATATATTCTACCAGTTCCTGACCCATCTCGGCAGGATCCTGCCAGCGGTCCTCCGGATTGCGGGCGCAGGACTTCAGAATGATCTGTGCCATCTCGTAATCTGCATAGGCAGGAGGCGGCAGGGGCTCATCGCTGTCCATTGCGGGCAGCAGACCGTTGTTGTATGCCTGATACAGGATCAAACCGGCGGCATAGATATCCAGCGTTGTGTTCAGAGAGGAATAAGCGTCCGCGATTTCGGGGGCGGTGTAAGCGCTGCGGTATCTGTCCGGCAGGGAAGCATACTTCAAAGAGTTCAGCTTGACAAAGCCGAGATCGCCGATGCGGTATTCCTGATTGCCGGTGATGTAGACATTACCGGGCTTCAGATCAACATACAAATAACCGTTGCGACGGCATACGGAAAGCGCCGCGCACAGATCCAGACCCAGATTGACAGCAGCAAGATGGGTCATAGGATTGTTCTTAAAATACCATTCCAGAGTGGGGCGGTATGCACCCAATAAGTACACATCGTAGCCGGTGGCATCGTCCATCTGGACAACCTGCCAGCCCTCATAGCTGCAGAAGCCCTCTATCTCGGAAAGCTTCTTCAAAACCTCGGCCTCTTCCACGGCGGAATCTGCCAGCTCTTTGAAATAAGCAAGGGCGGCCTCCTTGGAAGAATAGGCGCCGGTCAGCAGCAATGCGTCCAGCTGCACCTGGGATGCAGGGATGGAAAGAATTTTAACTATGTACTTATCATCAGAATCTTTCTTGATGGCAGGACAGCAGCGAATACCGTGATGGGCGCTGATAGGATCTCCCATCATATGTTCCGACAATAACGGCGAAATCAGTTTCGGTTCAGACATACCTGTCGCCTCCTTCGTTCTAATATTATTCTCTTATATGATAAAATAAAAGTTAACAAAATGCAACTATATTTCCTCTAATTTTTGATTTTGCTATTCGACAAAATAATTTTATGTTAACAAAAAGGGGCGCTGGATACTTGCAAAAGTTAGAAAACCGTGTTATAATACAGAAAATTGGCGAGCCGAGGCTTGCCGGACTGGAGGTCCAACTATGAATAAAGTGATTTGTGATATTTGCGGCACCGCTTATCCGGACACTGCACCGAAATGTCCCATCTGCGGATACGCCAAGACTGCAACGGAAACCACCGCTGCCGGTTCCGAAAGACGTACCGGTGAAAGCGGCTACACAGCCGTCCGCGGCGGACGCTTCTCAAAGCAGAATGTTCGCAAGCGCACCAGCGAAAAGGTGAGCGAGCGCAGCAGCAATTCTGAAAGACAGCGCAGCAGCAAGAACGAGGACGGCGGAAATACCGGTCTGATTCTGGTGGTCATTTTCCTGATCGTTGCCATTCTTGCGGTTGCCATTTACATAGGCATTAAATTCATTAACCCGGGCGATACAAACCAGCCCACAGTTCCGACTCAGGCAACTCAGCCCACCACGCTGCCCAGCGATCCGACTGATCCGACAGACGGCAACGGCATCGCATGCGAGGAGCTGGTTCTGTCCAATCAGACGATCGAGTTTGTCAAGGCCGGCGATGTCTGGACGATCCAGGCACGTCCCACACCTGCAAATACTACAGATGCTGTAACCTTTGAAAGCTCTGCACCCGAGGTCGTTACAGTTGACGAAAACGGTCTGTTGACCGCAGTTGGCTCCGGCGAAGCTACCATTACCGTTACCTGCGGTGCTGTTACCCAGACCTGCACCATCAAGTGCAGCTTTGAGACACCTTCCGTGCCTCCCACGGATCCTACCACCGATCCCTCTGCACCTACAGATCCCAATGCCAGCGAGCCAACCACTCCCAACGGCCAGGGAACGACCAATCCCACCAACCCGACTACCGCCACAACGCCTACCACACCTGTTGATCCCAATTTCACATTTGAGTTCAACACCAAGTGGTACGACGATGCATCCGGCAAATGGGATACCTCTATCCTGGAGCAGGGCAAGACCTGGAAGGCTTACAAGACAGATTTGTCTGTAGATCCCAGCCAGATCACCTGGACATCTGACGACACCTCCATCTGTACGGTTGAAAACGGTATCGTTACCGGCATCGCTCCCGGTAAGACGGAGATCCACGCCACCTATGGCGGCAAGACCTATACCTGCATTGTTCGCTGCAAATTTGAAGCAGGTCAGACCGGAAATACAGACACCGGCAATACCGGCAATAACAATGCCGAAACTGAGAACAATGGCAATGTAACCGGTCCTTGCAAGATCAGCAGCGAAGATATGACCATCGCTGTGGGCAACTTCTGGTACCTGCGACTGCTGGATGCAAACGGCAAGGAAATTGCAGTTACCTGGACCATCGAAGACGGATCCATCGCCTCTGCTGACGGTAATAAGATCTACGGCGAGAAGGTGGGCAAGACAACGGCAAGCACCACCTACGAGGGTGTAACCTACACCTGCATCATTCGCATTAAGGCAGCAGCATAAATAAAGCAATACGGCAGTGAGAAGCTTCTCACTGCCGTATATTTATTCCTTATCCGTCATTGCCTTCTGACCCTTGCGGAACAGCAAGGTAATGCACCACAGACCGGCAAGACCGACCAGTGTATAAATGATCCGGCTTACAACGCCGTCTTGTCCACCAAAGAGCCACGCAACAAGATCAAACTGAAAAATGCCCACCAGACCCCAGTTCAAACTGCCGATGATGGAGAGAATCAATGCAATGGTATCCATGTGTTTACCTCCAATAATTAAATTTGACAGTCATAGATTCCCCATAACTGGCAGCATTTATGCATTTACCGTTGCAAAACTGAGAAAATCCCGGTATAATGAAGGCAAATTCATTGAGGAGTACACGTTATGACCACTTTATTTGAACGCGCCTATGCGAAGATCAATTTAACATTGGACGTTTTGGGCCTGCGTCCGGACGGCTATCATGACCTGAAAAGTGTGATGCAAACGGTATCCCTTTGTGATGATGTTGAAATCGATATCGGAACGGGAAGACCCTGGTGCTTGAAATGTGAAACAGATGGGGTGCCGCTGGACGAAAGGAATCTGGCGTGGAAGGCTGCAAAGGTATTTTTCGATGCTGCGGGTATCGATCCGGAGGGTCTGGAGATCCGTATGGTAAAGCGAATCCCCAGTCAGGCAGGACTTGGCGGCGGCAGTTCTGACGCGGCAGCGGTGCTGCGCGCCCTGAATCGGCATTACAAAATGCCCTTTAAAGTGCGGGAACTGGCAGATTTGAGCGCGCAGGTGGGAAGCGATGTGCCGTTTTGCATCCTGGGCGGTACGGTAATGGTAGAAGGCAGGGGAGAATTTGTCCGCAGTCTTACGCCGATGCCCGACTGCCACATTGTCATTTGCAAGCCGGATTTTCCCGTTTCCACACCGCAGCTGTACCGAAAGCTGGATGCGTGGGATATTCACAAGCGCCCTGACAATACTGCGATGGAAGCAGCAATTGAGGCAGGAGACCTAACTGCAATTGCGAAAAATGTGCATAATGTCTTTGATCCGGTGGTAGCTGCGGAGCATCCGCAGATCGACCATATTAAATCCGTCTGCGCTGATTGCGGAGCGCTGGCGCAGCAGATGTCCGGCTCCGGTTCGGCGGCCTTTGCCATTATGCCGGATCGGGAGAGTGCTGCAGCCGCCTGCGACAGACTGAAGCAGACCTACCATCAGGTTTTTCTTGCCGAGCCTGTATAATTGCTTAAAAACCGTCCATAATGGAAGTATTTCCTTATGGACGGTGTTTTTATGAGAAAATTACTTAAAATCGCTTCTGTTTTACTGGTAGTTTGCCTGATACTCTGGTGTGGATCGGTAATTTCAGACCGGAAACTGTTGAATGAAAATCTGATCCGCCTGCACGTAGTGGCGAATTCCGATTCTGATGAGGATCAGGCACTGAAGCTCCAGGTGCGGGATGCTGTTGTGGAAAAGCTGTGCGATACAATGGATAGCTTCCCTTCAATGGAGGAAGCCCGCGACTATCTTCAGGCGCATCTTCCGGAGCTGGAGGCGTTTGTCAATCAGGTGATCGGCGAGCTTGGCTTTACGGAAACGGCAACTGTATCCCTTGACCGCGAGAGCTTTGAAACCAAAGAATATGAAACCTTTACGCTGCCGGCGGGATACTATGAAGCGCTGCGGATCACCATAGGCGAAGGGCAGGGAAAAAACTGGTGGTGTGTTTTGTTCCCGTCCCTTTGTGTTGGTAGTACAGATAGTGATTTTGCGGACACCGCCGTCGGTGCGGGCTTTTCAAACGATCTGACTGCATCTTTGCAGGGAGAAGATTACGAGATCCGTTTCTTCCTGCTGGACTGGATGGGAAGAGTTGAAAATTTCTTTCGAAGTTTGTAAATTTTTCTGTTCTTTACCCGAATATTGTGGTATGATAGGCGTATAGAAAGAAAGGCGGTGCGAAAATGCTGCGGTTGCTTCTGGGCATAGACTGGATTACAGTAAAAAATGAAATACTGAGCCGTATTGCGTCTGATGTAGCAGCGCGGCAGGGCGGACGGATCCTAATGGTGCCGGAGCTGATCAGCCACGACACGGAGCGACGCCTTTGCGCCGCTGCCGGCGATACGGCAAGTCGATACGCAGAGGTCGTATCCTTTACGCGGCTGGCGCGCCGTGTGGCAGACAGCACCGGCTGTAAGATCCCGGAATGTCTGGATAACGGCGGACGCGTTGTGGCTATGGCAGCTGCGGCGCGGCAGCTGCACAGCCGGTTAAAGATCTACACTGCCGTAGATACGAAACCGGAATTTCTGTCAGGACTTGTCGATGCTGTAGATGAGTTTAAGCGGTGCTGCATTACGGCAGAAGACTTAGCGCAGGCAGCGAAGCAGGCAACCGGATCCCTGGCGCAAAAGCTGGAGGAACTTTCTTTGCTGCTGGGCACGTATGATGCGCTTTGCAGCCAGGGTAAGCGGGATCCCAGAGATCAGATGACCTGGCTGCTGGAACAGCTGGCAGACAGTGATTTTGGTGAAAATCACGTATTTTACATAGACGGATTTCCCGACTTTACACGGCAGCACCTTGCAATTTTGGAACATCTGATTCGCGTATCACCGGAAGTGACGGTGGGACTGAACTGCGATGCAGTGGATACAAATTCCGCAGCCTTTGAAAAGGCGGCGGATACTGCTGCTGCCTTGCTTAGATGTGCAAGAGCTGCAGGGGTTTCGGTGCAGATCGAGCAGATTCCGGGTCGTGATTGTGTGCTGCTTCGCGGCTGCGATGCTATGTTCCAGGGAGAGATCCCCGGGCGGGTATCCGGTTTGGAAACAATCCGCACAGATTCGCCTTTTGAAGAGGTTCAGGTGGCGGCGGAGCGGATTTTGGAACTGGTTCGTGGCGGCTGCCGCTATCGGGATATCAGTGTTGTGTGTGCCGATATGGGCACATATCAGAATTTTGTGGATCTGCAGTTCCATCGGTGCGGCATTCCTACTTACCGAAGCGGAACAGAAGATATCTTGCGCAACACCGTAATTGCAACTGTGCTGGCGGCGCTGGATGCGGCACTGGGCGGATTTGAGCAAAGAGATGTGCTGCGGTATTTGCGCTCTGTGCTGTCCGTACTGGATACGGACACCTGCGATCTGGTGGAAAATTACGCGGTGATCTGGAACATTCGCGGCAACCGTTGGTGCAGGGAATGGGAAAATCACCCCGACGGATTGCGTGGCATTCCCAGTGAGGAATCCAATTCCCGTTTGGCATTGCTGAATGCGGCACGGGAACGGGCAATTTTGCCGTTGATGCGTCTGCGTAACGGTTTCAAGGATGCTGTGAATCTGTCGCAGCAGGTGGACGCACTGCAGGCATTTTTAGAGGAGATCGCGCTGCAGGAGCGACTGGAACAGCTGGCGTTGCGCGCGGATGCAGATGGGGATAACCGCAGCGCACAGATCCTGAACCAAATTTGGGAGATTCTCGTATCTGCATTGGAGCAGATGCAATCTGTCTTGGGTCAGACGGCGTGGGAGAGTGAGATTTTCACCCGGCTGCTGACACTGCTGCTGAGCCAGTACGATGTGGGAACTATCCCGCCGGTCTTGGACGCAGTTACGGTTGGTCCTGTCAGCGCAATGCGTTGCCAGCAATCGAAGCATCTGCTGGTGCTGGGGGCCTGCGAAGGCGCGTTGCCCGGTTACGGCGGTGCTGCCGGTATTCTGACAGATCAGGAGCGGGTAGAGCTGCGGAAGCTGGGCGTTGCTTTGACCGGCGGCGCAATGGAAGGCATTCAGGCCGAGTTTGCAGAAATTTACGGCGTATTTTGCGGCGCTACGGAATCCATCACCGTTTCTTATCCCGGTGGTCAGCCGTCCTATGTCTACCGTCGGCTGGCGCAGATGTCCGGCGGCGAAATTTATCAAAAGCCGGAGCTCGGTGCGGCATTGACGGATCCTTGCGAAACCGGCGCTTATCTGGCAAAATGGAATGCCAGCGCGGAAGCAGAAAAGCTGGGCGTTTTTGAGCATTATCGCCAGGCTTGTACGAAAGTACAGCACACGCTTGGCACTGTTCGGTCGGAAAATGTGCGGAAATTGTACGGAAATCAGCTGAATTTGTCCGCATCTCAGGTGGATCGCCATGCGGAGTGCCGTCTGTCTTATTTCCTGCAATACGGCTTGAACGCGAAAGAGCGCAAGGAAGCCACCGTTGATCCTGCGGAATTCGGCACCTATGTTCACTGGGTACTGGAGCACACCGCCAAAGAAGTAATGGAGCGGGGCGGATTTACCCGCGTGAGTCTGGAAGAAACGTTGGGAATTGCCATTTCCTACTCCGACCGCTATGCGGCAGAAAACTTTGGTCAGGTGGATTCCCAACGGCTTACCTATCTGTTCCGCCGCAACCGCCGGGAACTGGAAATGGTGGTTGAGGAGCTGTGGGATGAGCTGAAACAGGCGGAATTTACGCCTGAGGAGTTTGAATTAAAGTTCGGCAACGGCGGACGTATGGAGGCAATCGACCTGCAGGCAAATGCTATGCAGGCGGTGCTGCGGGGCTTTGTTGACCGGGTGGATATTTGCAAGAAAAACGGCAAGAACTACTTCCGGGTCGTTGATTACAAGACCGGTAGGAAGGACTTTGATTATTGCGATGTTTTCAATGGCGTGGGCTTGCAGATGCTTTTGTATCTGTTTGCGCTGGAGCAAAACGGCACGGAAATTCTGGGCGATGCGCCCATTGCGGCAGGTGTACAGTATTTCCCGGCAAGAGCGCCGCTGATGTCGGCAGACAGCCGTATGTCGGATGAGGAAGCCAAGGCTGCAAGGCAGAAAGAATGGAAGCGCCGCGGTTTGCTGCTTAAGGATGAGGCTGCGCTTGCTGCTATGGATAAAGACGCAGATATGCCCCGTTTAAGCTGCAAACGCAACAAAGATGGCGAGTTGAGCGGTGATATTGCAGATGGGCGCCAGATGAAACTGCTGCGGCAATACGTATTTACTTTGCTGGGAAATATGGTCGATGAGATCGCCTCCGGTAATATTTCCCCCAATCCCTACACCAGAGGTTCCAGCCACGATGCGTGCACCTTCTGCCCCTACGGCGCTGTGTGCCATAAGGCATCTGTGGAAGGAAGACGGAATTATAAGGCGATGAATGCACAGCGATTCTGGGATGAGGTAGAGGAGGTGGCAGGTCGTGGCTGAAAAACTGACACCCCAACAGCAGCAGGCGGTTGAAAACCGCGGTGGAAGACTGCTGGTTTCGGCGGCGGCGGGATCTGGTAAAACAAAGGTTTTGGTTGACCGCCTGCTTGGGTATTTGACCGACCCTGTCCAGCCTGCAAATCTGGACGAGTTTCTGATGATCACCTATACCAAGGCCGCAGCTGCGGAGCTGCGGGGCAAGATCGCTTCCAAGTTATCTGAGAAAATGGCACAAATGCCGGAGGACCGGCATTTGCAGCAGCAGATGCAGCGGCTGTATCTTACCAAGATTTCCACAGTTCACGCCTTCTGCGCCGATATTCTTCGGGAATATGCGTATTTGCTGGATATCCCCGCGGATTTCCGGGTTGCAGACGAAAATGAATGCAAGGAGCTGCGGGACGCCACATTGGAGCGTTTGCTGGAAAGCGCCTATGACAATGCCGAGAACGATGCGGATTTCCGCGCTTTTGTAGATGCGCAGGCATTGGGACGTGATGACCGGCTGGTATCGGAGATCCTGCTGAAGGTCTACGATGCTGCGCGATGCCATCTGGATCCGCAGAAATGGATGGATGAATGTATCAGCAACACGGTTGCGGAAGACGCAGATGATGCCGGGAAGACTATCTGGGGCAAATATCTGATGCAGGATCTTTTCTCCTATCTGGATCTGCAGATAGAGGCTGTGAAGACTTGCGTACGTGCTGCCGAATGCGCTGACGGTATGGAAAAACCTGCAGCGTTGCTGGCCGATACGGTGTATCAGCTACAAAAGCTTCGCGCTGCGCGATCCTGGGATGATGTTGTCAAACACAGCTGCATTGACTACGGAAGACTGACATTTTCCAAGAAGTCTGCGGATCCTGAGCTGGCGGAGCGGATCAAGGCAGTGCGCAACGCTTGCAAAAAGGGACTTGAGAAGAAATTAAAGAGTTTTGCGGATGAGAGTGCGCAGGTGCTGTCGGATGTACTGACAACAGCTGCATCCGTCCGTGGTATTGTGGCACTGGTGCGACGATTTGATCGGGAGTACGACCGGGCAAAACGGGCCCGCAGGGTTTTGGATTTCGGCGATCTGGAGCACAACTGTCTGGATCTGCTTTTGGGCAAGCGACGCTACGCACCAACCGCCGCAGCGGAAGAGATCGGCAACCGCTTCCGTGAGATTATGGTGGACGAATATCAGGACTCCAACGCGGTGCAGGATGCTATATTTACCGCCCTGACGGCAAAACGGAAAAACTGCTTTATGGTTGGCGACGTCAAACAATCCATTTACCAGTTCCGTTTGGCGGATCCAGGCATTTTTCTCCAAAAATATGCGACCTATGTTCCTGCAGAGGACGCCCGCGACGGCGAAGGACGAAAGGTGATGCTTTCGAGTAATTTCCGCTCCGGCGGCGATGTGCTGAAAAGTGTCAATGATGTATTTTCCTACTGCATGTCGGAAAACGTAGGCGGTCTTGTCTACGGTGAAGAGGAGGCACTTCGCGAGGGCATTCCCCATCAGCCGCTGGGGGAGCCGGAGGTGGAGCTTTGGACGATTCCTGTTGAGGACAGCACCTATACTGAGGAAGCATCCTTTGTTGCGGATCGGATCGCCCAACTGCTGGATGGTACCCATTTTGTACGGCAGGGCGATCAGCTTCGTTCCATTCGACCGGAGGATATCGCCATATTGCTGCGTTCTCCTGGAAGTGTGGGAATGCATTACCAGCGGGCACTGCAAAATCTGGGCATTCGCTGTATTACCGGCGGCGGAGAGGATCTGCTGCAAACGGAAGAGGTTGCGGTGCTGCGGTCAATTTTGCAGACCATCAGCAATCCCCGGCAGGATATTCCGCTGTTGGCGACCCTGGTCAGCCCTGTTTTTGGATTTACAGCGGATGATTTGGCAGTGATCCGCGCGGGCAACCGCCGGTGCTGCGTTTATGACGCGCTGCTGCAGTCTTCTTCTGCGAAGGTCGCGCATTTCATAACGACGCTGCAGACATTGCGCCAGGAGGCGCGGATGCGCACGTTGGCGCAGCTGCTGGAAAAGATTTTTATTCTGACCCGGATCGACAGCATTTACGCAGCAATGGAGGGCGGTCAAGCCCGGAAAAACAATCTGCACACCTTCTACACATTGGCTTGCGATTTCGAAAGCACAGCCCGCCGGGATCTGGAGCAATTCCTGGATCATCTGTGCGCAATGGAGGAGAAGGGACTGATCGTTGCCGGTGAGCAAAGTGCCGTCGGTGCCGTAACCTTAATGAGCATCCACAAATCCAAGGGATTGGAATTCCCCGTGGTGTTTGTCTGCGGTCTTTCCCGGGAATTCAATCGGGAAAGCGCCCGGGCGCACGTGCTGTGCGACCAGACTTTGGGCTTGGGTCTTTCCTTTGTGGATACGAAAAACCGGGTGCGGTATCCTACAGTTGCGAAACGTGCGATCGCGGTAAAGACTGTAGCGGATAGCCTTTCTGAGGAGCTTCGGGTGCTGTATGTAGCGCTGACCCGCGCCAGAGACCGATTGATTATGACCTATGCATCCCAATCGCTGGGAAAAGATCTGGCGGAGATCGTCAGCCGGATGGATATGAGCCAGCCGGAGCTGCTGACCGCAGATGTTGTCTGCCCCGGCGAGTGGGTGCTGATGACAGCGCTGCGCCGCACAGAGGCAGGGGAATTGTTTGCTCTGGCCGGAAGACCGGACCAGACGAGCCCCGGTGATCCGGTTTGGAAAATCGGTGTTGTCAGTGGGGTCAATGCAGAGGTCGCAGCCATAGATGAGGCGCAAGATGCTTGCATACTGCCGGAGGATACGGTGGATAAGCTGCGCCGGGGTCTGGAGTTTTCCTATCCTTATCAGGCGGCAACGACATCTCCATCCAAGCAGACGGCGACCGGACGAAAAGGTCGCATCAAGGATACAGAGGCGGCGGAGGATGCACCGCATAGAGAGAAATTCCGCTTCAGCCGCGCAGGCAAATCTGCTGGCAAGGATGCAGGAAATGCTGTCCATATCCTGATGCAGCACATTCGCTTCGAGAAGTGCACGGATGAAAATGCAGTTATGCAGGAGCGGATTCGCCTTGTCAGCGAAGGCATTTTGACCCAGGAGCAGGGTGAAATGATCAACTGCAAGCATGTTGCCGCATTCTTTGCTTCAGAATTGGGTCAAAGGCTGCGCAGTGCGGATACTGTGATCCGTGAATTCAAGTTTTCTATTTTAGACGACGGAATTCGCTATGATCCGGAGCTTTCAGGAGAAAAAGTGCTCCTGCAGGGTGTCGTTGACTGCGCGATTATTGCGGACGATGGCATTACGGTTATTGACTTTAAGTCTGATTATGTTACGCAGGACACGATCGAGGACCGTGTGCAGCATTACAGCCCCCAGGTGCAGGCATATGCACAGGCGTTGGAGCGCATTTACGAAAAACCGGTGAAGAAGGCAGTTTTGCATTTCTTCTGCCTGGATCGTACTGAAAATGTACCTCTATAAGTATCGGCCACACCGATTTCGGTGTGGCCGATTTCCGTTTAGCGGTTGTTCTGGTTCTGATTGTTATTCTGATTGTTATTCTGGTTGTTTTTCTGGTTGTTGTTCTGGTTTTTGTTCTTGTTCTCATTCTTGTTCTGGTTCTCCATTTTTATATCCTCCAAATGTTTGTACTGCGGCTTGACCGCTACCTTAGATTTCCCGTTTTTTCAGGATTTATCCTTTGGCTTGAAAATCAAACTGACCAAAAGACCGCTTGTGATCGCGGCGGCGATACCGCCGGCAGTGGCTTTCAGCCCGCCGGTAAAAATGCCAAGAAAACCGCTTTGGTCAACGGCTTCCCGCACGCCCTTAGCCAAAGAACTGCCAAAGCCCGTAAGGGGAACAGCGGCACCTGCACCGGCGAAATCGATCAGCTTTCCGTATAAACCGACAGCGCCCAAAAATACACCGATCATCACGTAGCTGACCAAAATCCTTGCGGGGGTCAATTTGGTTTTGTCGATCAGTATCTGTCCAATAACGCATAACAGACCGCCAACGACAAAGGCTTTGATATATTCCATTTAATCCCTCCCTCCACGTATGCATACGGCGTGGCACACGCCGGGAATGGGAAGACCCTGCTGTGTGGATGTGGGCGAAAGCAGCGCGCCCGTGCCGCAGAAAAGGATCTTTTTCAGCTTTCCGCTGTTAAGCGCATTGAGCAGATAGCTGCACAGTGTGATGGCACTGCAGCCGCAGCCGGAGCCGCCGGCGTGAACGTCCTGCTGTGTCTGATCAAAAATAAGTGTGCCACAGTCGGTAAGTTTTCCACCCAGCGAAATGCCATCTTTATTTGCCATTTCAAGGAGCAGATCCTTGCCCAGCTGCCCAAGATCACCGGTTACGATCAGATCGTAATCCTCCGGTGCGGTGTGCAGGTCGGAAAAATGGGTGCGTATTGTCGCCCAGGCGGCAGGAGCCATTGCTGCGCCCATATTGTTGGCATCCTTTACCCCCAGATCGGTGACGGTACCCACTGTACAGCTTTCAATACGCGGTCCGTTGCCTGCGGAACACACAAGCGCCGCGCCTGCTCCGGTAACTGTCCACTGTGCGGTGGGCGTGCGCTGACCGCCATAGCCAAGAGGGAAACGGTACTGCCGCTCAGAGGATGCAAAATGGGAGGAGGTCATTGCAACCACCTTGTCTGAAAAACCGCCGCTGACGGTCATTGCTGCCAGCAGCAGGCTCTCCGCCATGGTCGAGCAGGCGCCGTACAGTCCCAGATGGGGGATACCTGTATTTCGCAAAGAAAAAGAAGATCCAATACATTGATTCAGCAGATCGCCGGAAAAGGCAAGGCCGATGTGATGGCGAGAGATTCCCGCCTTGTTGATCAGCGTGTCCAGCGCTAATTTTTGCAGCTGTTTTTCTGCCAATTCCCAGGTTTTTTGCCCAAAAAACGTATCCTGAGAGGTAATATCAAATTGATCCGCCAAAGGACCTTCCGATTCTTTTTTGCCTGCGACGCTTGCCCACGCGGTGATGACGGGCAGCTGTGGCAGAACGAAGCTCTGCTGACCGCGTTTGTTATTTGCCATAGTTTCACCCTCTTAACGGATTTTTGTTAGTATGCGCTTTATATTAGGAAATATGAAAAAGCCGGCATCTTTCGATGCCGGCTAATGCGTTTACAGAATCCGTTTTGCGCCGTAGTAGCGCGGTGCCCAGTAGGTGTTGCTCATAGATGAGATGATTACGCCCTTACTGGAAGATGCGTGGATAAATTGGTTGTTGCCGATATAAATGCCCAAATGGGAAACGCCGCTTCCTTCCGTGTTGAAAAATACCAGATCACCGGCTTTTAGGTTGGCTTTGGACACATACGTGCCCACGCCGTACTGTTCCTTGCTGGTGCGGGGAAGGGAAATGCCGTGGGCTTTAAACACATACTGCACGTACCCGGAGCAGTCAAAACCGCTGGGCGTACTGCCACCCCAGACATAGGGAACACCAATGTACTTCTTCGCCGTGGCGATAATTGCACTGGCGGTGGGCTTTGTGCCCTTCAGCGCAGCTGCGCTGGGTGTTACACCGGTGGACTTGCCGCCGCGGAAGAACAGGGGAGATTTGGCGGAATCCCGATTCTCGTAAGGAATTTCCGTAAGCGCCAAATAGTCGCTGCGGATGTATCCGACAGTATCGCCGTAAATCACCTTAAACCATTTGTTATTGATGCCGATGATATAGGCGGTATCGTTGATTGACGCGGTATCCAGACTGCTGTAACTTGTACCCGGACCGCTGCGGACATTTACTTTGTTGCCGGTAACACGTCCGTAGCCAAGCTCTGCATTTTCCTTGGCTGCGGCATCTAAATATTTGCTGTGCATATAGCCGGTTTGCAGATTGTAGCTGACCTTGTACCATTCGCCGGATTTGCCCAGCAGCACCACAACCTCGTTGTCGTAGGCGTAGTCAATTGTTTTGCTGCTTGTGCTGGGGGAAGACCGCAGCCGCAGCGACGATGCATCCACAAACCCGATTCCGGTTTTCATTTCCGTACCGGCAGCGCTGGCGTGAACGCTAAAAGTGCTTACTAAAAGAAAAATTGTCAGCACAAGGCTGACAATACGCGTAGACCGCTTCATACGTTGCCCTCCGTCTTACTCATAATAGGAAAGAATCTTACTTGCCTGCCAAAGCACGCTCAAGCCATACACAGCCAAAATCCAAAGCGGTGTACAGACCGTCTTTCTCACCTTTCTTTACAACCCGGTCGCGGCTCTTGGCAGCGGGGTCGGTGAGCTGTAGCTGAACAGAAACCTTAGAGGCCACGTCCAGATCGCCGACTTTCTTAGTCTCGAGGATCTGAAGCATGACGATATGGGAATCTGCCATGGATCCGTAATAGATCAGATTGTCCTTCCGCATCAGCGGATGGCCCTTGTACATCAGGACTGCATTTTCATCAGCCATTTCGGTTACCTCCTTTAAAAAATGTAGTCGAATTGTAACACTTTGTAACCGAAGTGTCAACGCTTGGCGGGTGATTACCAGAACTTGGCAAGCTTACCGCCGAATCAGACGGATGTTTGGATTTTGTAAGACGGAGGGGAGTATGAAATTTGTTTTTCTAAGCAAAAGAGGCTTTTGCCGTGGCAAAAGCCTCTTGGCCAATAAGGTGATCAGGCCAGATAGCAGCGTACCAGTTCCTGCAGGAGCTCGTCCCGATCCAACTTACAGATCATGCTGCGGGCATTGTTGTAGTTGGTGATATAGGTGGGGTCCTCAGTCAGCAGGTAGCCAACGATCTGGTTAACGGGGTTATAGCCCTTTTCCTTCAGAGCGTCGAATACAGTGCGCAGAATCCGACGCATATTGTCCTTATCATCGCTGGGAACAGTGAATTTTACAGTATTCTTGTCCGTCATAGTATCGACCTCCTTTGGTACGTTATTACTATTATATCCCAAAAAAATTCCGTTGTAAAGACCTAATTTGAAATTTTTACGAACTTCTGTTCGTTAACGAAGAATTGCGTCCAGCTTTTCCTTCAAGGCGGTCAAAACCTTGTTTACCACAGCGTCGGAATCTTGATCCGTCAGGGTGCGGTCATCGGCACGCAGCTCCAGAGAGAATGCCACGCTCTTCTTGCCCTCGGGAACGCCCACACCGCGGTAAATGTCGAACAGACGGGTGCTGCGCAGCAGCTTGCCGGCGGCAGCGGTGATCACATCCTCCGCCTGGGCAACTGTAACAGACTCGTCACAGACGATGGCCAGATCGCGGGTAACGCCGGGATACTTGGGCAGGGGGGTGTAGGTGGGATCGGGCAGCTGCAGAGCAAACAGCTTGGAAAAATCAATTTCCACGCAGTAGACCTCTGCGTCAATGCCGTAATTCTTGCAAACCAGCGGATGCACCTGACCCATATAGCCCAGTTCCACGCCACCGACGCTGACCATAGCGCAGCGACCGGGGTGATAGCTGGGATTGTCCTTGACTGCGGTGTAGCTTGCCTTGGGCATCCGCAGACCGGTCAGAATGGCTTCCAGCTCACCCTTGAGGGTGAAGAAGGTCTCATTTGCACCGTAGGTGCCCAGCACCAGCATCTTAGGCTCTGCAGGCAGAACCTCGCCCTCAGTGGGCAGGTAGATCTTCGCCAGCTCATAGAGCTTGACGGACTTGTTGTGGTAGGCATAGTTGCGGGACAGAATATCCAGCATAGAGGGCAGTGCGATGGTACGCATAATAGAGGTATCCTCACCTAGAGGGTTCTGGATCCGCATTGCATTGCGCAGGGAAGAATTTGCGTCCAGACGGATCTGATCAAAGATGGCAGGGGATACGAAAGAGTAGGTGATGATCTCGCTGTAGCCCAGGCTGCGGCACAGCGCGCCTGCCTTGGATTCTGCCAGCATATAGGGAGAATAGCCGCCCTGGGTAGAGGTCTTGAAAGCGGTGGTGGCGATCTCGTTGTAGCCGTAGGAACGACCGATCTCCTCCGCCACATCTGCCATCAGGTTCAGGTCGGGACGGAATGAGGGAACGTTAATTGTATCGCCATCCACCTCGATCTCCAGCAGATTCAGATACTTGATCATATCCTCCTTGCTGATGTCGGTACCCAGCAGGCGGTTGATCTTATCACACTCCAGAGGCAGAGTTTTTGCCTCGGGCACATAGTTGATGATGTCAATGATGCCGTCCATCACATCGCCGGCTTCCAGCAGCTCCACCAGTTCGCAGGCGCGCTGTACAGCGGGCATGGTCATCATCGGATCCAGGCTCTTTTCAAACTTGCCGGAGGACTCGGTACGCATGCCCAGCGCCAGAGCTGTCTGGCGGATGGAAGTGCCGTTGAAGTTGGCAGATTCGAAGACCACGGTGGTGGTATCGTCCAGAATTTCGGAGTTTTCGCCGCCCATAATACCGGCCAAGCCGATGGGCTTATTCTCATCGGCGATCACCAGCATACCGGGCTTCAGCTGACGGACATTGCCGTCCAAGGTGGTCAGGGTTTCGCCTTCCTCAGCCTCGCGGACGATGATCTTGCCGGAGGAAACATAGCGGTAGTCGAAGGCGTGCATAGGCTGACCGTACTCCAGCATCACATAGTTGGTGATGTCAACAATGTTGTTGATGGGACGGATGCCGTTGGCGCGCAGACGCTCTCTCAGCCACTTGGGAGAGGGTGCGATCTTGACATTCTTGACCATACGGGAGGTATAGCGGTTGCACAGCTCCGTGGCGGGAACATCTACATCCAGCATATCAAAAATGCTGCCGCAGTCGCTGCCCTTGACGTTTGGCTCGTGGTGCTTCATCTGCATACCGAATGCAGCGGCAGATTCGCGAGCCAGACCGATGATGGAGTAGCAGTCGGGGCGATTGTTGGTGATCTCAAAATCCACCACAGTATCGTCGTTGCCGATAACCGTATTGATATCCTGGCCAACGGTGCAATCCTCGTCATTGAGGATCCAGATGCCGTCAAGAATGGCGTTGGGGAAGTCGTTCAGAGTCAGACCCAGCTCTTCCAATCCGCACAGCATTCCGTTGGATACCTCACCGCGGAGCTTGCCTTTGGTGATGTGTACGCTGCCGGGCAGGTAGGAGTTGTGCAGTGCAACAGGCACCAGATCGCCCTGCTGCACATTCTGTGCGCCGGTGACGATCTGCACGGGAGCATCTTCACCCACATCCACCTGGCAGACCCACATATGGTCAGAATTCTCGTGGCGGACAATGGAAACCACCTTGCCAACCTTGACATTCTTGATCTGGCTGTCCAGCCGTTCCCAGGTTTCTACCTTCTGACCGAAAATGGTCAGCTTTTCCACATATTCCTTATCGCTGACGGAGGACAGATCCACAAATTCTTCGTGCAGCCATTTTCTGTTAAGCTTCATAATCTATCCCTCCTTAGAACTGATTTAAGAAACGAATGTCGTTGTCGAAGATAAGGCGCAGGTCGTTGATGCGCATACGGCCCATCGCCATACGCTCCAAGCCCATACCGAATGCAAAGCCGGAGTATTTTTCGGGATCAATGCCGCAGCACTTGAGAACCTCGGGATGCACCATACCGGCACCCAGCAGCTCGATCCAGCCCTCACCGTGGCAGGTGGAGCACACATTTCCGTCAACCTCGCCGGTGCCGTGGCACTTGTGGCACTGCATATCCATTTCGCAGCTGGGCTCGGTGAAGGGGAAATGGTGGGGACGGAATCGCATAACAGAGTCCTCACCGTAGATCTTTTTCATAATGGCAACCAGCGCACCCTTCAGGTCGCCCATAGTGATGTGTTCGTCCACCACAAGACCCTCGATCTGGTGGAACATCGGGGAGTGGGTGGCGTCAGCCTCGTCCTTACGGAATACACGGCCGGGAGCCAGCATACACAGCGGGGGCTTGTTGTTTTCCATAAAGCGGATCTGCATGGGGCTGGTCTGGGTACGCAGCAGGACGCTGTCATCGTCGGTGAAATAGAAGGTATCGCTGCGGTCACGGGAAGGGTGACCCTCCTCGATATTCAGACGGGTAAAGTTGTAGCTTGCCAGCTCCACCTCGGGACCGTCGACAACCTGATAGCCCAAGCCGACAAAGATCTCCTTGACTTGATCCAGCACCATATTCATAGGATGCTGATGACCCAGAGCGCCGCTCTCGCCGGGAATGGTGACGTCAATGGATTCGCTTGCCAGCTTTGCTTCCAGAACGGCAGAATGGATCTCATTCTTGCGTGCTTCCAGCTTTTCTTCAATTTCAGCGCGGACAGAGTTTGCCATCTGACCCATAATGGGACGCTCCTCGGGAGTCAGCTTGCCCATCATCTTCAAAACGGCGGTCAGCTCACCCTTCTTGCCCAGCCATTTGACTCTGAGTTCTTCCAGATCGGCAGGTGTCGTAGCTTCTGCCAGAGACGCCAGCGCCTGCAGCCGGATGTTTTCTAACTGTTGTTTCATATGGTTTCCTCCTAGTGTAAGGTAGAATTTTGGGAATAAAAAATATCCTCTCATCCCCAGAATCGGGACGAAAGGACTTCCTTCCGCGGTACCACCCGCAATTCGCCAATTGGCGCACTTTTCAGGCGC
>JAZNNE010000084.1:0-18748 GCA_045580125.1 Faecousia sp. | reverse complement strand
CAAAAATCAATAGTATTTCACACAATCTGCGTGGCTTTCGGAGATTTTTACCTCTACGTCGGGGAATGCGGCGGCGATTTTCTCCGCAAGGTAGGCGCACACCGGATTTTCTGTGCAGAAATGACCGGCATCGATGATGTTCACGCCTGCATCCTTGGCGTCCCAAAACTGGTTGTACTTGACATCGGCGGTAACGAAGGTGTCGCAGCCGGCAAGCACAGCCTGCCACAGCTCGCTGCCGCAGGCACCGCCGCCAACGGCGACCTTGCGCACCGGCTTTCCGCCATCGGCATAGCGCAGACCCTCGCAGCCCAAATGCTCCTTTACCTGGGCAAGGAATGCGTCCAGAGGTTGCTCCTCCACATCGCCGCAGCGCAGCAGCTGCATATTATTCTGACAGATGGTTTCGATGTTGTTTAGACCCAGCTTCCGCGCCAAAATGTCGTTGATGCCGTCGGCAACCTGATCCAGATTGGTGTGGGCATTGATGGCGCTGATGCCGCTGTGGCACAGCTTCAAAATGCTGCGACCTACGGAATCACTGTCGGTAACGGACTTGGGAGCGGTAAAAATCAGCGGGTGGTGGGTAACGATCAGCTGGGCACCCCAAGCGGCGGCTTCGTCGCAAACGTGCTCAAAGGGGTCAAGCGCCACCAAAACTTTGGTGACGGGGGTGGTACGGCTGCCGCAAAGCAGGCCGGCATTGTCCCACTCCATTTTCAAAGACATGGGTGCGACGGTCTCCATAAATTGCAAAATATCATTGACGGTAGTCATAAACAAGCCTCCAGTTTTCGCAAAATCGTTTCTTTTTCCGGATCGTTTTGGTGCTGCGTGGCGATTCTTAAACCGCCGATGACCCACTGGCGGTAGGCGTCTGCTTCTTCGCCGGACAGCATGGGGGGAAGATAACACTGTGCCGGTGTCAAACGGGGTGCATCGGGGTCAAAGAGAACCTGCATCACCGTGTATAGGAATCTGCCGTCGCGCAGTACGGCTTCCTGGGCGATCACATAGCCATTACGTGATAAGTACTGCCGCAGCATCGGCGTTTTCGACTGGCATTGCAAAATCAGGCGGTAGCTTTTATCTTTCAGCCACGGGGCGGCATCCAAAATGGACACCATGGTATCTGCGCCCATTCCGGCGCAAATCATACAATCAAAATCTCTGGGGATGCTTTGCACACCGTCGGACAGGTAAAATTCCATTTTATCCTGCAGACCGTACTTTTTCGCGTTGCGGCGGGCAGACTGCAGCGGCTGCTCCCTGACATCGGAGCAAATGGCGCTATTGGCAATGCCTTGCTGCAAAAGATGAATGGACAAATAGCCGTGATCGCAGCCTACATCGGCGATGCGCTCACCCGGGCGCACAAATCCTGCGCAGGCCAAAAGCCGGTCGGAAATGGGAAGTTTCATATTTTCCCTCCTAAAAGAAATGCCATCCCGGCAAAGTCGGGATGGCATAGCTGCATTACTTGCTTGCCTGATCGGCTTCGTAAGCCTCCAGGAAATGGTTCAGCTGCGCCAGGAAAGAGTCGCAGTCGATGCCGTGGACCATGCAGGCCTCACCGACGGTTTCACTCCGGGCAGAGGGACAGCCCAGGCAATGCATTCCGATTGCCAGGAAGAGGGGAGCAGCGTGGGGCGCGATATCCAGAATATCGCCGATAATGGTATCTTTTTCGATCTTAACAGCCATAATATGACCTCCTATTACAAATCTTTTGCTATTATAACCTTTGTCTTACAAAAAAACAAGAGCAAAATATGACTTATTCTTCACCCTTATTCTGGTAAGCCTTTACGAAGCTCATCAGCTCTTCGCCGGTGATGGTTTCCTTAGCCAGCAGGTATTCCGAGATCTCGTCCAGCAGTTCCCGATGATCGGTCAGAAGCTGCTTTGCCGAAGCGTGGGCCTCCTGCAGAAGGCGCTTGACCTCCTGATCCACCAGCGCGGCGGTTTCCGGTGCACAGTCGGTAAATACCGGGGTGTCCAGATATTCGTGCTGGACGCTGGCAGTGGACATCAGACCGAACTCGTCGCTCATGCCGTACTGGGTAACCATATTCTTTGCCAGCGCGGTGGCTTGCTGAATGTCGTTATGGGCGCCGGTGGTCTGCTCGTTAAATACAACTTCCTCCGCGGCGCGTCCGCCCAGCATAGAACGCAGCCGGGCCAGTAGCTCCCGTTTGGTGGAGAGGAATTTCTCCTCCTCCGGGGCATACATCGTATAGCCCAGAGCGCCGGTGGTATGGGGAACGATGGTGATCTTGGTAACGGGATCCCGCTCCTTTTCCAGGGCGGACACCAGAGCATGGCCTACTTCGTGATAGGCGGTCAGCCGCTTTTCGGTATCGGACAAAACGGTGTTTTTCTTTTCCGTACCGGCGATAACAGTCTCGAAGGATACCATAAGGTCTTCCTGGTTGACGGTTTGGCGGTTGTTTCGAACAGCACGCAGAGCGGCTTCGTTGACCAGGTTGGCAAGATCTGCGCCGACGGCACCGGCGGTGGCGTGGGCGATCTTACGCAGGTCAACATCTTCTGCAAGCTTGATCTTGCGGGTGTGCACCTTCAGGGTGTCCAGACGTCCCTGCAGGTTGGGACGGTCAACAATGATCCGGCGGTCAAAACGACCGGGACGCAGCAGCGCCTTGTCCAAAATTTCCGGACGGTTGGTGGCGGCGAGGCACACGATACCCTTGGTGGAATCGAAGCCGTCGATCTCGCCCAGCAGCTGATTCAGGGTCTGTTCGTTATAATTGTAGCGGCTGTCGCGGGTGCGACCTACAGCATCGATCTCGTCGATAAAGATGATGCAGGGGGCAACCTTTGCTGCCTGCTGGAACAGATCCCGGACACGGCTTGCGCCGACACCGACGAAGGAATCGTCGAAATCAGAGCCGGAAATGGCGAAGAAGGGAACATCGGCTTCGCCGGCAACTGCCTTGGCGAGCAAGGTTTTACCGGTACCGGGGGAGCCTACCAGCAGCGCGCCCTTGGGCAGCTTTGCGCCCACGTCGGTATACTTTTTGGGATTGTGCAGGAAGTCGATGATCTCCTGCAGGGATTCTTTGGCCTCGTCCTGACCGGCAACATCCCGGAAGGTAACGCCGGTTTGCTTTTCCATATAGACCTTAGCCTTGGATTTACCAAAGCCGCCCATCATACCGTCGCCGCTCATTCGCTTCATCAGCATCCGCATCGCGCCGAAGATCAGGGCGAACATCACCACATACATCAGGATCATGACAATGGTGGAGTTGTCCTCCACGATCACCTGCGTAACCTCCACACCCATTTCGTTGAGCTGGGTGGCAAGACCCATCACATCGCCGCTGGGAAGACCGGTAAAGCAGGCCTTTTGCTGGCTTGCAGGCTTGGCAGCTTCTTCCTTGGTCAGGTAGTACACCCGATCATAGTGAAGTTCCACTTCCTCCAGCTGGTTATCTTTCATTGCACTGAGGAAATCGGAATAGCTGGTCTCCGTGTACTGGCTTTTCACGACGGCATTATAGACCCAGCTGATCAGCAGAATGATCGCAACGGTGATGATCAGCGTGACCCATATATTGCGGGGTCGCTTGTTTTCGGTTGCCTTGCCGTTGGGCTTGGAGTCGGTGGGGTTGTTTTCCATATGAACGCCTCCTTGGGGAAAATCTGCATTTTTAGTGATTATATCATAAGTTTTCGCTTCCTGCAATGAACGATTCGTATTTTGCCGTTAATTTTCTGTTAATTTATTGGGAAAAAGTTAAGACATAAGAAAAAGCTGTTGAGAAAAACGAAAGCTTCTGCTATAATGATACCATCTGTACGTGTAAGCAAACATCGCGAGGGTGTATATATGAAGAAAATGAATGATAACCGCCGCCGGTCAGTGTCTGCCGCACCGGTGGAAGAGATCGAAGGTCAGCTGGAAGGACGCAATGCATTAACAGAGGCACTGCGCAGCGGCAGAACGGTGGATAAGGTGTTTATTGCCGCAGGTGAGACCGATCGCGGCTTACAGCGTTTGGCGGCGCAGGCAAAAGAAGCGGGGGCTGTGGTAGTTCCCGTGGATCGCCGCAAGCTGGATATGATGTCTGCAACCCATTCCCACCAGGGTGTGGTCGCATTGGCGGCTGCCCACGAATATGCTACCATTGACGATATTCTGGAGGAAGCTGCAGCCCGGGGCGAAACGGCGCTGATCGTGATCTGCGATGAGCTTTCCGACCCCCACAATCTGGGTGCGATCATGCGAAGTGCTGAATGCGCCGGCGCCCACGGCGTGATCATTCCCAAACGCAGAAGCGTGGGACTGACGGCTACGGTCGCCAAGGCCTCTGCCGGCGCTATTGAGTATATGAAGGTAGCCCGTGTGACCAATATCAACAATGCCATCTCCGAGCTGAAGGAGAAGGGCGTATGGGTATTCGGCACGGCTGCAGAAGGTTCTATTCCTATGTATAAGGCGGATCTGACCGGACCGACGGCCATCGTCATCGGCAATGAGGGTCAGGGTATGAGTCCGCTGGTGCAGAAAAACTGCGATGTTACGGTGCATATCCCTATGAAAGGACAGATTTCGTCATTGAACGCTTCCGCCGCGGCGTCCATTCTGCTTTATGAAGCGGTGCGCCAGCGTTTGGGATAAGGAGATTTGACAATGGATGAAAGAAAGGAACTGCAAGCTGAATCGGGAAACGAATTCAGCCTGGAGGACATTCTGAAAGAATTCGGCGACCCTTCCAAGCCCTTTGAGCCGGAGGCGGATGTACTGATCTGGGACGGCACGGTGCCGGAGGAGCCCAGCGGTAACGTTGCGTTCCCTTCCGATACGATCCGTATGGGGGATATTACCCGAAAGATCCAGGAGATTTTGGACACACCTGCCACGGAGCAGACGGTACGCTTTGCGCCTGTCGAGGGCGGGGAACAAGAAGCAGCTGCATCTCAGGAAACAGTGCGTTTTACCCCCGTTGGCGGTGAAACGGAAGAAAAGCCGCTGATCTACCGGGGTGGAGATGAGCCGCCCAAGGCAGAGCCCTACTCTGAGGAGTGGGAGCCGGAATATGAACAGCCTATCAGCGAATATGTGCCCCAGGAGCCCATCGTATTCCGCCCCAAATCCCGCCTGCGTGAGCTGAAGCACAAGCTGGTGGAAGGACCGGAAAAGCGGTACTATCAGCTCTCTGAGATGGGCTTGGGAAAGCTGCAGCTGGCGATTTTAGTCAATATTGCGGTCTTTTTGCTGGCCGCCGGTGCTACGGTGCTGTATACTATGAACAAGGTAGGTCCGGAACGGATCCAGCTGCTGGTATTCGGTCAGTTTTTGGCGATGATGCTGTCAGCGCTGCTGGGCAGCTATCAGCTGATGGAGGGCGTTTCCGATCTGTTCCACAAGCGCTTTACATTGAATACGCTGCTGGTATTCAGCGCATTGGCCTGCGCGGCGGATGCCGTGATTTGCCTGCAGGTGCGCAGAGTGCCCTGCTGCGCGGTATTCTGCCTGAATATGACGATGTCTTTGTGGAGCGCCTATCACAAGCGCAGCACGGAGCTGTCTCAGATGGATACGATGCGCAAAGCCACCCGCCTGGACAGTCTGGTTTCCACCGAGGATTATTTTGACGGCTTACCCGGCATTTTGCGGGGCGAGGGTCAGGTGGAAGACTTTATGGACAACTACAATAAGCCTTCCGATATGGAAAAGGTTTTTTCCATTTATGCGATGGCAGCGCTGGCTGTCAGCTTGGTGTCCGGTGCGCTTGCAGCGATCCTGAACTCGGTGTATATGGGCGTGCAGGTGCTTTGCACCAGCTTGCTCATCGCCACACCTGCAACGATGTTTATCACATTCAGCCGTCCGATGGCACTTCTGCAGCGCCGGCTGCACAAGCACGGCTCTGTCATCTGCGGCTGGCAAGGCGTTGCGGGCTTAAGCAAGGCGTTGGCGTTCCCGCTGAAGGATACGGATCTGTTCCCGGTGGGATCGGCGAAAATGAACGGCGTCAAATTTTACGGAAGCCGAAATCCGGATGAAGTGGTGGCATATGCCACGGCACTGATCAATGCTGACGGCGGCACGATGGCAATGCTGTTCCAGCAGCTGCTGGGAAGCCGCAGCGGCTATCATTACGACGTAGAGAATGTCCGCAGCTATGACGGCGGCATTGGCGGCGAGGTGATGGGCGAAGCTGTTTTGGCCGGCACGCTGAGCTTTATGCAGAGTATGGGTGTGGATATGCCGGAAGGCACGCGGGTCAATTCTGCGATTTATGTGGCCATCGACGGTGAACTCAGCGGCGTGTTTGCCATTACCTACAGCAAGGTCAAAACCGCAACGGTGGGATTGAATACGCTGTGTGCTTATCGGGGATTGAGACCGGTGCTGACTACCAACGATTTTATGCTGTCAGACAGCTTTATCCGCAGCCGGTTTGGTGTCAATGTAAAGCGGATGGCCTTCCCGGAGCGGGAAGTGCGGGATCAGCTTGCGCAGCGGGAGCCGGATCAGGAAGCACCTGCTCTGGCGCTGACGACCCGGGACGGACTGGCGGGTATGGCCTATGCGGTTACCGGATCGAGAGCGCTTAGAAGCGCTACGCGAATCGGCGCGGTGATTCATTTGATTGCCGGTATTTTGGGCGTTTTGATTATGCTGGTGCTGACCGTCATCGGCGCAGACCAATTGCTGACACCGACGAACATTTTGCTCTTCGAGCTGATTTGGATGATTCCCGGTCTTCTGGTTACCCAGTGGACAAGATTGGTATAAACAGAAAACCGGCAGGCTGCACGCCTGCCGGTTTTTTCGCCCGTTACTCGCCTGTCGTTGCGAGGAGGAAAAACGTACAAGCGGACGATCAATGATTGCCCCTACGGGTGCGTTCTTGCCTCCCTCAGGAAGGGGACCGAGGAGGATCGCCCATACAATGTTGATTTGTGAAACGTGCTGTGGAGCAAAAGGAAAATATTGTGTGTTTTGCACAGAGAAACAACTGTCCATCTGCCAATTTCACCAATTTTGCACTTTGACGAAAAAATCCGTTGAAATCTCTGCCGCCTTCGTGTATAATGACTTTGTTGCGGTGCGCGCACCGCTGAAAGGAGATTTGATTACATGTTTACAGCCAATTCTATTCGCAATATCTGCTTGCTGGGCCACAGTGGCAGCGGCAAGACTGCTCTGGCAGAAAGCTTACTTTACATGACCGGTGCTATCGACCGTATGGGCAAGAATGCCGACGGCAACACCGTTTGTGATTTTGATCCCGAGGAGATTCGCCGTAATATCTCTATCTCCACCGCCGTTGTTCCCCTGCAGTACAAGAACGTAAAGATCAACCTGCTGGACACCCCCGGTGCATTCGATTTCTCCGGTGCGGTTATGGAAGCTCTGCGTGCTGCAGACGCAGCCATTCTGGTCTGCTCCGCCAAGGACGGCATCACCGTCGGCTTCGAGAAGGCTTGGAAGTACTGCGAAGAGCGCAATATGCCCCGCTTTGTCTACATCTCCAAGGTAGACGAGGACAACTCCGACTACAATGCTACTTTCAACGCTCTGCGTGAAAAGTATGGCAATAAGATCGCTCCCGTTGTCGTTCCCATCTGGGACGGCAACCGCAAGATCACCGGCATCATCGACGTGCTGAACAAGCGCGCATACGAGATGCAGAGCCTAAAGCGGGTTGAGATCGCTGTTCCCGATGACAAGACTTCTGTTATCGAAGAGTTCAACGATGCTTTGAAGGAATCCGTTGCAGAAACCAGCGAAGAGCTGATGGACAAGTTCTTCGGCGGTGAGGACTTTACTTACGCCGAGATGATCAAGGGTATGCATACCGGTGTCATTGAAAGAACTCTGTACCCCGTGCTGTGCGGCTCTGCTATGACCTGCCTGGGCAGCCTGATGCTGATGGATCAGATCATCGATCTGTTCCCCAACCCCATTGAGGGCAACTATCACAAGGCGACTCTGGCTGACGGCACTACCGAGGAATTCGTTGTTTCTCCCGGTGGCGTTCCCTCCGCCTTTGTTTGGAAGACCGTTTCCGACCAGTTCGGCAAGTACTCCTTCATTAAGGTTCTGTCCGGTGAGATCACCTCTGACACCACGTTGGTCAACTCCCGCACCGGTGAGACCGAGAAGCTGGGTCGTCTGTACACCATGTGCGGCAAGAAGAGCACCGAAATCAAGGCTCTGACCTGCGGCGACATCGGCGCCATCGGCAAGATGGACAAGGTCAAGACCGGCGATACTCTGTGCGATCCCCGCAAGGTGGTCAGCCTGAAGGGCATTCCCTATGCACCTGCCTGCTACTCGATGGCTATCGCTCCCAAGACCCGCGGTCAGGAAGAAAAGGTCGGCACCGGTCTGAACCGTCTGAACGAAGAAGATCCCTCCTTCAATCTGGTCAACAACGCCGAGACCAAGCAGCTGGTGCTCAGCGGTACCGGCGACCAGCAGCTGGACGTTCTGGTTTCCAAGCTGAAGTCCCGCTTCGGTGTTGACGCAGTTCTCAGCCCCGCAAAGGTTGCTTACCGCGAGAAGATCAAGAAGAAGGTGGAAGCTCACGGTCGCCATAAGAAGCAGACCGGAGGCTCCGGTCAGTTCGGTGACGTTTGGGTCCGTTTTGAGCCTCAGGAAGAGCAGGATGATCTGATCTTCGCCGAGGAAGTCTTCGGTGGCTCCGTTCCCAGAAACTTCTACCCCGCTGTTGAAAAGGGTATTCAGGAAGCAGTTCAGAAGGGTCCTCTGGCAGGCTATCCCATGGTCGGTCTGAAGGCTGTTCTGTACGATGGCTCCTACCACCCCGTTGACTCCAACGAAATGGCATTTAAGCTGGCTGCTATCCTGGCATTCAAGGAAGCTATGCCCAACGCCAACCCCACTCTGTTGGAGCCCATCGGCGCTCTGGCAGTTACCGTTCCCGAGGATTACGTCGGCGACGTTATGGGCGACCTGAGCAAGCGCCGCGGCCGTCCTATGGGCATGAACCCCGATGCTGACGGCAACACCGTCATCGAGGCCGAGGTTCCCATGGCAGAGATGAGCAGCTACGCCATCGACCTGCGTGCAATGACCCAGGCTCGCGGCTCCTTCACCCTCAGCTTTGAGCGTTACGAGGAAGTCCCCAAGGCAAATCAGCAGAAGATCATCGACGTCGCCAAGAAGGCCGAAGTCTAAGTTTCATACAGAAAGCTGGGCAGCCTCGGCTGCACCCCCCTTTATTTGCCGTCATCCCGACCAAGGCGAAGCCGCGCGGAGGGATCTGCCGCAGAATTTGGGTGCGAAGATTCCTCGATTTCGCTGGGAATGACATTGGTTTTTGTTGTGGAAATATGGAATGAAGTGTGCTATAATGCAAAAAAAGAAACGCAGGAAAGGGGAGACCGTATGCTTCCGCAGGCATTTTTGGATAGAATGGAAAAACAGCTGGGTAAGGATTATCCGACTTTTTTGGCGAGTTTGGAGCGACCCAGAGCTGTTGCGCTGCGGTTTAATCCTTTGAAGGGCGGGAAGCCTGCGCTGGATTTCGTGGGGGAGAATGTGCCTTGGGAGCCTATGGGCTATTACTACGATCCCGATAGCCGACCCGGTCTGCACCCTTATCACGAAGCAGGCGTATACTATTTACAAGAGGCCAGTGCCATGGCGCCGGTACAGCTTCTGGATCCCCAGCCCGGCGAGAAAATCTGCGATCTATGTGCCGCACCCGGAGGAAAAACCACCCAGATTGCCGGTCGAATGGCAGGGGAGGGCTTGCTCCTTTGCAACGAGATCAACCCCAAACGGGCGAAAATTCTGTCGAGAAATATCGAGCGAATGGGCGTTTCCAACGCCCTGGTCACCAACGAGCATCCGCAAAAACTGGCAGACAGACTGGAAGGCTACTTTGACCGGGTGCTGATCGATGCCCCCTGCTCCGGAGAGGGAATGTTCCGCAAGGAAGAGGCGGCGGTAACGGACTGGAGCTTGGAAACCGTACAGATGTGCGCCCGCCGGCAGGCGGAGATTCTGGAATCCGGCGCACAGCTTTTGCGTGCAGGCGGCCGGTTGGTATATTCTACCTGCACCTTTGCCCCGGAAGAGGACGAAATGGCGGTTGCGGAATTCTTGCGCAATCACCCTGAATTTGAGCCGGAGGAGATTGCCGCACCCTGGTTTGAAAAAGGGGAAAACGGCAGCTTCCGCATGTGGCCCCATAAGCTGCTGGGCGAGGGGCACTTTGCGGCAGTTTTGCGCAAAAAAGGAGAAAATGAGACAGAAACAGCCAAAATAAGCGGCGAAAAGTTGCCGAAAGCTTGGATGGATTTTGCCAAGCAAATGGGCATTTCCTTGCCCGAAGGGCAGGCGATCTTCTTCGGAGAAAGCCTTTTTTGGGCACCGGAGGAAACACCTCAGCTTCGCGGTTTAAAGGTTCTTCGTCCCGGTTTGGAGCTGGGAATCGTGAAGAAGGATCGCTTTGAGCCTGCCCACGCGCTGGCACTGTGGCTGAAAACCTGCGCCAATACGGCAGATTTTCCGCCGGACAGCAAGGAAATCGACGCTTTTATGCACGGCGACGTGCTACCTTCGCAGATAAAAGGCTGGTGCCTGGTAACGGTTGGCGACTTTTCTCTTGGTTGGGGAAAGGGCGACGGACGGGTGCTGAAAAACCATTATCCTAAGGGATTGCGTCGAATGGGGTGAAATATCACTTTACATAATCACAAATGTATGATACAATTAGTTAAACTATGATAGTAGTTTATTATTTTGATTTTCACAAGGAGAGGATCATCCTTGGCTAGATATGAAATTTTAGGCGGCACCCCGCTGAATGGTACCATTACCGTCAGCGGCGCGAAAAATGCCGCGGTGGCGATTCTTCCGGCGACCCTGCTGGTTTCCGGTCCTTGCCGAATTGAAAATGTTCCGGACATTTCGGATGTGCGTATTCTGCTCACCATTTTGGAGCGTATGGGTGCGGATATTCAACGTCCGGAGGATAATACCGTTATCATCGATTGCTCCGGTGTAACCTGCACCGAGCCGGATGCGGAACTGGTCAAGAAAATGCGGGCCAGCTACTATCTGATGGGTGCATTGCTGGGTCGTTTCCATAAGGCGCACGTGGCTCTGCCCGGCGGCTGTAACTTTGCCTCCCGCCCTATTGACCAGCACATCAAGGGCTTTGCGGCCTTGGGTGCAGATGTGGAAGAAACGGAAGAGTATGTGGATCTGGCGCCCGGCGCATACGATCTGCAGGGCGGTCGCGTTAGCCTGGATATTGTCAGCGTGGGCGCTACTGTGAATATTATGCTGGCGGCAAGCCTGCTTCCCGGTACGACTCTGATTGAAAATGCGGCCAAAGAGCCTCATATCGTTGACCTTGCCAACTTCCTGAACACCATGGGCGCCAACATTTCCGGCGCAGGTACCAACACCGTAAAAATCCGCGGTGTCAGCGCGCTGAAGGGCGGTACATACGCCATCATTCCCGATCAGATCGAAGCGGGTACATATATGGCAGCAGCGGTTGCCACCGGCGGCGACGTGCTGGTTCGTAACGTCATTCCCAAGCATATGGATTGCATTACCTCCAAGCTGGCGGAAATGGGCGCGGAAGTGATCGACTATGATGACGCCATCCGGATCAAAGCCACAGGCAAGCTGCGCAATGCCACGGTAAAAACCCATCCCTATCCCGGCTTCCCCACGGATATGCAGGCGCAGATCTGCGTGTGTATGGCGCTGGCATCCGGCACCAGCCGACTGACGGAGAGCGTGTACGAGACCCGTTTCTTCGGCTACTGTGCAGAGCTGGAGAGTATGGGCGCGGATATCCAGATCAACGGCAAGACCGCTCTTATTACCGGAACAGAAAAACTCTACGGCGCAACCGTCAGCGCTCACGACCTGCGGGCGGGTGCGGCACTGGTCATCGCCGGTCTGGCAGCAGAGGGCGTTACCTTTGTGAAGAATATTCACTATGTGGAGCGTGGCTATGAGCACCTGATCGGCAAGCTGACTGCCCTGGGCGCAAGGATCCGCAGAATTGAAGACTAAGAAAAAGGATCGGTTGTAAAACCGATCCTTTTTGAATTTGGCTGTCAATTATCCAAAATCGTGTCTGCCGAGTCCCACACACCCAATGTCCTCTAATGCACAAACAATTTCCTCAATTTTATAAAAGCACTCTTTATCTTCAAGGCTGTCATCTTCGATGATAGCCTTGATTTTTTGTAGGGTCTGGTAGCACACATTTTCTGTAATTTTAAGGATATTATCCTCCTGACAAGGAAGGATAACCTGAATTTGCCCATATGTCAAAGCGTGTGCAAATATTTCCTTGTATAACTCCATATATTCCTCCTGACGACAATAGGGGGATTATATCCCCTTAATTATGAGGATTATAAACCCCATAATAGAAAATGTCAAGAATGAGGGGAGGGATAAGCTGTGATCGTTTACGATAAACTTTGGGCCACAATGGAAAAGAAAGATGTTTCTACCTATTGGCTTCGTGAAAAATGCGGAATTGACCGCAAAACCATTCGCCGTCTTCGTGCCAACGACAATATTGAAACGAAGACTTTGAACAAGCTTTGTTGCGCGTTGGATTGCAAGCTGGAGGATATTGCGCAGTTTGTTCCTGATAAAAATACGGACTGACCATACAAAAAAGGAGCGGCTTAGCCGCTCCTTTTTTGCGAGTATGCTCAAGGGAATGTGTCATTTCGAGGCGCGCAGCGACGTGGCAATCCCCAAGGAGATTCCCACGGGCCTATCGGCCCTCGGAATGACTACAGATTTCTTTGTCGGGGACGGGTTCCCCGTCCCGTGTCATTCCGACCGAGGCGCAGCCGAGCGGAGGAATCTTCGCACCCAAGTGCTGCGGTAGATCCCTCGGCTACGCTCGGGATGACAGGCACGGTGGTTGACGAGGGCTTTATGGCGGGAGACAGCCAGCAGCCTACATATTAGTCAAACAATCCGGCGGACAGATACCGTTCACCGGAATCGGGGAAGAGGGTGACGATGGTTTTGCCGGCGAATTCGACGCGTTTTGCCAATTCTCGGGCGGCGAACAGCGCCGCACCGGAGGAAATGCCCACCAGCAGACCTGCATTTTTCGCTAGCTCCCGGGCGGTGGAAACTGCGTCGACATCTGCAACCGGGATCACCTCGTCGATGATGCTGCGATCCAAAACCTCTGGCAGAAAGCCCGCGCCGATGCCCTGAATGCCGTGCTTGCCGGCTTTGCCGCCGGACAGCACAGGGGAAGCCGCAGGCTCAACCGCAATGATGCGAATGTGAGGATTCTTGGATTTAAAAAACTGCCCCACGCCGGTGACGGTGCCGCCGGTGCCTGCGCCGCAGACAAAGGCGTCCATTTTACCCTGGGTATCCGCCCAGGTCTCCGGACCGGTGGTGGCAAAATGTGCAGCGGCGTTTGCGCGGTTGCAGAACTGGTCAGGAATGAAGCTGCTGGGCAGGGAAGCGGCGATTTCCTTTGCTTTTGCAATGGCGCCGGTCATTCCCAATGCGCCGTCGGTCAGCACCACCTGCGCACCGTAGGCTTTCATCAGCAGTTGGCGCTCTTTGCTCATAGAGTCCGGCATCACGATGATGCAGCGGTAGCCCTTGGCAGCGGCAATGGCGCACAGACCGATGCCGGTATTGCCGGAGGTGGGCTCGATAATAACGGTGTCCTTGTTGATCAGACCCCGCTTTTCGCCGTCGGCGATCATATAGCTTGCCGCCCGATCCTTGACAGAACCGGCGGGATTAAAACACTCCAGCTTGGCTAGAATCCGGGCATTATGGTCAGGCAATTGCACCAGTGGTGTATTGCCGATCAGCTGTTCTAAAGATGTGTAAATCATACTTGCACCTCCGCATATATTATAGGATACAGAAAGCACGAAAGTCAATGCAGTTGCATTGACTTTACTTACATAATATGGTATAAAACTGAAAAAAGGAGGATGCGTATGGATACCGTTGAAAAGCAAATTGAAAAAATCGTGGATACCATCCTTGCGGACTATGAGGGCGGTCGGGATATTGATCGGATCGACTTGAACTGCCTGCCGGACCGGGATGTTGTGGTGGATATGATCGAAAAGCTCCGCCGCATCGTCTTCCCCGGCTTCTCCCGTGAGAAAAATTACCGCATTTACAATGCAAGACACAATCTGTCTATGCTGATGGAGGATGTGATGTTCAACCTCAGCCGCCAGATCACGCTGATTTTGGGAGACGAGGAGAGGGGCAAGGAACTGAGCCTTGCGTTTTTTACTCAGATTCCCAAGGTGCGCGCGATGGTGCAGACGGATCTGCAGGCGGCCTTTGACGGCGACCCCGCCGCCAGCGGCAAGGAGGAGATCATCTTCTCCTATCCGGGTCTGTTTGCCATTACAGTGTTCCGCTTGGCACACGAGCTGCATATTTTGGGCGTTCCCATGATCCCCAGAATGATGACCGAGTATGCCCACAGCGTTACCGGTATCGATATCCACCCCGGCGCAGCCATTGGAGAGTATTTCTTCATTGACCACGGCACGGGCATCGTTATCGGTGAGACTGCTGTGATCGGCAAAAACGTGAAGATCTATCAGGGTGTTACTTTGGGAGGTCTGTCCACCAAGGGCGGGCAAAGCCTGCGGGGCAAGCGCAGACATCCTACCATTGGCGACAATGTGACAATTTACGCCAACGCCACCATTCTCGGCGGCGAAACGGTGATCGGCAGCGGCAGTGTCATCGGCGCAAGTGCGTTTTTGACGGATTCTGTGGCGCCGGATACCCGTGTCAGCATCGAAAGCCAGCCCCTGCGTTTTAAGAGGAAGCCCTGAAATTTTAGATGTAAACCTGAAAAAAGAAACCTCGGCCCCCTCTTTGAGGGGGGCTGTCGTGCTGTTCTAGCGCGACTGGGGGAGTGTTCCATTTCGTTAACGACACTCCTGTTGCGGTGCCCGGCAAAAGCTGCGCCTGGCGAAGCAGCCTTGCTTTCTGCCGACCGCTGCCACTCGCTCAGGTCGCTTATTCCGCCACCGGCGGTGCTTCCTTCGCTCCCCCTCCGTCTTCGCCTTCGGCGAATCCACCTCATCTTCGCGCTAAGAGCCGCCCGTTGGGCGGTTGCGCTTCGAAACACGCCTGCGGGCGTAGCCTCAGAGAGGGAGGCGAGAGTTGGGCGGGTTTATTTACAAAAAGACCGGCGTGCACTGCACGCCGGTTTTTTGCTTAGTCCTCAAAGGTCAGGATGTCCTTGTAGCGATCTTTGAAAATGTCGTAAACCGCGTTCAGAACAGCCTCGTCGTCAACAGAGATGTAATTCTCGGTCTCCTCGTCTACGGGCTCGACCTCCAGAATGACGATCTCGGTGGCCAGCTCATCGGCGGGCATCAGCACCAGATACTCCTTGCCTTCGTACTCGATGCAATCGAGGTACTCAAAGTCGGTATCCACGCCGTTTTCGTCGGTCAGGGTCAGAATGTTGGTCTGCTCCTCTTCGCTCAGCAGATGCTTATCTTCCATAGTAAAATTCTCCTTTTCGTATCAGATTTTCTGAAAACATTATAAAATATGCCCACCGGCTTGTCAAGGGATGACCGGGGCACAGGTCACGTTTACTGATATTTCCATAAATAACCGAAAATGGTACACACAGAATAGAAAATGGACAAATACTGAGAAAAAAATTATCCTTTTTAGCTATTTTTCGTGTATAATTGTATTATATATACTCGGAGTTTGCGCTTTGCGCAGTATTTAGGAGGAGCACGTATGAACAAGACGATGCGAATTATCGCGCTGATCTTGCTGGCAGGTATGCTTTTGGGCATCATTCTGCCCAATATCATAGTCAAAGCGGCAGAAACGGATGCCAATTTGGGGGTTGACCCTGTCAGCGACGAGGATACCGTCAGCGGCACAGAGGTCGACCTGTCCGACGCATTCACCAGCAGCAGCAACTGGACCACTGCGCCCAGCAGTATTTCCGGCGGCGTGATGACCCACAACGGCTTCTCTACCTATACCGGTGAGAAATTCAGCCAGGATTCCATTTTTGAATTCGACCTGATGATCCCCCTGGATGTGGAAAAGGAATGGGTAGCTTTTGCCTTTAAGACTCAGGACCCCGGCACGATGTGCATCAGCGGCGGCACGGAGTACTATGTCGGCTTCAACACCGACGATGTGGAAGTGCAGAAATTCGTCGATGGCACCCGTACCGTATTTTACGGCGATGTAGATGGCTTTGACGCTACATACGGCGTTCTGTCCAATGATTACTTCACCCCCAATGAATTCCACAGCATCCGCGTCGGTGCCATCAACGTCACCGACGGTGTCCGCTTCTTTATGTACGTGGACGGCAATCTGGTCTTTGATTTTGTGGATTTCACCGATACCATTACGGCTGACGGCTATTTCTCCGTCTACGGTATGACCAAGAGCATCAGTCTGCGTGCGTTTACCGATATTCAGAAAGCCCCCACCGAGGATCCCGATGCTTCCGTTTATACGCAGATCAGCCTGACCGGTACTGTGGTGGGCTGCTGCTCTACCAACTCGGCAGCCCAGAGCGATGTTTCCAAGCTGTCCTGGTATTCCAGCTCTAAGCCCACTTGGCGTGACCTGACTCTCTTTGTGGATGGAAAAACGACGAATCAGGTAAACTGGGGTGTTGATTCCGGAGAAAGAGCAGACGTCTATCTGGATCTTTCTAACAATGCTGACGGCTATACGACGGCAGATAAGCTGAAGGTTTATAGCGGCGGTTATGTGGCTGTTCCTGAGATTACGGTGATCTTGTTGCTGGCTGACGGCTCTACAGTGGAGAAGACCTTCACTACCGACTGGTCTACCGGCAACGCAGGCGACGATGTTCTGGAGTATACCTTTGATCAGACCTATGATCTGGCAGGCCTGTACGTCTGGGAGTCTGAAAACGAGTATGCTTCTATTGGCGAGATCGAGCTGTGGAAGAATACAAACAGTGGCTCCGGGGACACTACCGATCCCACCGAGCCTACTGATCCTACCGAGACTCCCACCGATCCTACCGAGGATCCCACCGATCCTACCGAGGCGCCCACCGAGTCCACCGAGCCCACGGTTCCCGCAACCGAAACCTGGCTGGATGCGATTCCTGAATCCTCCATTACACCTCACGTCGGTGATTACCTCAACGGCGATCTGGAGACCTTAAGCCCCGGTGTTTCCGGCGAAGAGGAATACCTGACCGATGCTCACGTGGGCACTGCCGGCTGGATCGGCACCAGCGGCAAAGCTTCCAACAAGATCCAGGCTGTGCTGTTTGAACTGAACGGCACCAAAACCGTGGGCGGCGTGGAGCTCACCGCAAGAGCAGGCGACTACATCACCGAGTTTGACGTTCAGGTCAAGGATAGCAGCGGCGTCTGGCAGACGGTTAAAAGCGTTACAAGCAATCCGTTTACGGGCGGCTATACGGTAATGCTCACCTTCGATCCCGTTGTGGGTACGGATGTGCGGATATTGGTCTACGATTGGGAATATTCCGGTTCCAACAATTATCCCATGCTGATGGAGATCACGGTGTATGAATGCAAGACCGGCGAAGCTTTGGTAAAGGTTCCCGTTACCAGCGTAACAGCCAACAAATCCGCCAATCCCAGCCAGCATACGGTGGACAAGATCTTCGACGGCGATAAGAAGGAGGGTATCTTTGCGGTTTCTTCCAGCTCCCTGCCGGTGAAAATCGTGGCAGATTTAACGGATGCGGAAGGCAACCCCGCCAACGTGGCAAGAATGAAGCTGTTCGCCTATGCTTCTGCAGAGTACACGGCGAAAAATATTACGGTGGAGGTGCAAACCGCCGAGGGCGGCGACTGGATCAGCATCTATTCCGGCAATGCCTACTCCTCCGGCTTTACGGACACCTTCGTTCTGGACTTCGATCAGGATTATGATGCCTACGCACTTCGCCTGACCGTTTCCTCCACCCTCAGCGATTACCTGATCCTTCCCGAGGTGGAGCTGTACGGCTACGAGCGCGACGACACCATCCTGGTTGGCGGCACTTACAGCATCCACCTGGTTGAGCCCTGGGCACTGCGTACCACCGTTCGGTTCGCAAGAAATACCCAGGATAAACTGATCCCCGTTTCTGAGTTCACCTCTTACGGTGCATACGCCATCATCGGCGACAAGTTCGAAGGTACCACCGCAGAAGAGCTGATGGCTGATCCCGATACAGTTCACTACAGCAGCATGCTGGGCAATGTAACTGCCGGCGAAACCAGCTTCACCTTCGACTTCTACGACGGTCTGTATGCTTACAACCTGAACGAGAGCGTCTACTGGGTTGCTTACTTCGTAACTGCTGAAGGCACGCACTACACCGGCGTTCAGAGCAAGTCTTTGACGGATGTGGCAGATTCTCTGATCGGCAAGGAAAATGTCTCCGCAGAGGAGAAGGCAGTTCTGAACGCTATGAAGGATCTGAACGAGGCTGTTATCGCTCTGCGCGGCGAGGATGCAGATCTGGGTTATACCTACGCTGCAGGCGTTGCCAACCCCGGCACTCTGGGCGACAGAAATACCGGCTACCAGTTCGGTACTGCTACCCGGATCAAGCTGATCGAGCCTTGGGGCGTCCGTGTCAGAGTTCTGATGCGTGAGAAGACTGCACCCGGCGGCGTCTACGCTGACTATGAAAGTGCTGATGACTACGGCCTGATCTTCTATCATGACAAGACCGGCGAGTACAACGGC
>JAZNNE010000083.1:0-6781 GCA_045580125.1 Faecousia sp. | reverse complement strand
GTCGCCAGCTTCTTGTGTGCGCAGCGATCCCAGTAGTTTTCGGGATGGGCGATGATGTCCTTGGCGGTGGTGATCAGCTGATCCAATTCTTCAACGGAAAAATCCAGAATACTAATTAAACTTCTCATTCTTTTGCACCGTTTACAGCCAGATAATTCTTAATCCGGGTGACATTTTCTTCGTTAGCGGGGTCTTCTTCCAAATACTCGATGATGTCGTAGACATCTACGATGGAGTATACGGGGAAACCAAACTGATTCTCGATCTCTTTCATAGCGCCGGTGTCGGTCTGACCCTTTTCCTTGCGGTCGACCATAATGAAGGTGGCGATGACCTTGGTGCCGTCTAAGTGCTTCAGGATCTCCATACTCTCACGGATGGCAGTGCCGGCGGTGATGACGTCCTCAATGATAACGATCTCTTCACCGGCCTGGGGAACGTAGCCGACGAAGGTGCCGCCTTCGCCGTGATCCTTAACCTCCTTGCGGTTGAAGAAGAAGGGAAGATCCAGACCCTGCTTACTCAGGGCAACTGCGGCAGAAATGGACAGAGAAATGCCCTTGTAGGCAGGACCGTACAGGACGGAATTCTTCTTGCCCAGCTTGTCCATATAGGCACGGGCGTAAAATTCGCCCATCTTGGTGATTTGGTCACCGGTCTTGATCATACCGGCGTTGACAAAGTAGGGGATCTTTCGACCGGACTTGGCGGTAAAGTCGCCAAATTTCAGCACGCCTGCACCCTGCAGGAACTCAATAAATTCTCTCTTGTAGCTTTCCATCGTTTTTCTCCTTAGTCGCAAAATTCTGCAACGCAGCGCTGGTAGGCGGCTACGGGATCGGCAGCAGCGGTGATGGGACGACCCACAACAATATAGTCGGAGCCGATCTCCTTGGCGGCAGCGGGAGTCATAACCCGCTTCTGGTCGCCGATATCGCCGTCAGCGAAGCGGACACCGGGGGTGATGGTCAGGAAATTCTTGCCACAGCGGTCGTGGACCTTACCGGCTTCCAGCGGAGAGCAGACGATGCCGTCCAGACCGGCATTCTTCGCGGTCTCAGCGTAGTGCATAACCACTTCGTCGATGGGATGGTTGATCAGAAGATCCCGCTCCATAGCCTCCTGATCCGTGGAGGTCAGCTGGGTCACAGCGATCAGCAGGGGGCGCGTGCCGTCAGGACGGGTCAGACCCTCCAATGCACCGCGCATCATAGCGGATGTGCCGGCGGCGTGGAGATTGGTGATGTCCACATCCAGATTGCTCAGCACTGCCATTGCCTTCTTGACGGTATTGGGGATATCGTGCAGCTTCAGATCCAGGAAGATCTTGTGGCCGCGGGCCTTGATCTGCTTCACGATGGCGGGGCCTTCTGCATAGTAAAGCTCCATACCGATCTTTACAAAGGGCTTTGCGCCGGTGAATTTGTCCAAGAATGCGAAGGTTGCCTCCGCACTGGAGAAATCACAAGCTACGATTACGTCTTTTCCCATTACCTTACGCCTCCTATAATCTCTTCTAAGCTGCTGATCTTATACTTTTCCATAACGTTCGGGAGATCCCGGACGATATCACGACAAACATAGGGATTGACCAAGTTTGCGGCGCCAACCTCTACTGCAGTTGCGCCAGCCATCATCATTTCGATCACGTCTTCTGCGCTGCTGACACCGCCCATACCCACCACGGGGATCTTGACGGCATTTGCAACCTGATACACCATCCGCACCGCCACAGGGAAGATGGCAGGACCGGAGAAGCCGCCCATTTTGTTGGCGATGATGGGCTGACGGGTACGCAGGTTAATACGCATACCCAGCATCGTATTGATCAGGCTGATGCCGTCAGCGCCGGCATCCTCGCAGCTCCTTGCGATGGATACGATATCGGTAACATTGGGGCTGAGCTTGATGATCAACGGCTTGGTGGTAACCGCCTTGACAGCTCTGGTAACCTCGGCAGCAGCCTCGGGTTGTGTGCCGAAACTCATACCGCCGCCGTGGACATTGGGACAGCTGACGTTGACCTCCAGCCAGCCTACCTGATCTTCTTTATCCAGCTTTTCGCAGGTGTAGGCATAGTCTTCCACGGAAAAACCGGAGACATTGGCCATAACCGGCTTGTTGAAGCAAATCTTAAGCTTGGGAAGCTCTTCTGCGATGACCTTATCCACACCGGGATTTTGCAGACCCACGGCATTGATCATACCGCTGGAGCATTCGGCTATGCGGGGTGTAGGATTGCCAAAACGGGCATCCTTGGTAGTGCCCTTAAAGGAGAATGTACCCAGCTCGTTGATGTCATAAAGCTCTGCGTATTCATAGCCGTAGCCGAATGTACCGGAGGCGGGGATCACGGGATTGGAAAGCTCAATTCCACACAGATTTACACTCAGTTTTCCCATAGGATCTCCTCCTTGTGCATCACAGGGCCGTCCTTGCAGATGCGCTTATAGCCGGTCAGGGTCTTGCAGGAGCAGCCCATACAAGCGCCAAAGCCACAGCCCATCCGCTCTTCAAAGCTCATCTGACCGGAGGTGGTGGAAGCCTTATACAGCGCTTTCAGCATCGGCTCCGGACCGCAGGAATAGAAGTAGGTGTAGTTGACCTCTTTCAGCGCATCGGTAACAAACCCTTTGATTCCGTAGCTGCCGTCCACGGTGGCAACCAGAACGCCGCAGCCAAGATTTTTGAATTCTTCTTCGTAGAAAATCTCGCTTTTTGTATTAAAACCGAGAATTACCGTAACTTTTTTGCTCTGGGCAAGCAGCTGCTTGGCAAGGTTATACATCGGGGGTACGCCTACACCGCCGCCTACCAGTACGGGGCGATCGCCGGAAACGGTCAGGGCATAGCCATTGCCAAGACCGGTCAGAATATCCAACGCGCCACCCGACATTTTGGACATCGCTTCCGTGCCCTTGCCAACCACCTTATAGATGATGGTGAGGGTATTTGCATCATAGTCGCACACGGAAATAGGGCGGCGCAGATAAAGACCGTCCAGCTGAATATTCACAAACTGCCCCGGTGCGGTGATGGCGGAGGTATCGCCGGAAAGTACCATTTTATAGACGTTCTCCGTCAGGGCAGTGTTGCTGAGAATTTTGAAAATACTCTGCTTCATATTTTTCTCCAATAAACTTTAACTGTTTTGGATAGCGGTTTTCCTTCACTTGAAGTATGCGGAAAATTTATGTGTACCGTCCATAAATGCAATGACATCTTTTGTGGCTTGTTCTACCGTTTGAGGATGCCAGTGCGTGCCCTTTTCCAGAATAAAAGGATCCAGTATCCTCCGTCGGGGTTCTGGGAACTGGACAGAAAACACAAATTCGTCCCAATCATCGAATTCCTGATACAGATGGAAAGTACCTAAAGAAGATGTGCCACATAAAACCTTGACATCAATTGTATAATCATCATTTAAGGCAAATGTGTTTGTGAGAGTTAAGTCAAATCTATCTTTCAATCGCTCGTAGATAATATCTAAATCGTGCTTTTTCATAATCTACCTCAATCTGAATGAAAGGTTTTCGATGCCGCAGTGGGAGATTAGCATTTGTCGCTTATGCGTCAATGGTGGAAATGGTCAGGGTGGTTTCTTCCAGAACGTCCAGCAGGACACGGACGGTATCCAGAGCGGTGAACATAGTTACATTGTACTCGGTAGCGACCTGACGGATCTGCAGACCGTCGTTTTCGTGATCGCCGGGGTTGCGGGTGTTGATCACGTATGCGATATGACCCTGACGCAATGCGTTGGGGATCTCGTCACTTCCGTTGCTGATCTTTTCCAGCGCGTGGGTGCGAATGCCGTTTTCCTTCAGGAACTTGGCAGTGCCCTTAGTCGCCTCGATGTTGAAGCCCAGGTTGTAGAAACGGCGGATCAGTGGCAGCGCTTCTTCCTTGTCGTTGTCGGAAATGGTCGCCAGAACGGTGCCGTAATTCTGCAGGTGCATACCGGAGGCTTGCAGTGCCTTATACAGCGCACGGGTCATAGTGCGGTCATAGCCGATGGCTTCGCCGGTGGATTTCATTTCCGGAGACAGATATGCGTCCAGACCCCGGATCTTATTGAAGGAGAATACCGGTGCCTTAACGTACCAGCGTTCCTTTTCAGCGGGATAGATGTCGAAAAGACCCAATTCTTTCAGACTCTTGCCCAGAATGACCTCGGTTGCGATATCTGCCAGGCTGTAACCGGTAGCCTTGGAGAGGAAAGGTACAGTACGGGAAGAACGGGGATTGACCTCAATGATGAAGACGTTGTCGTCCTTGTCTACAATGAACTGAATGTTGTAAAGACCGACAATGCCGATACCCAGACCCAATTTCTTGGCGTACTGCAGGATCGTACCCTTGACCTTATCGGAAATGGAGAAGGGAGGATACACGGAAATGGAGTCGCCGGAGTGGACGCCGGTACGCTCGACCAGCTCCATAATGCCGGGAACGAAAACATTGATGCCATCGCAGATGGCGTCGATCTCCACCTCGCGACCCTGAATATACTTATCTACCAGAACGGGCTTATCCTCGTCAATTTCAACTGCGGTACGCAGGTAATGGCGCAGCTGCTCCTCGTTGGCGACGATCTGCATTGCCCGGCCGCCCAGAACGAAGCTGGGACGCACCAGAACGGGATAACCGATCTCCGATGCGGCGGCAATTCCGTCCTCCAGCTTGGTGACGGCACGGCCCTTTGCACGGGGGATGTCCAGCTCGTTGAGCAGGTTTTCGAAGGCGTTGCGGTCTTCTGCTCTGTCGATGGCGGCACAGTCGGTGCCGATGATCTTTACACCGCGGTCGTGCAGAGGCTGCGCAAGATTGATGGCAGTCTGACCGCCCAGAGATGCGATAACGCCCTCGGGCTTCTCAAATTCGATGATGTTCATAACATCCTCGGGAGTCAGAGGCTCAAAGTACAGCTTGTCCGCTGTGGTGTAGTCGGTAGATACGGTTTCGGGATTGTTGTTGATGATGATGGCCTCGTAGCCGGCCTTCTTAATGGTCATAACCGCGTGGACGGTGGAGTAGTCGAACTCAACACCCTGGCCGATACGGATCGGGCCGGCACCCAGCACGATGATCTTCTTCTTATTTGTCAGCACGGAAGCATTTTCGCCGGTATAAGAGGAGTAGAAATAGGGTATATAAGCGCCGGTGTGGCAGGTGTCGACCATACGGAACACGGGGAAGAGGTTGTGCTCCTTACGGAAATTGTAGACATCCAGCTCGGTGCACTTCCACATTCTTGCCACGTACTTGTCGCTGAAGCCCATCTTTTTGGCGGCTGTCAGAGTCTGAAGATCCCGCACATTCTGCTTCAGGGTTTCTTCCATTGCCACAATGCGGGCAATGGCTTCCAGGAAATAGGGGGTGATCTGGGTGATCTCGTGGAGCTTTTCCACACTGACTCCCCGGGCAAGCAGCTCAGCAACACCAAAAATGTTATCATCCCGATACTCGCTGATGTATTCCAGGATCTGATCGTCGGTCATTTCATCAAACTTGTGATGATAAATGTGATTGACGCCGTTTTCCAAAGAGCGGATGCCCTTAAGCAGGCATTCTTCCAAATTGGAGCCGATTCCCATAACCTCGCCGGTGGCCTTCATCTGGGTGCCCAGCTTGTTGGTGGCGGAGGTGAACTTGTCGAAGGGGAAACGGGGGAGCTTGGCGATGACATAGTCCAGCCTCGGCTCAAAAGCAGCGTTGGTGTTGGCAATCTTGATTTCCTCCAAAGTCATACCCACGGCGATCTTGGCAGTAACCCGGGCGATGGGATAGCCGGATGCCTTGGATGCCAGCGCGGAGGAACGGGACACTCTGGGATTGACCTCGATGAGATAGTATTCGCTGGTATGAGGATTCAGAGCGAACTGAACGTTGCAGCCGCCGGAGATCTTCAGCTCCTGAATCAGCTTGATGGCAGAGTCATTGAGCATCTTCAGATCGTGGTCGTTCAGGGTCATAATCGGCGCAACAACCAGGCTGTCACCGGTGTGGACACCAACGGGGTCGATGTTTTCCATACCGCAGATGGTGATTGCGTGACCGGTGGAGTCCCGCATAACCTCGAACTCGATTTCCTTGTAGCCCTTGACGGACTTTTCAATCAGGACCTGATGGACGGGAGAAAGATTGAAGGCGTTGACGCCGATGTCCATCAGTTCATCTTCGTTGTTTGCAAAGCCGCCGCCGGTTCCGCCCAGCGTGAAGGCAGGACGCAGGACTACGGGATAACCGATGCGCTTTGCGGCTTCCTTTGCCTCATCAAGAGAGTAGGTAATCTCAGAGGGGATGACGGGTTCGCCGATGGACTCGCACAGCTCCTTGAACAGCTCCCGGTCTTCGGCACGTTCAATGGATTCGCTGGAGGTGCCCAGCAGCTCCACGCGGCATTCCTTCAAAATACCCTTCTTTTCCAGCTGCATAGCCAGGTTCAGACCGGTCTGACCGCCAATGCCGGGCACGATGGCATCGGGACGCTCGTAGCGCAGGATGCGGGCAACAAATTCCAGCGTCAGGGGCTCCATGTACACCTTGTCGGCAATGGAGGTATCCGTCATGATGGTGGCGGGGTTGGAGGTGGCGAGAACCACCTCGTAGCCCTCTTCCTTCAGGGCAAGGCAAGCCTGAGTGCCGGCATAGTCAAACTCTGCCGCCTGACCGATTACGATGGGACCGGAACCGATGACCAGTACCTTTTTTATATCTTTGCTAAGAGGCATCAGTTCTTCCCTCCCAGATTGGCGGCAAACTGTGCGAACTGGGTCAT
>JAZNNE010000082.1:0-4334 GCA_045580125.1 Faecousia sp. | reverse complement strand
ACATTGGGCTTCCAGGTACGGTTGGAGCGTCTGTGGGAGTGGGAAACCTTAATGCCGAAGGTAACGCCCTTGCCACAATAATCACACTTAGCCATTCACTGCACCTCCTATCTCCATAATAATCTCAAAAATACCGCCTTTTGCAGGCGCTTTCATATGATACCAAAGTTTATCTAAAAAAGCAAGTCTTTTTTTCGATTTTTTTCATTTTTTAAAATTATATTGCTATTAATTTAAAACGCAGGTATAATGGTCAAAAAGGAGTGATCGCTTTGGACGAGATCTATAGTGTACCTCTTGCCGATCTGGTGGAGGAATTTCATCTGGATATTGCCTACGAGGCTACGGACTATGCTTCCATCTGCCTGACGGTGCAGGATGTTTCCAGACCCGGTCTGCAGGTGGCAGGATATTTTGACCATTTTGAGCCGGTGCGTCTGCAGGTGATGGGCAACGTGGAGACCAGCTATCTGGCAAAGCTGACCGGCGCGGAGCGTCTGAGTGTATTTGACAGACTGTTTTCCTATAAAATTCCGGCGTTGCTGATCGCCCGGGATGTTCCGCCCTCTGCTGAGTGTCTGGAAATGGCAAAAAAGCACAATATCACCCTGCTGCGCTCGAAAGAAGTTACCAGCACCATCGTTTCCGACATCATCACCTACCTGCGTGCAGCACTTGCACCCCGCATCACCCGGCACGGTGTGCTGATGGAGGTCTACGGCGAAGGTCTGTTGCTGATCGGCGACAGCGGCATCGGCAAGAGCGAGACCGCTGTGGAGCTGGTCAAGCGCGGACACCGACTGATTGCTGACGATGCGGTGGAGATCCGTAAGATCTCCAGCAATTCTCTGTCCGGTACAGCGCCTGCATTGATCCGCAATTATGTGGAAATGCGAGGCATCGGCATTATCAACGTGGCGAAGCTGTTTGGTATGGGCGCGGTCAAGGCGGAAAATGAGATCAATCTGGTGGTCAATATCGTGCCCTGGAACAACAATGTGGCATACGACCGCATGGGCGTGGAAGACAGCTATATGGAAATCCTGGGCGTTAAGATCCCTATGAACACCATTCCTGTTACCCCTGGTCGTAACCTGGCGGTGATTCTGGAAGTGGCGGCGATGAACAACCGTCAACGGAAGATGGGCTACAACCCCGCGCAGGAATTTACCGAGCAGATCAATCGCCATTACGAGGAGAGCGCGAGGCAGCAGGAATGAAAGAATTTACCATCGGAGCCAATGATGCGAATCAGCGCTTAGATCGGTTTCTTGCCAAGGCTGTACCGCTGCTGCCGGCTTCGCTGGCGCAAAAATATATCCGCCTGAAGCGGATCAAGTGCAATGGCGGACGCGCGCAGCGGGACACCCGACTGCAGGTCGGCGATGTGCTGCAGCTGTACATCAACGACGAGTTTTTCGACAAGCCTCGGGAGGACAATGCCTATCTGACGGTGGCTGCGCCGAAGCTCAGCATCGTCTACGAAGATGACCAGATCCTGCTGGTGGACAAGCGACCCGGTCAGGCAGTCCATCCCCACGACGGCGCGGAATACGGACGAACGCTGATCGATCATATTCAGGCGTATCTGTACCAAAAGAAAGAGTGGAGTCCTCGGGGGGAGAACGCCTTCACACCGGCACTTTGCAACCGGATCGACCGCAATACCGGCGGCATCGTCATCGCGGCGAAAACCGCGGAAGCCCTGCGGGTGATGAACCAGAAGATCAAGGATCGGGAGCTGGACAAGCGGTATTTGGCCATTGTGGAGGGCACACCGAAGCCCAAAGCGGGAAGCCTGAAGGGCTATCTTTTCAAGGATGCCAAGAAAAATCGGGTGTTTGTAACCGATACCCCCCAGACCGGCGCAAAATCCTGCCAGACCAATTACAAGGTGCTGGCGACGGAAAAGGGTTTGTCCTTGGTAGAATGTGAGCTGATCACCGGTCGGACGCACCAGATCCGCGCCCAGTTTGCCCACGCGGGACACCCTTTGCTGGGCGATGGCAAATACGGAAAGCTGGATAAGCAGGCGGGAAGAAATTATCAGGCGCTGTATTCCTACAAGCTGACCTTTACCTTTACCACCGACGCCGGCGCGCTGAATCACTTAAACGGCAAAAGCTTCCGCGTAGAAGATGTGGACTTTGTAAAAGAGTATTTCCCCAATGCTATGAAATAAAACACACCCCAGCAGGGGTGTGTTTTTTATGCTTCTTCGTAGGTGATCACCATACTGTTTCTGGGTTTGTCGATTTGAATTTCCAAACCGGACAGCAAGGCTTTACCGCTGCACATTTCTTCCCAAGTGTTGAAATCCTCATCGGTAAAGGTCAGGCGATACTGCTTGTTGGCATCCAGAGCATTGAGCGCAAAGGTCATTTTGCAGTGGACGCTTTCTGCTCTGCGGAACACATATACAGCGCCGCTGTCTGACAGTGCCAGCTGGTAGGCAGACCATACACTTTCATCCAATGTGGCTTCGGAAAGGGGATAGAAGTCGCCGTTCCAGTAAGCTTTTAGCTGATGAACCTCGTTTAGGCTCTTTTTTGCCAATGCAAAGTCAAACTCAGGGTTAAAAATGTCAAAATTGCAGGCGATGCCTTGGGTAGCGGTGGAGCGGACGATATAGGCGTCCGGCTCCCAAATGGCGCAGGCGTGATAGGGTATGTACTGGCTCAGACCTAAGATCTGGTTGTGATTCCAGATGGAGGTGCTGTATTGCGCGCCATCCGGATGACAGCCGGTGTCGCTGCGCCACAGCGTGACAGAGCGCATACACAGCTCCAGATCCAGCCGGCGACCGCCGCTGGCGCAGTTGTCGATCAGCAGGTGGGGGAAGGTCTCCAGCAGCTGATCCCACATTTGGTACAGACCTGCTACATATTTTATTTCCGTAATGCCTTTGCGCCCTTGCGTATCATTTGCACGCCAGAAGGGCAGAGGCTCCACATTGAAATCCTGCCGATAGATATCGATGCCGTACTGACCGATGAGGCGAATCAGGTTGTCGGTCATTCGGCGGCGTGCGCCTTCGTCACCAAGATTGATCAGGGTGTGAGGATAGGTTTCGTCGATTTTCAAAAGATTGGGCTCAAGGGCGTTCCACTGCGTGCCAACATCGCACCGCTCCGGCTCAAACCAGACGAGAAAACGCATACCGTTTTCGTGGGCGCAGTCGGAAACCGGCCGCAGACCGTTGGGGAAACCCTCGGCACAGCTGTAGTTGCCTACGCCGCCCAAAAAGCCTTTTTCAAACCAGGCGGCGTCGATCCACAATGTGTCGATATTGCCGATCTTGTTAGCGGAATGGATGGTGCGGATCTGACCTTGCTCCGATGCCCAGCTTTCATCAACGGGAATGTCGTCAGAGGGTGGGCAGAAATACCGGTCAAAGCACTGCACCGCCACCGGCAGGCTGGGGGACTTGGGAGAAAGGTGATCGATCAGAAGTCGGCGGAAATTCCGTCTTGCACCGGCAGCATCCTCACCGTGGAAGATCAGCACCGAGGGAAAACGGACTTCCTCACCGGGCAGCAGGTAAAAATCGCAGTCGCACAGACCGATCTGCAGGCAGAAACCGTCATCGGCAGGGAAAATATCCTTGCTCCACTGTCCAGTCCAACCAATGGCAAACACGTCGGTCTTGCCGTCGTAAGAAAGATCAAAGTAGGGGAAGCCGGTACTGTTGGAGGAACGACCGCCCAAAGGCTCTTCGTGATAGCATTCCGCCAGAGGAAAATCAATGGGCATAAAGCTGTCTGCACCCTTGCTGTCACCGCGCAGAGAGTGATAGTGGGGCGTTTGGGAGCAGGGGAAATGCAAATCCAAGGTCTTGACATTGGTAATGCGACCGGAATTTTCTGCGCCGGTGTTTTTAAGACGCAAAACCGCAAATTCCGCATGATCGCCGATGGTGCGGCATTCCAGCACTGCTACCAAGCCGTCAGCAATGGCATTTGTGCCGGGATTCAATGTGGTTTTCTCTTCGTTATAGCATAAACTTCCGCGCATAGAGATTACCTCCGCTGCATTTTTTGTGAGCATATCACGGTGGTTTGAAATAGTCAACCCACAAAAAGGAAAAAGAGGAAGGTAATTTACCTTCCTCTTGTATTTTCCTGCCTTAGTCAGCCTTGGCGGCCAAGACCTGACGGCCATTGTAGTTACCGCAAGCCTTGCAAGCTCTGTGGGGCATAACGGGCTCACCGCACTTGGAACATACGGTTACGCTGGGAGCGGACAGCTTCCAGTTGCCGCCACGGCGCTTATCGCGACGGGCCTTGGATACTTTACACTTAGGGACAGCCATGGATGACACCTCCTTGATCAAA
>JAZNNE010000081.1:0-3346 GCA_045580125.1 Faecousia sp. | reverse complement strand
TCACCCAGCAGCACATCGAAATAGTGGCTGGTGCGCTCTGCATCCTCGGGCATAACCTTAATGAGGCGGCGGGTCTCGGGATTCATAGTGGTCATCCACATCATCTCGGGGTCGTTTTCGCCAAGACCCTTGGAGCGCTGGATGCTCTCGGGCTTCTTGCCCTCCAAGTCCTCACGCAGGATCTTTGCCTTTTCGGATTCGTTATAGGCAAACCAGGTCTTGCCCTTGTAGTTGATCTCAAACAGCGGCGACTCCGCAATATAGACATAGCCATCCCGAATCAGGGTCGGGCACAGCCGGTACAGCATCGTCAAAATCAGTGTACGGATCTGGAAGCCGTCCACGTCGGCGTCGGTACAGATGACCACCTTATTCCACCGCAGCTGGGAAATGTCGAAGGAGCTCAGCTCCTTGGACTTTTTGCCCTGCACCTCAACACCGCAGCCCAAAACCTTAATGAGGTCGGTGATGATGGGGCTGGCGAAGATCTTGGTGTAGTCCGCCTTCAGGCAGTTCAGGATCTTGCCGCGCACAGGCATAATGCCCTGGAACTCCGCGTCCCGGCTCAGCTTGACACTGCCCAACGCAGAATCGCCCTCGACGATGTACAGCTCCCGCTTTTCCGCATCGCGGCTGCGGCAATCGACGAATTTCTGCACGCGGTTGGCGATATCCAGCTTGGTAGTCAGCTGTTTCTTGATGTTGGTGCGGGTCTTTTCTGCGGATTCTCTGGACCGTTTGTTCACCAGGATCTGGTCAGCAGCGCGGTCTGCCTCCTGCTTGTTCTCAATGAACCAGACCTGCAACTGTTCCTTGAAGAAAGCAGTCATTGCTTCCTGGGTAAACTTGCTGTTGACAGACTTTTTGGTCTGGTTTTCAAAACAGCCGATGGTGGAGAAGCAGTTGGTCACCAGCACCAAGCTGTCCTGAATGTCCTGATAGATGATCTTGCTCTCGTTCTTAGTGTACTTGTTGTTATCTCGCAAATACTTGTCGAAAGCTGCGGTAAAGCCCAGACGCACAGCGCGGTCGGGACTGCCGCCGTATTCCAGCCAAGAAGAGTTGTGGTAATAAGAGGTGTGGCTCATCTGCTTGCTGAAACAGAAGGATGCCGTGATCTTCAGCTTCATTTCGGGGCGATTTTCCGCATCACGACCGCGGCGCTCTGTCTCCCAGAAGGTGGGCATGGTAAAGGCATTATCCCCTACCATTTCCTCGATATACTGTCGGATGCCGTTTTCGTAGCAGAATTCCTCTTCCTCGAAACGCTTGCCGACCTGATTGCGGAAACGGAAGCGAACGCCCTTGTTCACCACTGCCTGACGGCGCAGCACATCCCGATAGTATTCTGCAGGGATGTTAATGTCGGTAAATACGTTCTTGTCCGGACGCCAATGGAACACCGAGCCGGTCTTTCTGCCCCGGTCGGTGGGTTCCTTCTTCAGGCCGCCCTTGTTTCTGCCCTTTTCAAAATGCAGATCGTAGCGGAAGCCATCGCGGCGGATGGTAGCATCAAAGAATTCCGATGCGTACTGGGTGGCACAAGAGCCCAAACCGTTCAAGCCCAGGGAGTACTCGTAGTTTTCGCCGTTTTCGCCGTACTTGCCGCCGGCGTACATCTCGCAAAAAACCAGCTCCCAGTTGTAGCGCTTTTCCTTTTCGTTGTAGTCCACGGGACAGCCGCGACCAAAGTCCTCTACCTCAACGCTCAGGTCCTCGTAACGGGTGACGATGATGGTATCGCCGTGACCCTCGCGAGCTTCGTCGATGGCGTTGGAGAGGATCTCAAACACCGCGTGCTTGCAGCCTTCCAAATCGTCAGAGCCGAAAATAACCGCGGGGCGTTTGCGGACGCGATCCTCGCCCTTGAGCATCGAAATACTGGTATTTCCGTATTGTTCCTGTCTTTTCATAGCCATAAATATTACCTGCCATAGTTATCCATTTTAGCATCCTTATTATACGCAAAATTTGCCAAAAAGTCAACCTTTTGTGTTTGCCGACCAGTATCGACACAAAATCTTGGGTTCGCGCAAAAAGGCCCCCTTGGCAAAGGGGGACCTTATCTCTGGCATTATTCTCTTCCTTGTCATTGCGAGGAGGGGCAGCACCCCGACGTGGCAATCTTGCTTTCTCTCGCTACCTAATATTTCCACGTCGCTTCACTACTCGGAACGGCAAACCTTATCTTACGTCTGTGAACTTCCATCAAACGAAATCACTGCTGCTTTTTAGACGCTTCCAACCACAAATAGAACTCTTTATCTAGCGGAATATCATTAGGGTATTTTCCCCTAAACCAATTCTGGTATTCAAGATACTCACTGTAGTCGTTTAACTTGCTCCAGGGTTTGCTCATAGAGTAATTTGTGATATCCAGCATATAGCGATCAATCGGAATATGACAATACTCATACACCCTTTGTACTTCAGGATAGTCTAACAGATGCAAGTATTTGAATGTCATATTTAACCACTTTTGTGCTTGACCAACAGTAAATGTCTGTCCGCCAAATGACAAAATCAAGTTATCGCAGGCTGTCTTATGTAGCGTGTCAAATTCCGTTTGAGAATTTACTGCAGCAGACAGTATGGAAATTACAGATGTGCGGATCGTTCGCCTCGCGTCAGCGAAAATAGCATCGCGCTCTGGGTTATTTGCAAACCCTCGAATCGTTCGCATTAAATCACGATATGCTTTGGTTATTGCTAAATCAATTGTGTCGGTAGTTAATAAATCCCCTTTCCACCAACTCATTTTTTCGTCAAAACTAATGATGCTTTTTCTCACACTCCAACCTCCAAAAATCGGTTCATTTGTTTGCTTTCATACAAAAAACTGTCGGAATGCCGTAGGCAATGCCGCATCCGATTCGATCTGCTCACGGGTCAGCCACACAAAATCGCCGTCAGGCGCATCCACCTCCAGATAGTAGCCACGCATCTGCCACACAATATGGGTAAAAATGTGGCTGCGTTCTACGCACCGGATCACATTTTTCGGTCGCAGGCCCATCTTCTCCACAGCCTGCAACGTCTGCTCCGTATCCAGGATTCCGGTGACATTGGGATACTGCCAAAGTCCAGCCAGCAGACCGGAATTTCCCCGCTTTTCCAGCGCATACTGTCCATCGCAGCTAAGGACGAAGACTGTTTTTTCTTCTTCCCGTTTCGCCTTTTTCGGCAGCTTTGCGGGAAATTTCTCCGCTGTGCCGTAAAGCGCGCCTAGGCAAAAGTCTCTGCAAGGACAGTTTTCACAATCCGGCTTGCGGTTCGGACCACAAACGGTCGCGCCCAGTTCCATCAGCGCCTGAGTAAAGTCCCCTGCCGCCGCAGGATACACCCG
>JAZNNE010000080.1:0-16069 GCA_045580125.1 Faecousia sp. | reverse complement strand
ACCTCCAGCGTGACAGGCTGGCGTGCTAACCGACTGCACCACAGGGCCAGATGTATGGTGGGAACAACAGGGCTCGAACCTGTGACCTCCTGCTTGTAAGGCAGATGCTCTCCCAGCTGAGCTATGCTCCCAAACCGGTCGTAAGGCGTTTATGCCTCGGCGACGGGTTTTATTATACACATCCTATATCTGTTTGTCAAGCATTTTTTCAGAGTTTTTTGGATGAATTTTTCGGGCAAAACGCGCCCTATTCTTCCCTTTCTCCGCCGCTTGCAGACATACCTGCCGCATAGGCCGTTGCCCACGCGATCTGCAGGTTAAAGCCGCCGGTGTAGGCGTCGCAGTCGATAATCTCGCCGGCAAAATACAGCCCCGAAATCAGCTTGGATTCCATACGCTTGGGGTCAATTTCCGACACCTTCACGCCGCCGGAGGTAATGATGGCCTCCGCCACCGGTCGCTTGCCGGTGATCTCCACGGAAAAGCCCTTCAATGCTTCCACCAGTGTCCGGCGTTGCTGCTTTGTAAGACCGTTCGCCTGTATATCCGCCGGGATATCGCATCTGCGCAAAATCACAGGGATCATCGATCTTGGCAGCAGATCGGATAGGGCATTTTCCATCGAACGATTCTTGTACATTTCCAGATCCCGCAGAATACGGGCATCCAGTTTCGCTTCGTCCAGCGCGGGCTTCAGGTCGATGATCAGGCGGCAGCTGCCCTTAAGATGGGCGCTGGCGCTAAGTACCGTAGGACCGGACACGCCGAAATGGGTGAACAGCAGTTCGCCAAAGTCCTTATACAGCACCTTATTCGTTTCACCTACCAGCTTGACACCCACATTGCGCAGGCTCAGACCCTGCATCTGCTGGCAGTCCTCCCCTGCTGTCTCCAGCGGCACCAAAGAGCCTTCCGTCCGGGTAACAGTATGCCCCAGCGCCGATGCGAGGGTATAGCCGTCGCCGGTGGAGCCGGTAGTCGGATAGCTTAAGCCGCCGGTGGCGAGAATGACACATTTCGCCTGGATGCATTCGCTTTCCGTTTGCACGCCGCTTACCGCGCCATTATCCGTCAAAATTCCCTTGACACGGGCAGTGCGAACCGTAACCTTTTGCCGGCGCAGCTCATTTTCCAGGCACTCCAGCACCGACTGGGACTTATCAGATACAGGAAACACCCGGTTGCCCCGCTCTGTCTTCAGCGGGCAGCCACGATCCTCGAAAAACTGCATCACCTTTTCCGGCGGACAAGCCGCCATCGCGCTATAGAGAAACCGTCCGTTTCTGGGCACATTCTGCAAAACCTCCTGGGCTGTGCAGTGATTGGTTACATTGCATCTGCCCTTTCCGGTAATGAGGAGTTTTTTGCCCAAACGGTGGTTACGTTCCAGCAAAAGCACCCTCTGCCCTTGCTGCGCAGCGGTGATGGCAGCAAACATACCTGCCGGACCTCCGCCGATCACGATTGCGTCAAATGTCATACCGTATCGACCTGCTTTTCGTAAACATTGTACTCTTCCCAGATATGCTCCAGCGCATTAAAGGTCCTGCCCAGCTCTTTTTCCCGCTTGGCAGCCAGTGCCACGATCAGCGCATTTACAAGGCTCAGCGGTGCCACCAGAGAATCGACAAGGGACACCATATCACTCTTAGCCAGCAATACGTGATCGCAATTCTGACCCAGCGGCGACAGCCGGCTGTCAGTAACACCAATTACCGTCGCACCGGTGGAGCGGCAATACTGCGCGCCCTTGGTTGTGGTAGAGGAATATCTAGGGAAGCTAAAGGCGATCACTGCATCCTCTGCCCCAACGCCTACGATCTGCTCAAACATTTCGCTTGCACCGGAAGCTGTTACGATGTGGACATTGCGGAACATATAGTTCAAGTAATAGCCCAGGAAATTTGCCAGTGTTGCCGCTGAGCGCACACCCAGAATGTAGACCCGCTTTGCTTTCAAAATGGCATTGACCGCCGCCTGAAATTCATTTCGGTCCAATGTCTCACCTGTCTTGCGCAGCTTATCAATATCCGATTGCAGCACCATAGACACAATATCCTGATCGCCGATGCGATCGTTGGCGACCTCGATCCGCTGCACGGCGGTCAGGCGGTTTACCACCATTTCCTGCATCGCCTTTTGCATGCTGGGATAGCCGTCAAAACCCAGCTCCACCGCAAAGCGGACCACCGTGGATTCCGATACGCCCACCGCTTTTCCCAAGCGGTTCGCTGTCAAAAAAGCAGCCTTGTCGTAGGACTCTATAATATATTGCGCCAAACGGCGTTGACCCTTGGAAAACGTCGGCATTTTGTTTTGGAGAACAGATAAAATATTGCTACGCATAATGTTGCGCCTTCTTTCTGCAGTTATTGTCTTTATCATAACAGTTTTCCTGCATTTTTGCAAGATGCTGACGCAAAAATTGCAAAAATCGTCCCCAGCCGGGGACGATTTTACACATTATCCAGTTCTTCTTTTGTTAAGTACCGCCACTTGCCCAGCGGCAAGTCGCCCAGCTTCAGCTTTCCTTCACTGACCCGGCGCAGTCGGGTGACCCGCATATCCGCCGCCTCACACATTCTGCGAATCTGGCGGTTTCTTCCCTCGTGAATGGTGATCAGCAGTTTCGCCTTGCCGGAATCTTCCCAAAGAAGCTTTATCTCCGGCTTCGAAATGGCATATCCGTCCAGGGTGATAGGCCGCGACAGCAAGGACAGTGCCGCGTTGTGATACCCAACGACCCAAACCTCATAGGTCTTATCCACCTTTCTGCTGGGATGCATCATCGCATTGGCAAAGTTGCCGTCATTTGTCAGCAGCAGCAAGCCCACCGAGTCCATATCCAGCCGTCCCACGGGGTACACCCTTGCAGGGCAATCGGCAACCAGCTCCATCACCGTCTTGCGTCCCCGGTCGTCGCTGACCGTGGTTACATAGCCTCTGGGCTTATGGAGCATAATGTACACATATTCGGAAACGGATGGGAGCGCGCTCCCATCCAGCAGGATCTCATCAGCATTCGGGTCGGCACTTTCACCCAAAAGTGCCACCCGACCATTAACCGTGATTCGCCCGTCGGTAATCATTTTTTCCGCCGCCCGCCGGGATGCAACACCGCGACCGGACAGTATTTTTTGTAATCGCTCGGTCATGCTGCACCTCCTAACAACCGACGCCAAAACGGCTTTCCTTCCGATTCTTTTATCTGCTCCGCTGTCTGTCCATAAACAACGGGTATTTTTCCAATCACATTTTCATCCAGGAGGACATAAGCAAAGCCGGCATCTGCCCCTTGCACCACCGGCGCATAAACAAACTCTGCTCCGGAAAGCAACACTTTCGGCTGTTCCTGCTGCGTCAGCGCAAAGGTAAAATCCTCTGCCGCCACCAGCTGCACCGATTCTGCATCACCGCCAATGACCGTTCTGCTGCCCAGAACATCCCCTGCGCTGACAATGGTGCGGTTAGTATAGCGGCGGAAGCCGTCCTCCAGCAGGAGCTGATGATCCGCCCAATCGTTTCCGTCATTGATGGTCACGCAAATCAGCCGACGTCCGTCGCGCTGTGCGCTGGATACCAGAATCCGCCCTGCCGCCTTGGTATAGCCGGTTTTGACGCCGTCTACGCCGTCAACACGCCACAAAAGCTTATTGTGATTTTGCAGGCTCCGCTCCCCCACCCGCACCGTTTTTGTCGAAACCGTCTGGGTGAAAATGGGGTTTTGCATTGCATACGCCGTCAGCACCGCCAAATCTCTGGCAGTGGAATAATGTCCGGGGCTGTCCAGCCCGTTGGGATTTTCAAAATGCGTTCCGGTCAATCCCAAACGGTACGCCTTATCATTCATCAGCTGCACAAAGCCTTCCACTGTACCGCCGCAATAGATCGCCAATGCAATTGCCGCATCGTTACCGCTGTGCAGCATCAGCCCATAGAGAAGCTCCTGGATCGTCAGCACTTCTCCCTCTTTCAGGTACATCGAAGACCCCTCGATACCGACAGCCTCTTTTGGAATCCGCATTCGGTCCAGCACGTTGCACTGCTCGCAAACGATCAGCGCTGTCATAATTTTTGTTGTGCTGGCGATCAAGCTTTGGCTGTAAGCATCTTTTTCATAAATTACCCTGCCGGTCTGGGCATCCATCAGGATCGCCTTCTGCGCAGAAATCGCCTGCACAGGGCTAGGTAAAATCAGGACGGCAGCCATCAGCGCAGCCGCCGTCCGAATGATCCGTTTTTTCATCGTTTCTCACCCGCGGTTAGTATTGCCGCGGGAGGATAATTTATTCTTCCTTCTTGGTTCTGGAATCGATAAATGCAGCGATCTTATCCAGCACATCGGGAATCTGCTCCACCAGACGGTCTGCCGTGGTGTTGGCAGGTGCTGCCACCGGCAGCATACGGACAGAACCTTCCTTGACGACCAAAAATGCGATCGGTGTTACCTTAACACCGCCGCCTGCGCCGCCGGCGAAGGGGTTTTCCTGCTTGTTTTCGTGACGGGATACATAGTCGCTGCCACCGCCGGCAAAGCCAACGCTGACCTTGGAAATGGGAATGATGGTTACGCCCTCGGCTGTAGTGATGGGCTCACCGACAACAGAATTGACATCTACCATCTCGCGAATTTTTGCAATGGTGTTTTCCAGCATATTGGGAAGGGTTTGGCTCATAATTCAGCACCGCCTTTTTTTAAATTTACATTTTCATATCTTTCGCAGCACATTTTTGCTGCATAGCTTTTATTCGCTCTGCTGTGCAGGCTCTTCGATCACCTGCTGCTCCATCTCTTCTACGATCTCCGGCTCGCCAAAGCTGACCTTTTCGATGGGCGGCAGCTCATCCAAGGTAGAAATGCCGAAGGTGCGCAGGAAATTGGGCGTTGTGCGATAGAGAATGGGTCTGCCCGGAACATTCAGACGACCGGCTTCCTCGATCAGCTTCTTGTCCAGAAGCGCACCCACGGAATAGGAGCTGTCCACACCGCGGATCTGCTCTACCATCGCCTTGGTAGCAGGCTGATAGTAGGCAACGATGGTCAGCGTTTCCAGCTGGGAAGAGGAAAGCTTTGGAGGCTTGCGGGTCTCCAGCGCCTTGGTAATATAATCTGCCATTTCGCCGGAAGACACCATCTGATAGCCCTTTTCCAGCTTCAGGATCCGGATGCCCCTGCGTGCAAATGCCATTTCATCCGCCAACGCATCCGCTGCGGCAATAATTTCCTTGACATCGGTTTCCAGTGCCATCGCCAGGCGGGATGCCTCCACCCGCTCACCGGCGGCAAAGAGGATCGCCTCAATGGCACGCTGCAATTGTTCTTGTTCCATTAGCTTTCCTCCTTTACCGGAATTTCCGCATCCAATACGCGGACATTGGGATTCTCGCCGGAAATATCATCCTCCAGCGTAACAGAGCCAACTTTACACATCTCCAAAACCGCCAGGAAGGTGGCAACGATCTCAGAGCGGCTCTTATTGCCCTTAAACAGATTTTTCAGCTTTTCCACGCCCCGCAGCACCAGCTGACGCAGCACTTCCCTTACCTTGCGGGTCACGGGATAGGGCTCCTTGCCCACGATGCCCTTAAAGTTCACCGTCGGCGGCGGCAGGCGGGGCTGATTGCGCTCTGCGATCACATCCAGCGACAGCAGCAGGTCCTTGGTTTCGTGCTGATAACGGTAGGTCTGGCTTCTGCTGATAGGCTCCGGCTCTTTCACAAACAGGCATCTGCCGATTTCATTTCTAGGCTCTAACCAAGTAACAGCCGTACGGATCTGCTCGATGGCTTCCTTGCGCTGGCGCTCGATCAAAGACTGGCGCAGCAGATCCAGCTCGCTCTGTGCTTCTTCCCGCTCTGCGGCGGACAGCAGCATCTTGGTCTTGATCAGCATCAGGTGGGATGCCATCGTGATAAACTCACTGGCGATCTCCATATCCAGCCGTTTCATTTCATCCAGATACGCCAAATACTGCTCTAGAATCGCAGTGATGGAAACGTCCTGAATCTCTATTTTGTTTTTACTCAGCAGCAGAAAAATGACGTCCAGCGGACCTTCAAAATCCTCCATTTGCTCCGAGCGTGTTCGGACAATTCCTTCCAAACGGTACTGCGGCTCTCCCATAGTGGCTCCTTGTAGATATAATTGAAAACATTATACCACCCTTTTCTCCCGTGCGCAAGTCTTTCCCTGAATTTTCCCCATATTTGCACAGCTTTTATACAAAAAAAGCAGAGGTCTTGCGACCTCTGTCTTTTATTCTTCATTTTCGCCGATGGACATAATGTCGTAGGGTGTGGTCTGGTAGACGAAATAGTTCAGCCAGTTGGAGAACAGCAGATTGGCATGTCCGCGCCAACGGACGATGGGCTCTTTCGTATCGTCGTCATTGGGATAGTAATTTTTCGGAACGCTGATAGGCAATCCCTGATTCTTATCCCGCAGATATTCGCTTTCCAGTGTCAGCGGATCATACTCAGAATGACCGGTAATAAAGATCTGCTTGCCGCCCTTGGTGGCAATGGCGTAAACTCCGCTTTCCTCAGAGGATGCCAGGATCTTCAGCTCCGGTACTTTCTCGATATCCTCGCGCAATACCGTGGTGTGGCGGGAATGAGGCACCCAGAACAAATCGTCAAAACCGCGGAGCAAAATAGAGCGCTTATAATCGGCAGTATGCGGAAACACGCCGAACATTTTCTCCGGCAGATCCACCTTGTCCACGCCGTAGTGGTAGTAAAGTCCCGCCTGCGCACCCCAGCAGATATGCAGTGTGGAATGGACATTCTTCTTGCTCCACTCCATAATCTGGCACAGCTCCGGCCAGTAATCCACATCCTCGAAGGGCAGCTTTTCCACCGGCGCACCGGTGATGACCATACCGTCAAACTTGCGGTCTTTCAGTTCGTCAAAGCTTTTGTAGAAGGACAGCATATGCTCCTGCGATGTATTCTTCGACTGGTGCGTTGTGGTATGCATCAGCGTCAAATTCACCTGCAGCGGCGTATTGCCAAGCAGTCGGCTCAGCTGTGTTTCTGTTGTGATCTTCGTCGGCATCAGGTTCAGCAAAACGATCTCCAGCGGACGGATATCCTGGGTCAGTGCCCGGTTTTGCGGCATTACGAAAATATTCTCCTGCTGCAAGGTTTCTGCGGCGGGCAGATCGTTGGGAATTCTGATGGGCATATCGCGCATCCTCCTTTCTTTCGGTAAATTTACATTATCTTACTCCATATTCTCCAATTTGTCAATTCTCGTTCCCTGGTAGTAATGGTCAAGGATTTGCGTATAGTCGCTGCCGCTGAGCGCCATCGCATTGGCACCATACTGGCTCATACCAACGCGGTGTCCCTTTCCTAACGTTTCCACCGTGATACCGCCACCGTCTGCTGTCATGGAAAACGCCGTCGAATTCAACCCCAGCAGCTGTCGCAGCTGGGTGCCGGTGTAGGTAATTCCGCCGATCACCATGGTCTGCACTCCACCGCCTGCGGTATAAGTCCGTTTTCCCAACCAGCTTTCAGGTGTGCCGGACAACTCCCGCCCCAAAGCTTTTTCAAATTCCTCCGCAGCAAACTGCACCGATGCCCAGTATTTTTCGGCATATTCTTCCCCCGGGCTATCCACCGCCTGCAAATACGGGATCACCTCGCCCCATACCGCCACCGCATCCTCCGTTCTGCCGCCGGAGCAGGAAAAATAGGTAGCCTCGATCAGCTCGCCCCCATAGGTCAGAACCTGTCCTTTCGTGGAGGCTGCCGCCTGGGTGATCTTTTCCAAACCCTGCTGGGTTTCCCCGCTTTCCAGAAACTCCTCCCGGCTTACATACGCCTGACAGCAAGCCGATGATGTGCACACAGCGACATCTCCGTGGCGATCCTGTCGCTGCAGCCTTCGCAGCGCGTAGGTCCTTGCCACCACCGCCTGCGCCTTCAGCGCCTGCGCATCAAATTCCGCCGGCATTTCCGCCAAAACCACGCCCAACACATACTCTTCCAATTCCATTACGTAAATTTCCCCTTCTGCCGTCAGCACCGGCAGATATGTAGACCGCGGGGAGGAGTTGGGCTGAATCTGCTGTGTTGCAGGTTGCTGCTTTGCCGGTTGCTCTGCCGGCAACTTTTGATCAGCAGCCTGCAAAAGAATCTGCGGAAGCACCACGCCCAATGCCACAGCAATCACAACCGGTTTCCATTTTTTATCCATATGTATCCCTCCCGATCCTATTTTATCAGTTGGGAACTTCTCAATGTGTCGAAGCATGACGAAACGGTATCCAAATTTATCCGCGTTCTTGACATCCTTCCCCCGGATTAGTATAATTTATACATAATTTGAATTGAAAGGTCGCTGACAGAATGAATCGACCCCTGAAAAGAATATTGCCGATCCTGCTTGCGATCGTAATTATATGCAGCTGCGTTTGGTATCTGTTTGTATACGACCGGGGCTTTACCCGGGATCTTTTGCTGAATCAGGCCCGCTTCTGGGAAGAAAACGGCAAGCACGATATTGCCGCCTGGTTCTATTCCAGCGCTTATCTGCAGACAGACGAGAATGAGAACGTCGCCATTGAGCTGGCAGAGCATTTTAAGTCCATAGACAACTACACAAAGGCGGAGGTTACCTTGACGGATGCCATTGCCGACGGCGGCTCTATAGAGCTGTATATCGCTTTGAGTCAAACCTTTGTGGAGCAGAACAAGCTGCTGGATGCGGTAACGATGCTGGATAACATCTCCGATCCTGTCATCAAGGCACAGCTGGACGAGCTGCGACCCAAGCTGCCTGTCAACAGCACAGAGCCCGGCTCCTACAGCCAGTACATCACCGTTACACTCTCGGACTATGAAGGTACGCTCTATGCCACCACAAACGGCACATACCCCTCTATCGACGACGGCCCCAGCACCGGTGAATTCACCTTGGTCGCCGGCGAAAACCGGATTTTTGCCCTGGTAGTGGCTGACAACGGTCTGGTCAGTCCTTTGGCTATCTATGGCTACACCGTTGGTGGCGTGGTGGAAGAAGTTACCTTGAAAGACAGTGCGATCGATGCCGCTGTCCGCAAGAAACTGGGCGTTTCCGCAGATACGACTCTGCTGTCCAGCGATCTGTGGAAGATCACATCGTTAAAGCTGTCCGGTGCCGAAAACTACGCAGACCTCGCCTATCTTACCGGCTTGCAGACCCTGACCCTTCAGGACAGCACCGGCGATTCTCTGGACGGATTGCGGAATATGTCCTACCTGAACCAGCTGGTCATCACCGATTGTCCGGTCAGTACGGCGGATCTGCAGATCATCGGCGCGCTGCCCAGCCTGACCAAGCTGACCCTCAGCGGCTGCAGCCTGTCCAATATTGAAAACTTAAGCACAGCATCCAAGCTAACCTCTCTGAATTTAAGCAACAACACCATTCGGGATCTGTCGCCGCTGTCGTTTATGAACAGCCTGACGGAACTGAATTTGAGCCATAACGCGCTGGACTCTCTGAACGCCCTCAGCTCCCTTTCTGCGCTGAAGACGCTGGATGTTTCCTATAACGCGCTTTCTTCTGTCGCACCGCTTGGCAGCTGCAGCTCTCTGAGCAAGCTGTATATCGGCAACAACACGATGGAAAACCTATCCGGTGTGGAAAATATCAAGAGCTTGACCACCCTCAGCGCGCCCTACAATTCCCTGACAGATATCACCGCGCTGCAGACAATGGATTCCATTACAACTCTGGATATATCCAACAACGCCCTGACGGACATCAGCTGTCTTGCCTCCCTGAATAAGCTGCAGAAGCTGAATTTCTCCCGCAATCAGGTAAAGAAGCTGCCCGAATGGGACATCGACTGCGCGCTGGTAAGCATCGACGGCTCCTACAACCAGCTGGGCTCTATCACCACCCTGGCAGGCTACAAAAACCTGAATGAAGTGCTGATGGATTACAACAAGCTCTATTACGTGAATTCCCTTGCCAACTGCCCCAAGCTGGTCAAGGTCAGCGTATACGGCAACGAGATCGACGATGTTTCCGAGCTGACAAAGAAGGACATCATCGTCAACTACAACCCCAATTACTAAAGCAAAAATCCCCCTCTGCCCGAGGGGGATTTTCTTTATGCATTTTCCAAAATCAGTGTCAGGGCCGCTTCTGCCGCTTGCCGGCGGACAGCTTCTCTGTCGCCTTCAAAGTAGCACGCCATTGCCTTGCTGCCCGCTTCGCCGGCAAAGCCGATAAACACCGTGCCCACGGGATTGCCGAATTCATCGCCATCCGGACCTGCCAGCCCGGTAACAGATACGGCGAAATCCGTTTTCAGCAGCTTGCGGACACCCTTCGCCATCGCTTCCGCTACAGGTGTGGATACCGCGCCATAGGTCACCAACGCTTCCTCGCTGACGCCCAACACATTTTCCTTGACCGCGTTGGTGTAGCTGATCACGCCGCCCTTATATACCTTAGACGCACCGGGAATGGCAGTCAGCGCCTGACCGATCATACCGCCGGTGCAGCTTTCCGCTGTCGCCAGGGTCTTTCCGGCAAGCGCCGCAATGACATCAGATGCTAGCTTCATCATGGTACTTCACCGTAACCTTTTCGTAAGTTTCCAGCGCCTTCTGAATCAGCGCTTCCCGATCCAGATTCCGCTCTGCGTTGATCAGCTGACCCAGGGTCGGCTTAGTCTTGGGGTGCTTGGGGGTAAAGACTGTACAGCAGTCCTCATAAGGCAAAATAGAGGTGTCCAGCGTACCGATTTTGCGGGCAATGGTAACGATCTCTTCCTTGTCCATACCAACCAGCGGCATAAAGACAGGAATGTCCACCACCGCGCCGGTAACCGTCATCGCTTCCATCGTCTGAGATGCCACCTGACCTAGGTTTTCGCCGGTGATCAGCGCGCCGCAGCCGTGCTGCTTGGCAATGCGCTGGGAAATTTCCATCATAAACCGACGCATGATCAGGGTGAAGAACTCCTCGGGGCAGTTGTCCCGAATGGCTTCCTGAATCTCGGTAAAGGAGACAATATCCACCGTCATTCTGCCGCTGTAGCGGGTAACCAGACGGGCAAGCTCCAGCACCTTATCCTTGGCAAGCTGGGAGGTGTAGGGATAGGAGAAAAAGTGCACGCACTCGATCTCCACGCCCCGCTTTGCGATCATATACGCCGCCACGGGAGAGTCGATACCGCCGGACAGCAGGCACATTGCCCGACCGCCCACACCAGTGGGCAGACCGCCCGCACCGGGCTGTGCTGGTCCGTGGACATAAGCTGCCAGATCCCGAATTTCCACATACACCGTGTAATCCGGATGATGCACGTCCACCGCCACATGGGGATGGGCTTCTGCCAGACGACCGCCGATCTCCTGAGAGATGGAAATGGAGGTCAGGGGGAATCTCTTGTCAGAGCGCTTGGACTCCACCTTAAAGGATTTTGCGCAGTCCAGATCGTCGCCCAAATATTCCTCGATCGCGGCGAAGATGGCATCCAAATTTTTCTCGCAGGGACGGCAGCGGCACAGACTGACCACACCGAAAATGGAGTTGCAGGCCTCCCAGGCGCCGTCAATATCGCAAGCATCGTCCATCGGCTCGACATAAACGGTAGACTGGATCAGATACACATCGAAATTGCCGTACGCCTTCATCCGGCGGCGGACATTTTGCCGCAATTTGCTCTCAAATTGCCGCTTATTTGCGCCTTTTAAGACAATTTCGCCTAATTTTAACAGAAAAATCTCTTTCACTTGTGATTCCTCACTTTATCAAATTTCCAAATTGACCACGCGGTACTGGATCGCCTCTGCAATATGCTGCGGCTTGATCTGCTGGCTGCCGTCCAAATCTGCAACGGTCCGCGCTACTTTCAGGATTCGGTCATAGCTCCGTGCCGTCAGACCCATCGCATCAAAGGCCTGCTTCATCAGCTGTGCGCTCTGCTCATCCAGCTGGCAGAATGCGCGCAGTTCATCCGGACCCATTCGCGCGTTGCACATATTGCCTGCGTCCTGAAAGCGCTGATGCTGGCGCTCTCTTGCGGCATCCACCCGCTGCTTAATGGCAGCAGAGGGCTCTGCCTCCGCCCGTTCCCGCAGCTCCTCGAAATGCACCGCCGGCACTTCCACAACAATGTCAATGCGGTCCAGCAGCGGTCCGGAGATCCGGCTGCGGTAATCCCGCACCGCCCGCTCCGAGCAGCTGCACCGACCGGCAGGATCGCCGTACCAGCCGCATTTGCAGGGATTCATTGCGCAAACCAGCATAAATTCCGACGGATAACTCACCGCACCGGAAACCCGGGAGATGGTAACCTGTCCGTCTTCCAGCGGCTGGCGCATCATATCCAGCGTGTCCTTCTTAAATTCCGGCAGCTCGTCCAAAAACAGCACGCCCATATGCGCCATAGAGATCTCGCCGGGCTTTGGATTCGTTCCGCCACCGGCAAGTCCGGCGTTGGATATGGTATGGTGGGGCGACCGGAAAGGTCGCTGGGTAACCAGCGGATTTTTCGCCGTCAGCAGACCCATTACCGAATAGATCTGGCTGACCTCCAGGGATTCCTCCCAGGTCATATCCGGCAGGATCGACGGCAGCCGCTTGCTGAGCATACTTTTGCCCGAACCGGGAGGTCCGATCAGCAGCACATTATGGCTGCCTGCTGCCGCCACTTCCAGAGCGCGCTTGACATTTTCCTGACCCAGAACATCTTTAAAGTCCGCAATCGCATTCTCCGTTTTCTCCGGCAGCCACAGCGGCTGCTCTTGCAGCTGCGCTTCGCCGTTTAAGCCTGCCACCAGTTCCCGCACCGTACGAATGCCATAAACCGCAGGTCCTCTTGCCAGGGTCGCTTCCGCCGCGTTTTCATAAGGCACGAACAGCGCCTGAACACCCTCTTTTTTCGCTGCCAACGCCATCGGCAGTACGCCGGGTACAGCCCGAAGCTGACCGTCCAGACTCACCTCGCCGATAAATGCGGAGCTGGAGCGGGGTCTGCGGACGCTGCCGGCAGCTGCCATAATGCTCAGCAAAATCGGCAGGTCATAATGCGTACCGGCCTTTTTCACATTTGCCGGCGCCAGATTCACGGTGATCCGGCTGGTGGGAAATGTAAGACCGGAATTTTTCGCCGCGGCGCGGACACGTTCCCGGGCCTCTTTGACAGCCGCATCGGGAAGACCCACAATATCAAAACCGGGCAGCCCGTTGGAAATATAGCACTCCGCCACGACACCGTTTCCGCTGATGCCGTTGATGCCCAATGTCTTCACGCTGCAGATCATAAGAAAGTCTCCCCTTTTCGCTGTTTTCTTGCATTATACCGCATTTGCGCAAAATTGACAAGTGGTATTCCGCCATTGCGCAGCCCTTACAGTCAGAAAATTCTTGACAGCAATTCCCTTTTTATGGTATTTTATTAGTGAATAGTTGAATATCACCTTTTGCGGAATTTCATATAAGGAGGTCATCGTCAATGGGTAAAAAAAACTGGCTTTTATCATTGAAATCTCTCTGCTTATCGTTGCTGTTGCAGCCGTATACTTGATCCCCTGGCCCACCCGAATTGATAAAACGCTTACGATGACCAAGCTGGATGTACAGGGTAACGAGCTGGGCACTTTCGATGTGCATTTTACTGGAAAGAAACTGAATTATCTCTTCCAGGAAGACCGCTACGTATTGGAAATCGACGATTTCGACAGTCTGCGCGGTATTAAGATTTCAGATACCGGCGATCTTCGCCCCGGTGGCATCGTATCCCGTTTCGGTAAAGAAGAAGGCCGCGAATTTCTAAGGCTCTTTTTTGCCGGAAACGGTGCTTCCGCCGATGCCTTTGAATGGGCGCAGTTGACTTTGCTTTTCACGGAAGAACGCGACTGCATCGCCCTGACTTGCTACTATAACGATAAAAACTGGTCCTACGTCGCCTCCCTCAGCGGAAGCTATAGTACGCAGCAGATCATCGAATATTTCAAAGGTCTTGTCCCCGGCTAATAAGTGCATATTTGACGGAGAATGCTGCGGCATTCTCCGTCTTCATCATTATGGCTATTTGCTTGTCATTTTCTGGGGCAAAATGCCTGTATTTTTGTTCACTTTTTCCTCGAAAAAGCGGGGAATTTCCCTTTACAAATTTAATAAAAAGTGCTATGATATTAGGCGACGAAAATAACAACAAACATAGGAGGTATTCACATTGGCAAGAAAATTCAAAACAATGGACGGCAACACCGCTGCTGCCCACGTCAGCTATGCCTTTACTGAGGTTGCTGGCATCTACCCCATCACCCCCTCCAGCCCCATGGCCGACTATGTCGACCAGTGGTCCGCTGCCGGCCGCAAGAACATCTTCGGCGACACCGTTAAGGTTATCGAGATGCAGTCCGAGGCAGGTGCTGCAGGTACTGTTCACGGCTCCCTGGCCGCCGGTGCTCTGACCACCACCTACACCGCTTCTCAGGGTCTGCTGCTGATGATCCCCAACATGTACAAGATCGCCGGCGAGCTGCTGCCCAGCGTATTCCACGTTTCCGCACGTACCGTCGCTACTCAGGCGCTGAACATTTTCGGCGACCACTCCGACGTTTACGCCTGCCGTCAGACCGGCTTTGCGATGCTGGCTGAGTCCAATGTTCAGGAAGTTATGGACCTGGGTGCTGTTGCACATATGGCTTCCATCGAGGGTCGCGTGCCCTTCATCAGCTTCTTCGACGGTTTCCGTACTTCCCACGAGATCCAGAAGATCGCTATCTGGGACTACGAGGATCTGAAGGAAATGACCGATCTGGATGCTGTCGCTGAGTTCCGCAAGCACTCCCTGAACCCCGAGCGTCCCGCAATGCGTGGCTCTCACGAAAACGACGACATCTTCTTCCAGCACCGCGAGGCCTGCAACAAGTACTACACCGCTCTGCCCGCAGTTGTTGAGAAGTATATGCACAAGGTCAACGAGAAGCTGGGCACTGACTATCAGCTGTTCAACTACTACGGCGCTGCTGACGCTGACCGCGTCATCGTGGCTATGGGCTCTTTCAACGACGTGGCGGAAGAGGTTGTTGACTACTTGAATGCTCACGGCGAAAAGGTCGGTCTGATCAAGGTCCGCCTGTTCCGTCCCTGGAGCTCCAAGCACCTGCTGGCTGCTATCCCTGCAACCACCAAGAAGATCGCTGTTCTGGACCGCACCAAGGAGCCCGGCTCCCAGGGTGAGCCTCTGTACCAGGATGTGGTTATGGCTCTGGCCAAGGCTGGCATGAACGACATCACCGTTATCGGCGGCCGTTACGGCTTAGGTTCCAAGGACACCCACCCCGCTTCCGTCTTTGCCGTTTACGAAGAGCTGGCTAAGGACGCCCCCAAGCACGAGTTCACCATCGGTATCGTCGACGACGTTACCAACCTGTCCCTGCCTGAAACCGTTTCTCCCAACACCGCCGCAGAAGGCACCATCGAGTGCAAGTTCTGGGGTCTGGGTGGCGACGGCACCGTCGGTGCAAACAAGAACTCCATCAAGATCATCGGCGACCACACCGACAAGTACGTACAGGCTTACTTCCAGTACGACTCCAAGAAGACCGGTGGCGTTACCGTTTCTCACCTGCGTTTCGGCGACAAGCCCATCAAGTCCCCCTACTATGTCAACAAGGCTGACTTCGTGGCTTGCCACAACCCCTCCTACATCACCAAGGGCTTCAAGATCGTTCAGGACGTTAAGCCCGGCGGCGTATTCCTGATCAACTGCCAGTGGAATCTGGAGGAGCTGGAGCATCACCTGGATGCCGCTTCCAAGCGCTACATCGCTGAGAACAACATTCAGCTGTACACCATCAACGCCATTGACCTGGCTATCCAGGTTGGTATGGGCAAGCGCACCAACACCATTCTGCAGTCCGCTTTCTTCTCCCTGGCAAAGGTTATGCCCGGCGAAGAGGCCATCGGCTACATGAAGGACGCCGCTGAGAAGTCCTACCTGAAGAAGGGTCGCGATGTTGTTGAGTGCAACTGGAAGGCTATCGACGCAGGCGCTACCGCTTATGTTAAGATCGACGTTCCCGCTTCCTGGAAGGATGCTGAGGC
>JAZNNE010000079.1:0-14845 GCA_045580125.1 Faecousia sp. | reverse complement strand
TAATGGGTGTTATCTGCGCTGGAGATGATGCCGGATCTGTAGCCGGTGGAGGAGAAGACGTTCAAACCGGTGGGGGTCAGCTCCGTGGAAGCCATGGGCTGAGGCTCACCGTTGACATAGAACTGACGGATCAGCTCTGCGCCTTCGGGAATATCTGCGACGTAAATATTATGATTTGCGTCATGCAGAGTCCAGCCATCAAGCTCAGTACCGCCGGAAATCAGGGCGGTCTCGCCGGAGGCTGCACGGTATGTAATAGTATTACCGTTCTTGCCGGAATCGGATGCACCGAAAACGATCGTGTCGGTAGCGTCGTATGTGCCGCCCTTCAGGACGACGACGACATCCGTTGGCACTCAGTTCCGCAGCCTTGGTCTTTGCGGCCTGAATGGTCTTCAGTGCGGTTGCTTCTGTGGTACCGTCGTTGGTATCATTACCATTGACAGGGTCGACCCACAGGTTTGCATCTGCGTCTGCTGCGCTTACAAAGCTCATAGCCGGTGCAACGGACAGAACCATGCACAGGACCAGCAGAAGAGATACAAGACGGTTGAATTTCTTCATTGTGGTATCCTCCTTATCATATTACCCGAGGAAAAACTCCCCGAGCATATTTCGATACATCGTAAGTATAGCACATCTTTGCAAGAAAATACAAGCTTAATTTTTATCAATTTCACCTACATTTTTACCATTTCATATACCGTGCGGAAAGGGCTTCCAGCGGCGGTTTGCATAATACAGCGCCGTTTTCAATGCGTTGTTTTGAATCCTTCGACGGCTTTCGGCAAGAAAACCGCGTACTTCCGCATATCATATTAAATATGTAGAATTTTCAAAAATTCAATTGAAATATATTTAATAATGTGTTATAGTATGCTTTGATTGATTATAATTCCTATCTGTGCGCTTGCACAGTGTTCTACAAAAACTTTGGTATAGGAGAGACGAATGATGAAAAAACACACATCCGCCACCCCCAATAATGTTCAGAGAAAGTCTTCCAAATTTTTTGAGCACTGGCATTTGATTGCCATTTTCCTGCTTTTGTTCGACTTGGTCGTTTCTGCAGGCTCCTATTTCTTCGCGCTTTGGCTGCGCTTTGACTGCCAGTTCTCTAAAATCGAGCTGTCCTATCTGGAGGCTTGGCTGAAGTTCTCCCCTATCTACGCTTTTGTCAGTGTAGTTGTTCTGTGGAGAGCGCGGCTGTATCAGAGTATGTGGCGTTTTGCCAGCTTCATCGAGCTGGAGCGTGTTGCCATCAGTTCCATCGTCCTGGGCACCGCCCACGCTGCAGGCATTACCCTTTTGTTTGGCAAAATGCCTATGACCTATTATATCCTGGGCATTGCCATTCAAGCCTTTTTGACACTGTGCGTCCGCTTCGCCTACCGCTTTATCCTTTTGGAGCGCAGCAAGCGGGATAAGGTATCTCACACTGCCGGTGCCAGCCGTGTTATGCTCATCGGCGCAGGCTCCGCCGGTCAGATGATCCTGCGTGATCTGCACGAGACCGACAAAGTCCGTAACCGCGTTTGCTGCATCATCGACGATAACAGCAATAAGTGGGGTCGCTACATTGACGGCGTGCCCATCGTCGGCGGCAGAGATGACATTTTGCTGAATGTAGCAAAGTACAAGATCGAAAAGATCTATCTGGCCATTCCCAGCGCCAGCGCCATTGTTCGCCGCGACATTCTGGACATCTGCAAGGAAACCGGCTGCGAGCTGAAGAATCTGCCCGGCGTTTACGATCTGGTCAAAGGCAATATCACCGCTGCTGCTATGCAGGATGTTGCCGTGGAAGACCTGCTGGGTCGCGAGCCTGTCAAGGTCAATATGGATGAGATCTACCAGTTCATTTCCGGAAAGACCATTCTGGTCACCGGTGGCGGCGGTTCTATTGGCAGTGAGCTGTGCCGGCAGATCGCCAAGCACAATCCGAAACAGCTGATCGTATTCGATATTTACGAAAACAACGCCCACGCCATTGGTCTGGAACTGAAGGACAAGCATCCCCAGCTGAATCTGGAGGTGTTGATCGGCTCTGTCCGCGACAGCAGACGGCTGGATCAAGTATTTTCCAAGTATAAGCCGGACGTGGTCTACCACGCCGCTGCCCACAAGCACGTACCTCTGATGGAGGACAGCCCCTGTGAATCCATCAAAAACAACGCCATTGGTACATACAAGACCGCATACGCCGCTATGACCCACGGCTGTAAGCGTTTCGTTCTGATCTCCACGGACAAGGCCGTCAACCCCACCAACATTATGGGCGCATCCAAGCGTCTGTGTGAAATGATCGTCCAGTCCTTCGACAGAAAGATCCGCGACAGCAAGTCCGGCGACTTGTCCCCCATGTTCACCCACACGGAAGACGGCAGTGTCCTGAGTATCCCCCAAACCGGCGAGCAGCCCGCCACCGATTTCGTCGCAGTTCGCTTCGGCAATGTTTTGGGCAGCAACGGCTCTGTTATCCCCCGTTTTAAAGAGCAGATCGCCAAGGGCGGTCCTGTTACCGTTACCCATCCCGACATTATCCGTTACTTTATGACCATTCCGGAGGCCGCATCCTTGGTGCTGCAGGCCGGCACCTATGCCGACGGCGGCGAGATCTTCGTTCTGGATATGGGCTCCCCCGTTAAGATCGACACGCTGGCGCGCAACCTGATCCGTCTGTCCGGACTGAAGCCCGACGTGGACATCAAGATCTCCTACACCGGTCTGCGCCCCGGTGAAAAGCTGTTTGAGGAAAAGCTGATGAGCGAGGAAGGTATGCGCACCACCCCCAACCACCTGATCCACATCGGCAGCCCCATCCCCTTCAATACCGACGAGTTCCTGCAGCAGCTGCAGGAATTGATGACCGCAGCTTATGAAGGTCGCGACGATCAGATCCGCGATCTGGTCTCCGCCGCTGTCCCCACCTATCACCCCGCAGGTGCCCACGGAAGCGAAGGCAAAGGTGAAGCCTATGCCCAGCAGATGGAGCAGGTCAGCCGAAAGGGTAAGGAAAAAGCACTGGCGCACTAAACAAGGAGTTTTACATCACTTATGGATTTCACATTGTTAAGCAGAAAAAAGCTCCCAATATGGGAGATTCTGTTGATCTTATATTTGTTTGCGGCATATTTGGTGCCCTCATTCTCTATGGGGTCAACAACGTTATTGCTGCTCCTTTTGGTATACTGCGCATACATCGTGTTTATCGATCCGGAGATGTTCTCCACAGTTGTCGTAACACTTGTGCTGATATTTCTTCTGGCAACAGCGTATGCCCTGCTGACGGATGCGTCTTCCATTGCAAGCGATGTTTCCAACAGAGTGCTCAAGCGCTTCATCTCCAAAGTATATCAGTATCTGACCCTTTACTTCCCCGCCATTTTGTTCATCCGCATCAACCGCATTGCAACCGATGCCCAAAAGAAGCTGTTTGCCATCGTCGGTAATGCCTTGATGGTTTATGTCATCATTACCACGTGGCTGTTCCTGCTGGAGAATCCGGAAGCAACCCGCCACTGGGAAGATTTTGATGAAAACGCCGAGCTGGACGTGGCCAACTACTATTTCGTCTACGCCGTTCCCATCATTATCTCTGCAATTTCCATCTTTATGCTCAAATTCAGAGGCTTCGTGCGCTACGCTTCTCTGGTGCTTGCTGTTGTAGGCATCATTTTCCTGGTCAACGCCCAGTACACACTGGCAATTCTGATCACCGTTATCGGCATTCTGATCCAGGTATTCCGGCACATCAAGACCAAGCTGTACAAAATACTGTTTGTGCTGGTGATCGTGGCCATTTTCTTCTTCCTGCCGCAGATCCTGGCGTTCGCAATCCGAATCATTCCGTTAGGGCATGTTACGATCCGTCTGAGCGAGATCCGCGCATTTTTGACCGGTCAAGGTGCTGACGGCTATAACCTCAACAGCCGGCTGACCATTTACGGCGATACCATCGTTGCGTTCTTAAAGAGCCCCATTATCGGCAACCGAAAGCTGGACTTCGACGGACACGCCACTTTCCTGACCGTTCTTTCCGATACCGGCATCATCGGCGGCATCCCCTTCTATGCCCTGCTGATTACGGTTTGCAAGCGGGTACAGCGGTATATGGGTACGCACAGACAGCAATTTGGCGTTATCATCATGATGTTCGTAATGATGGGTCTTACCAACCCCGTTCACGCAGCTTTGCCGCTGGGCTTCGTTACCTGGTTCCTGGCACCGCTGACCATCCAGACAGTCTTAAAGGAGGATCCCCGAAATGGCCAATCCTTGGAAAATTGACGTTCCCGTACTGCTGATCTTCTTTCGGCGGGACGAACAGTTTAAGAAGACCTTTGAAGCCGTCCGTAAGGCAGCCCCCAAAACCCTGCTCCTTTGGCAAGACGGTCCCCGTGAGGGCACGGACGATATGGACGGCATTCTGAAATGCCGCGAAATCGCCGACAGTGTAGACTGGGACTGTGAAGTTCATAAGTTCTATAACGAGAAAAACCACGGATGTGATCCGTCCACCTTCTATTCCCACAAGTGGGCATTCTCCATCGTGGATAAGTGTATCGTTTTGGAAGATGATTTCGTCGCCACCGAAGGTTATTTCCGTTTCTGCAAAGAACTGCTGGATAAGTATGAAAACGATGAGCGCATCAACCACATTTGCGGTATGAATATGCTTGGCGAATATAAAGACTATCCCTACGACTATTTCTTCGGTTTTACCGGCACCAATGCTTGGGCAAGCTGGAAACGGGTCGTTGACGGCTGGAGTGAGGATTACGCCTATCTGCGGGATACACACAGCATAAAAAATCTGCGCAATATCTACGGCAAGCGGTTTGACCGCTGGTATACATCCATCAAATGGCACAGTGAAAGCGGTATTCCCTACTGGGAAAGCATTCTCTGTCTTGACAGCCTTATGAATTCCCGCTTAGCTATTATTGCCACCCGAAATATGGTGGAAAATATCGGTATGACCACCGATTCCACCCATTCTGACACCAAGCTGGAATACTTAACAAAGACAGAAAAGCGTCTGTTTGATATTCCCACCTTTGAGCCGGAGTTTCCCATCAAACACCCGCCTTATGTGGTGGCTGATCTGGAGTATTTTAAGCAATTGGATAAATTCTATGCCTTAGGTCACCCCTTTATCGCCGCCGGCAGAAAAATGTATCATATTTTCAAATATACCATTCACGGCGAACTATTCAAAAAAATCGGCAGAAAGCTGAAGAAGCATTGAGGAGTGCATACACACGATGAGCAAATACACAGTTTGCGGATATGATATGGAGGTCTGCCACGCGCGGATGCTGGAGATTGCCACCGAGGTAGATCGCATCTGCCGGGAGCAGGGCTTTAAGTGCTCATTGTACGGCGGCTCTGTCATCGGCGCGGTGCGGCACAAGGGCTTTATCCCCTGGGATCACGATATTGATATGTGTATGCCCCGGAAGGATTACGATAAGTTCGTCCGCTATATGAAAAAGCACCCCAACGAGAAGATCTTCTTCAGCAACTACCGCGCAGAAAAACGTTATCCCAACAGCTGGGGTAAGGTGCGTTTAAACGGCACGGTATTTCTGGAAAAGGAGCTGGCTTCCCTGGCGGAGCTGCACAGCGGCGTATTTATCGACCTGCATCCTATCGACAATATCATCCCCTGCTTCCTGAATCTGCAGGTAAAGCTGGCTATGTTTTGGTCCTCCGTGGGCAAGGTTAAAAGCGGCATTTACACCGGCACAGAAAAAAAGCGTCGGGTATATCGGCTGTTCTCTTGGCTGCCCTACGGCGTGATCAACGCTATGCGTGGCGGCGCGATGAAGATGTTCAAGTATCTGCCCACCAAGTATGTCTATAAGGTCGCACACCCCAACAATGGTATCTATCCCATTCCCCGCAACACCTTTGAAAATCTAGTGGAGCATACCTTTGAGGACAAGACCTTCTTCATCCCTAAGAATTACGACGAATTTTTGACCAAGCGGTACGGCAATTATATGGAGATTCCGCCTGAGTCGGAAGTGTATGAATGCTGCACCTCTATTATCGAGTGTAAACTGTAAGGAAGTAGTTTTCAATGAGCGACAATCAGTCATTAAGAAAAAAGACCATATCCGGTGCGCTCTGGAAATTTTGCGAGCGGGTCTCCGGCCAAATCGTCAGCTTCATTGTGACCATTATTCTGGCACGGTTGCTGATGCCGGAGGATTACGGCATCATCGCACTGGTGTCGGTGTTTATCACCATCTGCGACAAGCTGGTAGTCAGTGGCTTTGCCACCTCGCTGATCCAGAAGAAAGATGCGGACAACCTGGATTTCTCCACGGTTTTCTTCTTCAGCGTGGCTATGGGCCTCACACTGTACGCGCTGCTGTTTTTCTGTGCGCCGCTGATCGCAGATTTCTATTCTGCCTATGACCGGGTAATGCTGATTGCCGTGATTCGTGTGATGGGCATTCAGATCATCGCTACCGCTGTCAACAGCGTCCAGCAGGCCTATGTATCCCGCACAATGCAGTTCCGGAAAACGCTTTCTGCTTCCCTATCTGCCACAGTTTTATCAGCAGCCGTTGGTATCTGGATGGCTTACGCCGGCTACGGCGTTTGGGCGCTGGTTGCCCAATACTGCGTCAATGTGGTTACGGTGATGCTCGTTCTGTGGATCGTGGTGCGTTGGCGGCCCGATTTTGCTTTTTCCTTCGCGCGGTTTAAGGCGCTGTTCGCCTACGGCTGGAAGATCTTTGCTGCCTCCATTATTAAGGTGTTGTATAACGATCTGAGAAACTTGGTGATCGGCAAATACTACACCGCCGCAGATCTGGCCTATTACAACAAGGGTCAAAGTTTCCCTCAATTGGTGGAATCCAATGTCAGCGGCACCATTGAAAGCGTGCTGTTCCCCGCCATTTCCAAGCGCCAGACTTCTAAGGACGATATGCTGGCAATCCTCCGCCGGGCAATCAAGACCACCACTTTTATCCTGATGCCCCTGCTGGCCGGTCTGGCCGCGGTTGCCGAACCGCTGACCGTCATTTTGCTGACAGAAAAATGGCTGCCCAGCGTGCCCTATATGCAGATCATCTGCTTCACCTTTATGATGATGCCCATTGAGATCGACAATCTGCAGGCCATCAAGGCTATGGGCAGAAGCGATATTGCCTTGAAGCTGGAGATCATCAAGAAAATCATCGGCGTTGCCCTGCTGGTGGCATCCATCCCCTTTGGCGTAATGACCATAGCCATCAGCTTACTGGTAGGTGCAGTGATCAACGCCATCGTGGACGCCGTCCCCAACAAAAAACTGCTGGGCTACGGCGTTGGCAAGCAAATCGTGGACATTCTTCCCTCTTTGCTGATGTCGGCCGTGATGTTCGCCTGCGTGTATCCGCTGAAGATGCTTCCGTTAGGCAACATTCCCGTACTGGCCATCCAGATTGTAACAGGAATCGTGGTATATGTACTGCTGTCTCTGCTCACCAAGAACGAAAGTATGCGCTATATACTCGCCATTATCAAAAACGCCCGCCATAAAAAGTAACGATTAGGAGTTTTCGCAATGAATCGCAGATTGACCGAGAAGCTGAAAATACCGGATACCATTCGAGTCCCATATTTCGGCGGTGTGTTATATCGGTACTTTACAAAGCTGGACAACAAAACAATTGTTGCTTCCAAAATACCAACAGCTCCCTTAAACAAGGAGAAGCGTGACATCATTGTGACCGCTTCCCTAACCTCCTTCCCTGCCAGAATCAACTATGTACACCTGGCCATCAAATCCTTAATGCAGCAGTCCTATAAGCCGGATAGAATCATCCTTTGGTTGGCAAACGAGCAGTTCCCCGATCACGTTTTGCCAAAGGCTCTCACAGATCTCGAAAATTACGGATTGGAAATCAAGTGGTGCGATGATCTGTACGGCCACAAAAAATATTTCTATTGTATTCAAGAACAAAAAGAGAATGAGGTTGTCATTACCTTTGACGATGATATTATTTATCCTATAGATTGCATACGACGGCTTATGGCAAAGCACCGGGAATATCCAAAATGTCTTGTTTGTGAAAGAGCGCAATCCATCCTCTATAACAGCGACGGTTCTTTGGTAAATCCAGGAAGATGGGGCGTAATCTCCAATGTTGGTGTTCAAAAACCATCATATAGTTTGAACCCCTCTCCCGGCGGCGGGTGCCTGATTCCCTATAAAGCATTTTACAAAGATGCTTATGACAAAAAAGCCGTGTGCTCGTTGGCATATAAGAACGATGACCTTTGGTATATGTTTATGGCAGCGCAAAACGGTGTGCAAACCATAAAGACCAGAAAATATCACAAGAGCTTTTCTGTAATCGACGGGTCGCAAACCGTGCAAATGGCAACAGAAAATGTTGTCGGAAATAAAAATATGGAAATTATGGCGGTCTTAGCTGCGCACTACCCCGAAGCCTACAAAAGAATTCTTAACGATCGCACATAATGGTTATCTGACTATGAAAAAGAGCAACTCGTTTATTAACAACAACTTTTTGAATATTGTACCGTTGATATGTTCACTGATGGTGATCACGATCCATCAGCACACAGTAGATGGGACTGCCTTTACAGTCCCCTCCCGCATTATCAGCTTTTTTACCCACGGTATTTGTACGGCGGCTGTGCCTACATTTTTCCTATTGTCCGGATATTTGTTTTTCCGGAATGCAGACACCTTCTCCGATGTTTTCCAAAAGCAGAGGAAGCGGATCAAATCCGTACTGATGCCTTTTTTAGCTTGGTCTGCTTTTTACTACGCATTTTATGCTGCTGTTGCCATCATCATCCCCGGATTCCTGCAGAGTAATGTAGATCTGAGCGTAATGGGTATCTTGAAGGGTGTCGTTTTCTACCAATACGCATTCCCCCTGTGGTATATGTTCCAGCTTTGCGTATTCATTCTTCTGACACCGACGCTTCTACTTGTTCTCCGGAGCAAAGTTGCCAGCATTCTGCTTCTGTCTGCATCTGTGGTTCTGGGATTTCTGGAATGGGAGTTAAATGTAGATGTAGGCGGTTATGCGCGGTCGATATTTCAGGCAAACTTCTTCGGATACTACTTGCTCGGCTGTTTTCTGACCAAGCTACCTCATTTGCAGGAAGCACTTGTAAAACTGGCAAAGAAGCTGCCCTGGGCTGTTCTGCTGGTGCTGTTTGCAGGCACAGCTTTACTGGAATCGTTGCTTTTCGATCAGGTAATTCCCTGTTTCAACAACAGGCTCGCCGTCCCGTTGGTTTTTGCCTCGTTTTTACTGCTGGCAGTAAAGCTGTGTCAGCGAGAGAAAGTATATGCTGCACCTAAATTTTCCACAATGGTCATCTATGGTGTACATTCTGCCGTTGGCGTTTTTCTTGGCAAATTTATTTTCGCAGGTCTGGCCCTGCCAACCTTGCTGCATTTTGCAGTAAGCTTGCTGGCGGTGACCAGCGTTTCCGTGGCAGTCGCATGGATTCTTCGTTACATCAAGCCTATCCACTGGGTTTTCAGTGGCGATCGGTAATATAGATTAGGAGTAATATTATGAGCTTATTTAAAGACAAAACACTGATGATCACCGGCGGTACCGGTTCTTTCGGAAACGCTGTGCTGAACCGGTTTCTGAAGACCGACATCGGCGAGATCCGCATTTTCTCCCGCGACGAGAAGAAGCAGGACGATATGCGCCACGAATTTCAGGCAAAAATGCCTGAGGTGGCAGAAAAGATCAAGTTCTACATCGGCGATGTCCGGGACTTGGCATCCGTCAAGAACGCGATGCACGGCGTTGACTACATTTTCCACGCCGCTGCCCTGAAGCAGGTTCCCTCCTGCGAGTTCTTCCCCATTGAGGCCGTCAAGACCAACGTGCTGGGCACCGAAAATGTGCTGACCGCTGCCATTGAAGCCGGTGTCAAGAATGTGGTCTGCCTTTCCACCGACAAGGCCGCCTACCCCGTCAACGCCATGGGCACCTCCAAGGCGATGATGGAAAAGGTCATCGTTGCCAAGTCCAGAACGGTCAGCCCCGACAAGACCAAGATCTGCTGCACCCGTTACGGCAATGTGATGTGCTCCCGCGGTTCTGTCATTCCTCTGTGGATCGAGCAGATCAAATCCGGCAACCCCATCACCATCACTGACGGCTCCATGACCCGTTTCATTATGTCTCTGGACGAGGCGGTGGATCTGGTGCTGTTTGCCTTTGAAAACGGCGAAAGCGGCGATATTCTGGTGCAGAAAGCACCTGCCTGCACCATTCAGACCCAGGCGGAAGCTGTTTGCGAGCTGTTCGGCGGCGACAAGGAGAATATCAAGGTCATCGGCATTCGCCACGGCGAAAAGATGTACGAGACTCTGCTTACCAACGAAGAGTGCGCCAACGCCATTGATATGGGCGCATTCTACCGCGTACCCTGCGACAAGCGCGGCTTAAACTACGACAAATATTTTAATCAGGGCGATGCAGACCGCAACACTCTGACCGAATTCAACTCCCACAACACCCAGCTGCTGAATGTGGCCGAGACCAAGGCTAAGATCGCATCTCTGTCCTACATTCAGGATGAGCTGGCTGCCTTTGGACGCTGATATGAAGGATGCATTTGTGATCGGCATTGCCGGCGGCAGCGGCTCTGGCAAGTCCACCTTCGCCAAACGGCTGAAGGAACAGTTTCCGGACGACATTGCGCTGGTCAGCTGCGACAATTATTATCTGGCACGGCACGATATGCCGCTGGAGGAACGCAAGCTTCAGAATTACGATTCTCCCGACGCTTTCGAGTTTGATTTGATGATCCGGCAGATTCGGGAATTAAAGTCCGGCAAGGATATTTCCTGCCCTGTGTATGATTTTACTGCCCACGATCGAAGCCAGCAGATCCTGCAGATCGCCGCAAAGCCCGTGATCCTCATTGACGGTATCTTGATTTTCGTGGAGCCACAGCTGCGGGAACTGATGGATATGCGTATCTATGTGGAGACCGATGCGGATGAGCGCATTTTGCGCCGTGTGCGTCGGGATATGGTTGAGCGCGGCAGAGATCTGGATGGCATCATCGACCAGTACCTCGCCACCGTCAAGCCGATGCACAATGCCTTCGTCGAGCCTACCAAGGCATACGCAGACATTATCATCAACGGCGGTATGAACGACACCGCTTTTGACTTGGTGAAAAACAAAATTCAACAGCTTTTAGGAGAAGCAGTATGAACATTCTCATTACGGGCGCAAAGGGCTTTGTGGGTCGGAATTTAGTGGAGAGCTTACGGGCAATCCGCGACGGAAAGGACCGCACACGCGCTCTGAAAATTGACGGAATTTTTGAATACGACATTGATACTGACCCTGCGCTTTTAGACGAATACTGCGCGAAGGCGGATTTCATCTTCAATCTGGCAGGCGTCAACCGCCCCCAGAATCCCGAAGAGTTTATGCAGGGCAATTTTGGCTTTGCCTCCACATTGCTGGATACATTAAAAAAACACAATAACACCTGCCCCGTTATGATCTCTTCCTCCATTCAGGCCACCTGCATCGGTCGCTACGACAGCGACTACGGTCGCAGCAAGAAGGCCGGTGAGGAGCTGATCTTCGCCTACGGTGCTCAAACCGGTGCCAAGGTGCTGGTCTACCGCTTCCCCAATCTGTTTGGCAAGTGGTGCAGACCCAACTATAACAGCGCGGTAGCTACCTTCTGCAACAACATTGCGTGCGACCTGCCCATCACCGTCAACGACCGCAGCATCCAGCTGGAACTGCTGTACATCGACGATCTGGTGGCAGAAATGCTGGATGCACTGGAGGGCAAAGAGCACCGCTGCGAATTTGACGGCATTGACACTGTACTTTGCGACGGCGGCACATACTGCGCCGCACCCATCACCCATAAGGTGACCTTAGGCGAGATCGTGGATCTGCTGGACAGCTTCAAATCCCAGCCCAACACACTGGTAATGCCCGAGATCCCCGCCGGCAGCTTTGCCAAGAAGCTGTATGCCACTTATCTTAGCTACCTGCCCAAGGACAAGGTCAGCTTCCCTCTTAAGATGAATGTGGATGCCCGCGGCAGCTTCACAGAGCTGCTGAAAACCGAGAAATGCGGTCAGTTCAGCATTAACATTTCCAACCCCGGCATCACCAAGGGTCAGCATTGGCACCACACCAAATGGGAATTCTTCATCGTGGTTGCCGGTCACGGTCTGATCCAGCAGCGCAAAATCGGTACCGATGAGGTGCTGAATTTTGAGGTGAGCGGCGAGAAGATCGAGGCTGTGCATATGCTGCCCGGCTACACCCACAACATCATCAATCTCAGTGAAACAGAAAACCTGGTAACCGTAATGTGGGCAAACGAGCAGTTTGACCCCTCCCACCCGGACACATTCTTTGAGATAGTCGAATAAAAAAGAGGCGCCGATCATCGGCGCTTCTTTTTTTACTTGATTTTTGCCAGCGTTTCTTTTAAGAACGTGGAGGACGTTCCCTTGGTATAGGGGAAATATACGATTTCCACACCGTGGGGCTTAAATTGCTCCTCCAGTTGCGTGAAAAGCACAGAGCCTTTCCAATCGTCGCCCACAAACATCCGGTTGAATTTCAGGCGTTCCCACGCCGCAAATTTCTCCCGATCCATCTGGGGCACTACCTCGTCCACATAGCGAATCGCCTTAACGATCTCGCAGCGCTCCTCGAAGCTGATCACCGGCCGCTTATTTTTGTACTGCTCCACCAGTTCATCGGTGCTGACGCCTACGATCAGGTAGTCGCACTGTTCCTTGGCGCGGCGCAGAATATTCAAATGTCCGATGTGGAACAAATCAAACACACCGGTTGTGTAGCCAATGATCATAGTTATCTTCCTCTCAGTTTCTTTCTAAGGACTGCTGCCAGTTCGATCAGTCTTCCGCATTTTTTGCCGACGATCGCCATCGCAGGCGACAGCATCGCCAGCCGCAGGTAGACGCGCAGCTGCCAGTCTATACCTTTATAATATATACACTTGGCATATTGGGGGCACTCCGCTCTGATCGCATCCGTGATGCGCTTGATTTGGGTTTTGTCCGGCTTGTCAAAGCGGTCCAGGCAGGTGTGCTTAATATTGCTCATCTGCATGGTGATGTACTTATAGTCGATCAGGTCTTTATTTATAATGTATACGTCCCTTGCCTTGCACTCACCCATAATTAAACTGGGAATGGCAATGCGCTCATACTGATGGGCGCCGTTCTGCCGCACGGTAGAATCGGGGCTTTGGTAATAATGGTAGTACTGTCCCTCTGCCTTTGCGCAGGTTTCGGCATACAGTGCCGTCATAAAGTTAAAGTATGCATCTTCGTAATAGGTGTTCTCCGGAAAACGCAGGCTATACTTTTCCAAGAAATCACGCCGGTAGATTCTGCTCCAGAAATAACCGCAGCCGGAAATAAAGGTCACTTTTTTCTCCAGTGTCATTTCCGTTCCATCCCCGTAGGTCAGGCGCACATCCTGCAGCGCGCTATCCCGATCAATCCAATAGTCCGCGCCGCACATATCCGTGCCGTTGGCCGCAGCATACAGCTCCTCGCACATATTCGGCTCGACCCAATCATCGGAATCCACGAAGCCGATGTATTCACCGGCGGCAATCTCCATACCCCGATTGCGCGCGCCACCCTGCCGGATATTTTCATCCAGATAGAGGCAGCGGACTTTCTGCGGATAGCGATTGGCGTAATCCGCCATCAGAGCGCGGCTATTATCCGTAGAGGCGTCGTCGACCAGTATGATTTCGATTTCCTGCAGAGTTTGTCCCACCAGAGAATCCACGCACTTGGCCAGATAACCTGCCGAGTTATGGACAGGGACAATCACGCTGACCTTGCACATTACTTACACACCTTTTCAATCCATTTGGCAACTTCCTGAGCAGCGGTTCCCTGCTCGTAATTGCCGATTCTATCCAGAAATGCGCTGCATTTCGCATCATAGTCTGCAAAATCTGCAACTGCGCTGCAAAGCGCATCCATATCTTCCGCCTTGGGGAACGGCAGATCCATCAAGTCAAAATAGATTCCCCGCTCGTTTGCCAGATATGTTTCCAGATCCGGCACATACAACGCGCATTTCTTCCCCGCCACTGCCATATCGAACATCGAGGAAGAATAATCCGTGATCAGCAGATCGCAGGCTCTCAGCAGCTCCTGCATATCCGGATATTTGCTCATAGGAATGGCAGTTCCCTCGGGAATTTCCGCGTTTAGATTGGGATGCAGGCGGCAGCCGATGCACCAACTATCTCCCAAGCTCGCCTGCAGCTTGTCCGGATCGAATCCGTACAAGGACGCGCTCTTATCGTCCCGAAATGTGGGGGCGTACAGCGCCAGCTTTTTGTCTGCAGGGATGCCAAAGTGGGCATATACCTTTTCTTTTACCGCTGCGGCATCGCCAAAGAAGCCGTCGCAGCGGGGTGTGCCTTTTTCTAAGATTTCACCCTCATACCAGAATGCCCGACGGAAAATATCGGTGCTGAACCGGCAGCCGGACAGCAACAGATCGATCATACCCGAGTCCCGCTTAGCGGTCTGGATGTAACTCTCCGGCAGCTGCGAAACATCGCCTTCGATCTTCTTCAGGCGCAAGGAGCTATGCCACGTTTGGATGTAGTACTGCCCCTTCCGCTTGCGGAAGAAATGATAGTCGCCGGTGCGGTGGTTGCACACAACAACCTTTGCCGTGGCAATTTCCCGCAGATATTCCATAGAAAAATACCGCACGACGCGAATGCCGGCAGGCAGATCGGCTGGAATCGGTCTTTCCCGTTCCAACACCCAAACGATATCGTA
>JAZNNE010000078.1:0-10666 GCA_045580125.1 Faecousia sp. | reverse complement strand
ACTACCGAGGGTGTTACCGCCATCCAGATGGACCTGAAGAACAAGGGTCTGACCATGGAGATCATCGCCGACGCTCTGGAGCGCTGCCGCATTGCCCGTCTGGAGATCCTGAACGAGATCATGCTGCCCTGCATCCCCGAGCCTCGCGCTGAGGTTTCTGAGTTTGCTCCCAAGATGATCAGCCTGAAGATCCCCGTAGACAAGATCCGCGAGGTCATCGGCTCCGGCGGCAAAACCATTCAGAAGATCTGCGCTGACACCGGCGCTAAGGTTGACATCGAGGATGACGGCTCCGTCTTCATCTCCGCTGTTGACTCCGCTGCCGCCTACGCTGCCAAGAAGATGGTGGACGACATCTGCTTCGTTCCCGAGGTTGGCAAGCTGTACTACGGCAAGGTGGTCCGCATCCTGCCCATCGGCGCATTCGTTGAGATCGCTCCCGGGCACGACGGTATGGTGCACATCTCCAAGCTGGAGAATCACCGCGTTGAGAAGGTTGAGGATGTGCTGAATCTGGGCGATATGACTTGGGTTAAGTTCATGGGCTTCGACGAGAAGGGCCGTGCAAACTTCAGCCGCAAGGACGCTCTGAAGGAAATCGAGAATCAGTAATTGCAAAATAAATGCAGACGCTCAGCTGAGCGTCGGCATTTTCATTGTGCCTCCCTTGTGTAAAAACTCCACCGTAGCTGTCATCCTGAGCGAGCGGAGCGAGTCGAGGGATCTACCGCACTTTTTGCTGTGAAGATTCCTCCACGCGGCTTCGCCTTGGTCGGAATGACAAACTTTAAGATTTTTGACAGCTCCCCTAACAAGGGGAGCCTTTTTATTCATCAAAATCTTGTACTTCTCTACAATTTTTTCTCCCACATCTTGTGTTTCGACAAATTTTGCAAATAATATGTGGTATTATGTCGGCGTGGGTATGGAGTTCAGACGCACCACCGCGACAGTGGCATCGTCTGCTCCACCTTCGCTGCAGGACAAAATCTTCGCCGCCAATTCCCCGGGCGGCTGTGCAGCATCTTCCAGACAACGGCGCAGAGATTCCTCTCCCTCTGCTCCGTCGCTGAGAAGTACCAGTATCTCTCCCCGGCGCAGGGACAGCTGCTCCACCGTCTCCCGGCAATCGGTTACCGACAGCCCGGGCGGCGGGGTGGCTGTCCCAATTTTTATGACCACGCCCTTTGATATCAGGTAAGACGGCGCCGCACCCCATTTATACAGCGTTGCTTTGCCGGAATCCAGCCGCAATTCCACCAGATCGATGGTAACCGCACCGGCTCTGCCCATCAATGCACACAGACTGTTCACGCTGCGCAAAGCAAATTCCACGGGGTAGCCGGCAACCAGCAGCTTTTTCAGCAAATTCCCCATGGCTTTCCCGTCCCGGGCAGCCTCCGGACCGGTACCCATTCCGTCGCACAAGACGATATAATATCTGCCTTCCACACCGGCAAATACCAGGCAGCGGTCGCCGTTTGTTCCCTCACGGGCGGCGGAACATACCGCCAGTTCCGGCTGATAGAACTGCTTTGGCGCTTCCCTGCGCTGAGCCAATGTATCGGAAAGATCCTGCAAATATTCCGACAAAAAATGATACTGCTGGGTTACCGCTGCCCGGTATTCCTCCCGCCGGTCCCGGTCGGCGCGAATGGCGCGCAGCTGTTCCTGACCCCGGCGCAGCTCCTGTAAAAGCCGCCCGGATTTGCGGCAGGATGTGGGCAATCCCCCGCCGTTTCCCAAAGGCTTGTGCAGCAAATCTATCGGCAGCTTTTGCTTCTGATCCTTACATTTATTGCGGAATGGGCAGCCATTGCACGCCCGCTCCACAGCCTTGGCGATGATCGCCTCCTCATCGATGGGATACTCTTCCACGTCCATCAGCAGCCGCTGGGTCTCGCTCAGTACAGAGGATGCCAGTTCCAGCCGCACCTGGGCAAAGCCGGTTTCTCCGCGGCGGTGGGAAAGCCCCGCCTTGCCGGGAAGCCAGTAAGCGGCAAACCCGCCGATCAGCAATCCCGGCACAGGCTGCAGATCAAAATTGCCGCACAGCAGCATCACCGCCATATAAACCATACCGCCGGCGGTGCAAAGCGCCGCTTTTTTTACTCCGGGGATCAATCGGATCATATACGCCAGGCACAGCACCGCCGTCATCGGCGTTGGTGTTATCTGCGCCAGATCCAGCGCCAAGCCTGCCAAAGCTGCAGCGGGAAACGCCCCCATCGCCGCCAGCACACCGGCAGCAATATAGCCAAACCCCAAATAAGGAATGGGGATCACCTGCGCCAACGCCAAAACCGCCACGCCGCACACCAGCCACTGCACCACCGGATCCCGCTTTTCCAGCACGGCAGTAAACAGCATCGTACTCAGCACAGCCAATGCAATGCGCAGAAAATACATCAGTATCGGCGCGGATTCGTGAAACATCAGCTGGAATATCACCCCGGAAGCCGCCACGATCACGCCTGCCAAGGAAGGCATCAGCACCGGCATATTCCGCAAAAAATCCCGTCCGCCCAGCATAATCGCCGCCACCAAGCCCAGACACAGCCACAGCACGCCCTGGGTGCCGGCGCTGCTCCAAAACAGCATATAGCCCGCCATACCTCCGGCGGTGATCAACACCGCAGACCAGCCGGACACAGCGCAAAGCAATCCCAAGGTCAGCGGCTGCGCCGCATTTCCCAGGCTGGCAGCGCTGAGCAAAAATCCCGCAAGTATGTACGCCGCAGTCTGCGCCAGTGCGTGCACCCGCGGATTCAGCATCCAACGCCGCAGTGTCCTTTGCCACCGCCGGACATAGATTCCCAAGGTAACCATCATTTGTACCACGATCCTTTCCTTCAATACCTAAATCCTATCACGGCGGCGATAGCATATTTTGTCGGAATCGGGTGCGGCAAAAAGATTCTTGCATCGCGTCCGGCGGGGGTGTATAATATGGTAAATTGGAGGTGATTTCTTGGGCAGAGAATTTGAGCTGAAATACGCCGCGGATGCGGCAGCTTTCGCCGCATTGGGAGAAAAATGGAGTGATTTTGCGGTGATTTCCATGGAAACCACCTATTTTGACACCCCTGCCGGCGACCTGTCCGCGCAGCATATCACCCTGCGGCGGCGGATGGAGAACGGCATTTCCGTCTGCACCGTCAAGACCCCCGACGGCACCCACGGGCGGGGTGAATGGGAGCTGGAGGAAAATGATATTGCGGTCGCCATTCCGATGTTATGTAAACTTGGTGCTCCGGCAGAGCTGCTGGTTTTGACCCAAAAGGGTGTGGAAATTTCCTGCGGCGCCCGCTTTACCCGTCGGGCAAAATTGATCGAATTGCCGGGTTGCACCGTAGAGATCGCACTGGACGAGGGCGTCCTGCTGGGATCTGGCAAGGAGCTTCCCCTGCGGGAGGTTGAAGTGGAGCTGAAATCCGGCTCGGAGGCAGTTGCCACCGCCTACGCCCAGGCGCTGGCGGCAATGTACGGCCTGATCCCGGAGGAGAAAAGCAAATTTGCCCGGGCGCAAAAATTGGCGAAAGGAGATTAAAATGGGAAATTTCGACACTTTATTTGAAAAATATGACCGCTTGGTGCTGTTCGATACGGAGACTACAGGTCTTTCCTTTCACCGGGACGAGATCATCGAATTTGCCGCTGTGGTAGTGGAACGCCGGGACGGCACAGCCACCATCATTCAGGAATACGACCAGCTGATCAGCCTGACCCCCGGCAACACCGTGCCGCCGGTGATCGAAAACCTAACCGGTATCTCCACTCAGGACATTCTGGACCGGGGCATCCCGAAGCAGCAGGTCTGCCGGGATATTGCCGAAATGATCGCCGGAAACACCCTGCTTCTGGCCTACAACGCCCATTTTGACCTGAGTTTTCTTTACTATCTGCTGCTGCGAAACGGCGACCCCATGATCCTCAAGGGCAAGGACAAGCTGGATCTTTTAACGGTGTACAAGGACCGCCACAGCTATCCCCATAAGCTTTGCAATGCCATCGAGGTCTACGGACTAGAGGGCGAGGTGGTCAACTCTCACCGGGCGGTGGACGACGTGCTGGCAACCGTGGCAATAATGCGGGAAATGGAAGCGGAGCGGGATGACCTGATGTGTTATGTAAACCTATTCGGCTACAATCCCAAATTCGGCATTGACGGCAAGCCCATCGGCAGCGTTACATACAAGCCTCAGCGGTATGACCCGGTGCAGCCACTGTACGAGCTATGACCATCCCTTGCCTCCCCCTTTGGGGGAGGTGGCAGAAATCTTTGATTTCTGACGGAGGGAGTTTCTTCCCTATATTACTTATTTTGGAGGTTTATATGAGAAAAATATCCGTTCTCTTCTTGTGTCTAGTGCTATTCTTTGCAGGGTGCAGCAAAAACGAAAACAACTCACCTGCTGAAAACAGCATAATAAACCAAGTAAAAACATACACAGTATCAATAAGTGATACGACCGGTCTGACCCTATCCAATGTAGAGATTTCAATATACAATAACGACAGCAAAGAGGAGCTCGTTGCAACAGGCCGAACAAACAGCCACGGTGTTGCAGCATTTACACTGATTGAAAGTGATGATTATGTTGTTACCATCTCTGGACTGTCTGATAATTATACTACAGAAGAACTGTTTCACTTTGATATTTGCACATTAGATATTATTTTGACCTACGAGCCTCATCAGCAAGCAGCTCCAGATGAAAAAGTCTACATCGGTGATAGGGTATATAACTATTCCTTCAAAAATGCATCTGGCGAAGAATTTCTACTATACGATGTTTTATCCGAAAACAAATTAGTAATCCTGGAGCTCGTATATGGCGGCACGCCTTCTGAAAAGGAAATAGCTATTTTCGAAGCTATTTATCCGCTGTACGAAGATAACATCGAAATAATAGTAGTTGATCGTTTCCCTGAAACATATTCCTTGATTAATCGCGCTTTCTTCCCTGTAGGATTTCCTACCACAATATACATCTCGCACGATGGCATTATTCAAGACATAAATGCTGGACTTTTAGGCTCAGAACAAGACTACAAAGACTTGATAGATAAACTACTTGCTGCATAAAAGCAGGCGGCCGGATGGCCGCCTGCTTGCTTTTTTATGTATGGCGGATCGTTCCCTATCCGCCTTTTCGCATCAAACCGCTGCGCTATTCGGTGATACACTTGACAGAAAATGTACAGCGTTCTTCTGCCGTCGCAGTTTTGATTCTGTCCTTTCCTGTCCACAGCTAGTATGCCCGTCTGCGCGGCCGTTATGCAAAAGACTTACTTTTCGATATGCACGTTCAGGTGGGGATAGCTCATCTGCACACCGGCAGCATCGAAACGGGTTTTGATCTTTTGATTTACAGCAAACAGCGCGCTCCAGTAGTCATCGGTCTTGACCCAGAAGCGCAGCGTGTAATTGATTACGCTTTCCCCATAGCTTACCAAAATCGCGTAGGGCTTTTCCGGCTCAGTCAGAATGCAGGGCTCATCGGCCGCGCCTACCAGCGTATCGATCACCTGCTGTGCCGGCGTATCATAAGAGGCGGATACATCAATATCCACCCGGCGGCAGCCGGTGGCAGTATAATTGGTGATCTGTGCTGCCACCACGGCGCTGTTGGGAATGGAGATCAGCTTATTGTCCGGCGTGGTCAGCTTGGTATAGGCAAGCCCCACTTCCTGGACAGCGCCGGACTGTCCTGCGATCTCCACATAATCGCCGGAACCGAAAGGATGGGTATACAGCAGTGTAAATCCGCCGATGACGTTTGCCAGCATATTCTGCAGCGCCAGCGAAACCGCCAAAGTCAGCACCGATGCCAGTGCCACGATTCCCGTAACATCCACGCCCAGCGAGGAAGCCACGATCAGCACCAGCAGAATACACAGCACTGCCTTGACCAGACCTTTGAGCAGGCTGTGGGCAGCTTTTTCCAGCTTGGATTTTTGCAGCACCTTGTCCAGCAGTTTGTTTACCACGTGGATCACCAAAAGACCGACTGCCCCCAGGATCACCGCCTTCAGTGCCACCGCCAGCAGCGGCACGCCGTTGGCTGTCAGCCAGATTTTTATTTGTTCCAACATAAGAACACGCTCCTTTTTATTAAGATCGATTCTATTATATCACCGTTTCTTTTGGAATCAACCGTGCTTTGCAAAAGTTCCTCTTTCCTATTCGCCAAAAATCTGCTATAATAGTGAAAAAATCCACGCAAACAGCAGGAGGTTTTGTATGTACAATATACTGATCTGCGATGACCAGCCGGACATCGTCAATGCTTTGCGAATCTATCTTACCCCGGAAGGCTACGGCTTTTTCGAGGCACATACCGGTCTGCAGGCGCTGGAAATTGCCCGCAGCCAGGACGTGCATCTGATCCTGATGGACGTAATGATGCCCCAAATGGACGGCATCACCGCCACCAAGGCGATCCGGGAATTTTCCAATGTTCCGATCATCATGCTCACCGCCAAATCCGAGATCGAGGATAAGGTGCTGGGTCTGGACGTAGGTGCAGACGACTATATTACCAAACCCTTTGAACCGGTGGAGGTTTTGGCGCGGGTCCGCTCCCATCTGCGCCGCTACTCCCAGCTGGGCAGCAGCCACGCAGAAGAAAATCCCGCCGAAATTGCCATTGGCGGCATTTTGCTGGACGACCGCACCAAATCCGTACTGGTAGAGGGCGAGCAGGTAAATCTGACCCCCACGGAATACAGCATTCTTCACCTGCTGATGACCCATCCCGGTGAGGTATTCTCCACCAAGGCACTGTACGAAGCCGTTTGGCAGGAGGTGGCCTTAGGTAACGAAGGCTCTGTGGCTGTCCATATCCGCCACCTGCGGGAAAAGATCGAGATCGACCCCTCGGATCCCCGCTATCTGAAGGTGGTCTGGGGTCAGGGCTACAAGATCGAAGGAGGCCGGCAGCGAAATGAAGCATAGTCTGACCCTGAAATTTCTGGCAGTTTTGCTGACTGCGCTGTCCGTTATCGCCGCTCTTGCCGGCAGCATCGGCATTATCGCTATGGAAAATTCCAACCTGTATGTAGACGATGTGAGCAAGCTGCAGGATATGGAATACGATTCCATCGCCAAAACCATCGCTGAGGACTACGCAGATCTGTACGCTGTGGAGGTCTACGGCAATCTGCCCTATCTTCTGGAGCAAAGCCTTTACAATCGCCCCGAGCAGCGGGCGGATGCGAACTTCTGGGCGGTAACACTGCAGGAAAACGGGAATCTGCTGTCCAGTCTGGGCACAGTCGGCAGTAATGTCGCCTTTGTCAAAACCTTTACCGTCCAGCCGTTGTATCCCATCGTGGAGACTCCGGACGAGGACGCAGAAGATACACCGCAGGACAGCACTGATCCTACCAAGCCGGACACCTCTCCCACGGACTATCTGTACCGGGAAACGGAGACCATTTTGGAAAACGGCCGGCTTGCCAGCTATACGCTGTATTACTATGAGGCGCCGGAATATACAGTTACCGTCTCCTTGCAGCCCGATGTTCTGATCAACAGTAAGCTGCAGATCCTGACGGATATGTTCCCCTATCGCTATGCCTTTATCGGCATATTGGCGGTCAGCCTGGTCCTGTTTGCCGCCGGGCTTTCCTACCTGTGCATCCACGCCGGACGCAAGGAAGACGGCAGTATCTGTCCCGGCGGTCTAAACCGTCTGCCCCTGGATCTTTATGCGCTCCTGGCCGGCGTCTCCATTGCCGGTCTGGCACTTTTGCTGCAAAAGCTGTCCAGCTGGATCAATAACACCGGTCCACACTGGGGCAATCTGAGCCTGATGGGCAGCGTTGTGCTGGGCATCAGCGTGTTTGCGTTGGGATTGATCGTTGCCTTTGCGGCGCAGGTCAAGGTGGAAGGCGGTTTTTGGTGGAAGCACGCCCTGTCCGGTCGGTTGCTGCTGCTGCTTTGGCGGCTGATCTGCGCACTTGGGCAGGTTTCTACGTTGCTTCCGGCGATGTGGCAATGGCTGCTGACGGATTGCATTTTGGTCGCCGGCGCCGTTACCTTCAGTATTCTGTCTGCCTATTTTGGTGGCATCTTTATTGCGCTGGCAGTGATTTTCGTTGCCGCCTGCATCGGCCTTACGATCTATTCCGGTTATGCCATCGGCAGCCTGATCCAGGGCACCCGCAAAATGCGCAGCGGCGATCTGCAAAGCAAAGTCGAAACCAAGCACCTCTACGGCAGCTTCCGGACGCTGGCGCAGCATCTCAACGCGCTGTCTGAAACGGCGATGATCGCCGCGGAGAATCAGACCCGCTCGGAGCGAATGAAATCCGAGCTGATCACCAACATCTCCCACGATATCAAAACGCCTCTGACCTCCATCATCAACTTTGTCGACCTGCTGCAAAAATCCCCCACAGAGCAGGAATCGGAGGAATATCTGCAGGTGCTTTCCCGGCAATCCGTCCGGATGAAAAAGCTGATCGAGGATCTGATGGAGCTCAGCCGCGCCAATTCCGGCAATATCACCGCCCACATCACCAAGCTGAACGCAGCAGAAAGTGTCAACCAGGCGCTGGGCGAATTCTCCGACAAATTTGCCGCCGCACAGCTGGAGCCGGTATTCCAGATCCCTGATGCGCCGGTTTCCATACTAGCGGACGGACGTCTGGTCTGGCGGGTGCTGAGCAATTTGATGAGCAACGCGGTCAAGTATGCCATGACCGGCACCAGGCTGTATATTGAGCTGACGGAAGCAGAGGACTCTGTCTTGCTTTCACTGAAAAACATTTCCAGAGAACCTCTTGGCATCAGCTCGGAGGATCTGCTGGAGCGGTTTGTCCGGGGCGACCTGTCCCGCAACAGCGAAGGCAGCGGTCTGGGTCTGAACATCGCCAAGAGCTTGATGGAAATTCAAAACGGACAGCTTCAGCTCTCCCTGGACGGCGATTTGTTCCGGGTGACGCTGGTTTTCCCCAAGGCTTCCTGAAAAATTCACATTTTCGTTATTTTTTGTTCAAATTCGGTGTGTAAGTTATAGGTAGTAAGGCGGTGGAAGCCGCAAGCCACCGTCCTTACGCGCGAAGTTTTATCTCTCTTCTTTCTAATCCCTTTAGGAAAGCCCACTGCCTTTGCAGTGGGTTTTTCTATGTTGACTTTTTTTGTTCTTGCCGATATAATGACAGCAACTAAATCCGACAGTTCGTGACCATCCTGTCGTTAAACAAAACTAGGAGGAGATGGGCGCAGTGCGCCCGTTTTTTGTCTTATGAATCAAAAATCACGTTTTTTAACCCACGGCGCGCTGCTTGCCGCGCTGTATGTGGCTCTGACCTATTTGCAAAATTTTCTGATCCCCGGCTCTGCCAGCTGGGCGATCCAGTTTCGGGTATCCGAGGCACTGTGCGTGCTGGCATTTTTTACGCCGGCAGCCATTCCGGGGCTGACTGTCGGCTGCCTGCTGTTCAATATTTCCTTTGCCGGCGCAATGCCGCTGGACTTTTTGGTGGGCTCCGCCGCCAGCGCCTTGAGCCTGACCGGTATTTGGCTGACCCGCAAATGGACCGTCAAGGGATTTCCCCTGGTCGGGCTTCTGCTGCCGGCTGTTTTTAACGCCCTGCTGGTGGGCTGGGAGCTGGATCTGTATATGGGCGGCGGCTTTTGGCTGAACGCCCTGTACGTTGCCATCGGCGAAGCGGCGGTATTGCTGACCCTGGGCGCCGGACTGTACTACACTATCAAATCCCGCCATCTGGACGAAAACCTTTTTAAATAAGGACTGATTTTGGCATCAAACGTGGCATACTACGCCCAAAGGATGTGAGGAAATGATCGATTTTCAGAAATTTGATCCGCAAACCAAAACCGAATATCAAAACGCGCTTTCTGCCGCCGGCGAACGGGGCTGTGAATATTCCTTCGCCAACTTGAATCTTTGGGGACGGCAGCGGATCGCGAAGCTGGGCGGCTTTTTTGTGCTGTTTTCCCAGTTTGAGCGCTTCAGCATCTATCCCTTCCCTGTGGGCAGCGGCGATATCCGTCCGGTGCTGGATGCCATCATTCAGGATGCCCGGGAGCGGGGCATTGTCTGCCGTCTGACGGGCTTGACCCCTGCAGATACGATGCTGGTGGAGGAGCTTTACCCCGGTCAGTTCCGCTTCCATCCCGACCGCAACAGCTGCGACTATGTGTACGATATTCACGATCTCGCTGACCTGAAAGGCCGCAAGTATCAGAAAAAACGCAACCACATCAACCGTTTCTGGCAGGCCCATCCCAACTGCGTCTGCCAGCCCATCACGGCAGAAAATCTTCCTGCGGTGGAGCAAATGGTGGCGGCTTGGTATGCCGGTCGGCTGTCCGCCGATCCCAACAATGACTACCATTTGGAGAAGCAGGCCGTCAGCCGCGCCTTTGCCAATATGGAAAAGCTGGGTCTGGAGGGCTTGGTACTGACGGAAAACGGAAACATTCTGGCAATGACGATGGGCTCTGCCCTGTCGGAGAGCACCTTTGACATTCACTTTGAAAAAGCAATGGACTACGCCGACGGCGCATATCCTGCCATTGCGCAGGCATTTGCCGCCCATCTGCGCAGCAAATATCCCGATCTTCGTTTCCTGAATCGGGAGGATGATATGGGCATCGCCGGTCTGCGGCAATCCAAGCTCAGCTATT
>JAZNNE010000077.1:0-31694 GCA_045580125.1 Faecousia sp. | reverse complement strand
TACTTCTTCATTTCGAGACGGTCAGGGTCATTCTTCTTGTTTTTCATGGAGTTGTAGTTTCTCTGCTTGCACTCGGAACATCTCAAAGTGACTTTAACGCGCATATCGGCACCTCCTTAAATATTGCCTCCCTGCATGACCTCGGCTATGAAAGATTTAGAAACGGCCACTACAATAACCGTCCGAGGTTGAAATTTGGGCGCACTAACAAAACCCAATTTTCACAGGTAGAGCCATTCTATCACAGATTGCAAGTGGAGTCAACAACTTTTTTACATTTTTTCGGTGTTTTTTACAGCCTGAAACAATATATTTTGTGTTTTTTGACGGAATATTTACGCCGGGCAGGGGAATAAGCTTTCCTGAGGTGATTATTATGCGATTCAAGAAAATCAAACCCTATATACTCTGGATTTTGCTGGCAGAAGGTGTGGGGTTATTGGCGGGACTATTGACACGGGATGCGACGATGCTCTATTCACAGCAGATCGTAAAACCGCCATTGTCCCCGCCGGCGATCGTTTTTCCCGTTGTTTGGACGATTTTGTATGCCTTGATGGGGATCGGCGCAGCAAGAGTAGCCAGCTCACCAAACAGAGGCAGCGACCGTAAGGCACTGAATCTGTTTATCCTTCAGTTGATCGTTAACTTTTTCTGGAGCTTTTTCTTCTTCAACGCCCAGGCGTATGGGTTTGCCGCAATTTGGCTGATTCTGCTGTGGGTGCTGGTGCTGCTGATGATCATTTCCTTCTGGAAGGTTGACCATGTTGCCGCCTGGCTGCAGATTCCATACCTGATTTGGCTGACATTCGCGGCATATCTAAATCTTGCCGTGTATTTGCTAAATTAAGGGCTTTCCTTTTTGCTGCAGATGCGCTATACTTAAGAAAAAGGAAAGGAAGGGCGCTTATGAAGATCATGGGAATTGATTACGGCGATGCCCGTACCGGTGTTGCCATTTCCGATCTGCTGTGCAGCATCGTCGGCTCTACGGCTGTGATCCCCAGCCGCAATACGGAAAAAGCCATTGCGGATATTGTCAGGCTGGTTCAGGAGAACGGTGTTGGCGAAATCGTGGTAGGTCTGCCGAAGAATATGAACGGCACCGAAGGTCCCCGGGCTGAGCTGTGCAGAGAATTTGCTGCAAAGCTGGAGCAAGCCACCGGCGTGAAGGTGGTTTTATGGGACGAGCGCCGCACGACGGTAGAAGCCCATAATATTCTGTCAATGCACAATTATCACGGACAGAAGCGGAAAAATACCGTCGATGCCGTGGCGGCTTCCCTGATTTTGGAGGGTTACCTGCAGTTTCGAGGTCGGTAAAGCAGCTCCCGAACGCCGGTAAACAGCAGTAAAATGCCGAACAGCTTCTTTAGAAGTGCCGTATCGAGATGAAGCCCAACCCAGGAAAATATACCTGCTGCAATACTGCCTGCAATGATTGCGGGCAGTATTTTCTTTATTTTCAGCTTGCCTTGCCGCCAGCGGAAGACAGATACAGCACCTGCGGCGGTGATAAAAAACATCAGATTGATCAGCCGGGCACTTTGCTGAGAGAAATCCAAAGCCAGTGTCAGCCACAAGATCAGCAGCGATCCGCCGCCGACGCCCAAGCCCGCCAGATAGCCCAGAATCACGCCTACGGCAAGGGCAAAAGGAAAAGACTCTAGCATAGATACCGCACACCTCCCCAGAGGATCAGGATGCCAAGCCCACGGTGCAGCCATTTTACGGGTATCCGTTTTGCTGTCAGTCCGGCAAGGATGCCTCCGCCGATGCTGCCAATGAGGTAGGGGAGTGCCTGCAACACCGGCAGATTGCCGGCAATTGCGCCCATACTGAGGGACACCGCACATATCGGCAGAATCACAGATACAGAGGTAGGGAAGATGTCGTTGTCTTCGATATCCGTCAGTGCGGTGAGCAACGGGACGAGCACCATACCGCCGCCGGCACCGAAAAGCCCGTTTACGGCACCGGCGGCAAAGCCGGCAATTGCTGTTTTGATGGTTTGTTTCATAAAAAACGCCTCCTGTGGAAATTTTCTCCACAGGAGGCTGTTTTATTCGGGGATTGTTATTAGCCGCTGATAACGAAATCGCGGTCCAGACCCTTCAGGGTCTTGTCGGTGACGGTAACCTTCTCAATGATATCTTCTTCCCACTCGGTGTAGGTCTCGTTGGTCAGGTCAATATCGATCATATAGTTGCGGTAGGTCATATCGTCGTCTTCCTTGTAGAACATGACGTGATAGCCGTACTCAGATTCGATGATGCCGGTGTCGCCGGGCTTGCGGTTGTCCAGAGCCCAATCCTTAAAGGACTGAACGTAGTTGGCGTCGCGATAAATACCCTCGTACAGACCGCCGGTCTCCTTGGAGCCGGTGTCATCGGTGTTCTCCTTAACCAGAGCGGCAAAGGCTTCGCTGTCTTGCTTCTCACCTTTCAGGAATTCGTCCAGAATGGCCTGAGCCTTTTCCTTGGTAGACTTCTTCTCTTCCTCAGTATAGGTGGTCTCACCGGTTTCGGAATCCTTGGTGCCGCCTTCAAAGTTGATCAGAATATGCTGGACATTTGCCAGAGGCTGCTTGTTGTCGGACATACCCTGATACAGCACGACATAGTAACCGCTGACAACTGCATCATCGCCGGTACCGGACTTGATCTCGATGGAGGTGATGTCGCCGTCCTTGCGTGCAGCTTCGGTGATCCACTTCTTGATATCGGCATTGGTGATGCTGCCGGAGAGAACCAGCTTGTTCTCGGTAGCAGTGATCTTCTTCAGCTCATCTTCCTTCTTATCCTTGTGGATCTCCAGACCCTGGATCGCCTTGTTCAGAGACTCCAGGTTGTTGTTTCCAGCGACAGCCAAAGACTCGGCAGCTGCCTTAGCGGCCTTGCGGGCAGCATCCTTCTCCTCGTCGGAGTAGGTAGTGGTTTCCTTGCCGTCCTCGCCCTTAGTGGTGGTGCCACCCTTCAGGAAGCTCTGGTAGCTCAGGTAGTAGTAAGAGAAGGAGTAGGAGTTGTAGTCAGTAGCCTTGTCGATGGCGTACTCGTCATAATCCTTCTCGGTAAACTCCAGGCTGTTGTAATACTGGTTGGCATAGCTGTTGGCAATGGTGCTGATACGGCTGTACTCCATATAGGACTTGACGCTGGAGCCGGGACCGTAGACAGTGCGCAGATATGCAGGAGCGCTGCTGTAGCCCAGATAGGAAGCGATCAGATCCAGATTCTCTTCCTGGCTGTCCAGAGTCTGCTGCTCAGAATCAGTCAGCGCGAACTCAGGATCGTTCATAGCCAGGTCGTACATACCATAGGTCCACTTGGCGTTGTCCTTGGCGGCATTGACAAAATAATCAGCCCAGGTCTCGCCGTTGTCCTTGTTGTACTCCTGCTCGTCCAGAGGCAGGGATACGCTCAGACCGGTATACAGCTGCAGATAGGTAGAAGCATAGCTGCCGTAATCATCGTACTGGCTGGCAAAGCTCTGAATGTAGTCTTTGTAGAAATAGTTCAGCTCGACAGTAGTCAGCTTGTGGCTGTTGACCACAACCGCAGTGGTTGCGCGGTTGAAAAGACCAATAACAGGCTTGCCGTTGGCAACGAACAGACCAACAAACAAAGCAACAGCAAGAACGATGGCCATAATGCTTACGAAAATGGCGGTATAGACCTTAAGCTGCTTGGCTTCCTTGTTGACTTTCTTCTGCCGCTCGGTCATTGCGGCGGCGTTCTGCTCCTTGCGGAGCTTTTTCTTAGCGGATGCACTCATATTTAATCAATTCCTCTCAATGTGCAAGTGGTTTACTGGATATTCCAGCACATAGTCTTGCGTATTATAACCGATTTATCTCGTAGTTGCAAGTGTTTTCTTTCTCAAAAATCAGAAATGGGAAAAAAGTATACATTTTTCGACCGTTTTGACCGTAAAAAAAGCAAGAAGAGCGCAAACTCTTCTTGCCAAAACCCCGCTTTAGCCGTGTGCATCCATTTATGACCTGCACGAAAAGGCAGGTGGGTCGCCGCTCACCATCATAACTGCTCCCAACGTCCACCGTACGTCAAAGCGCAGGCGGGAGGTCTGCAAACCGATGGGGAAGAAAGGCATCCCAATTATAAAATGTGGGTCCAAAAGGACACATCACGCACCAAGCAGGGGGCGATTATATTTCGTCCTCTGCGTAGAGGCTGTCCATAATCAAATTATTCACGGTCTCCAGCTCCTCCTGGTCCTCAATGGCACACAGGATCGGCTCGCCGTCTTCTTCTACGGATTTGAGAATACTTACTTCCAGCTCGGAAAGCTCTGCACTTTCTCCGTCGGCGGGGATCACTGCCAGATAGGAATAGCCGTTGTACTCAATGGTGGTAAGTACCTCCAGCTCGTATTCGGTGCCGTCTTCATCTACGATGGTCATAAAATCAGAACCGTATTGATCGCTCATATCCATACCTCCATAGGTTTTCTCTGCCTTCATTTTATCCCAAGGCAAAATCAAAATCAAGAGGGAATGTTGCATATCAATATGCCGTAAAGTTTTGCTAATTTGCCAATGGTATCAGTATGTACGGTTGGGAAAAAACTATGTATATATTAAAATTTGTATTTATTTAACAATTTGGTGCTTTTCTTTTGCTTCCGGGTATGCTATAATATTACGACTGGTAGTATGCATATATGCTGGTTTTGCATAAAAAAGCTGTTTACGCAGGCTGTTTCAGCCGCTGTATATAGGAGGTATTGGCATGGATAATGAGATGAACAATCAGGGCAAACGCCGGGTCTCCAGACAGAATTGGAAACCCAGCCGCGGTCTTACCGTAGCAAGTGGTGCGTGGAAGGCTGTGTACTCTCTGCTTAAGATCGTATTGGGTGCGCTGGCAACCGTGTTGCTGGTAGGCGTTGTTTGCGGTTTTGTCTTTATGTTCACATTGGGCGACTACCTGGAGGGCGAAATTGCGCCCCAGGCCGGTGTCCAGCTGGAAGGCTTTGACCTGAACGAGCCGTCCTACGTCTATTATGTGGACAGTTCCGACAATATTCAGGTCCTGCAGAAGCTGTATCCCGAAACCGATCGGGAATGGGCAAGCTATGAGGAGATCCCCGAGAACCTCATCTATGCTGCAGTCGCCATCGAAGATCACCGCTTCTTTGAGCATCAGGGCGTTGACTGGTTTACCACGCTGAAGGCCTGTATCAATATGTTTGTCGGCTCCGGCGATCAGTTCGGCGGCTCCTCCATTACCCAGCAGCTGATCAAGAACTTGATGCTGATGGATGATGAAGGCGCAGACGATGTTACGGTGCAGCGTAAGGTGCTGGAAATTTTCCGCGCCACAGAATTCGAGCGCCGTTATGATAAGAGCGTCGTTCTCGAATGGTATTTGAACAAGATTTTTCTGGGCAACCGCTGCGAGGGTGTCAAGGCTGCAGCCGCCAAGTATTTTGGCAAAGAGCTGGAGCATTTGACTGCCGCTGAGTGCGCCTGCCTGATCAGCATTACCAACAACCCCTCCTTGTTTGACCCTTACCGTACCAGCCTGGACGCCTCCGGTATGACCGGCATGGAGCAAAATGAGATCCGCCGCACCAATACACTGTATATGATGCGCGAATATGGTTACCTGACAGAGGAGGAATACCAGGAGGCAATTTCCCAGGAAATCGTCCTCAAGGACGGAATCGATCCTCAGGACCGTGTAGCTGACTGCACCAATGAAGGCTGCGGATATCACGGAAAGGTCGGAACGTTCACGCTGAAGGATAATGGCAGATATGATTGTCCGCAGTGCGGCAAGGAATCTGAAATCGGCGTCGATGCCTCTCAGGAGGTTTACTCCTGGTTTGTTGATGCCGCTGTTAAGGATGTTGCTATGCAGATGGCAGAAGAGGCCGGTCTGGAGTGGAACAAAAAGACCCAGGCGCTGTATCTGGATCTGATCACCAACGGCGGCTATCATATCTATACCACTATGAATATGGATGTGCAGAAGCAGGTGGACAAGATCTATCAGAACCTGGATGAGATCCCCAAAACCGCCAGCGTCCAGCAGCTGCAGTCAGCCATTGTGATCATTGATAACAGCACCGGCGATATTGTAGCGCTGGCAGGCGGCGTTGGCGAAAAAGACGTGTATTTTGGCTATAACCGCGCGGAATCCGATCAGCTGCAGCCCGGTTCTTCCATCAAGCCTCTGACCATTTATGCCCCTGCATTTGAACTGGGACTGTTTACACCGGCATCTGCACAAAAGGATATGCCGCTGTACTATACGCAGAATCCGGAAAATCCCGAAGCCGAGCCCAAGCCTTATCCACTGAATACCGGTAAAGCATCCTATGCCTACAGAAGAAATATCCTTTACGGCGTGACCCAATCGGTTAACACCGTGGCGGTGCAGACGCTGAATACCATCGGATTGGAATACAGCTTCAATTTTGCCAGAGATAAATTTGGTCTTTCTACGTTGATCGAAAGTGAAGAAAGAAACGGAACAGTATTCTCCGATATCGGTCTGTCGCCCTTGGCAATGGGTGCGCCGACGGATGGCGTTACTGTCCGTGCGATGAGCGCGGCGTATGCGACCTTTGCCAACGACGGTGTTTACCGCGAAGCCAGAACCTTTACCAAGGTATATAACGGTAAAGGCGAAGTCATTTTGACCAATGTTCAGGACTCTGAGCAGATCCTGAGTGAGAAGGCTGTAACCTATATGAATTACTGTCTGGAAAACGTGGTCAATGCCGGCACCGGCACTGCGGCACAGATCAGCGGACAGGTTGTTGCCGGCAAGACCGGTTCTACCACCAGCAATAAAGACCGCTGGTTCTGTGGCTATACCGACTATTACACTGCTGCCGTTTGGTGCGGTTACGATACCCCCGAGGTCATCCAACTGACGGAAGACGGTCGAAACCCGGCAACAGTGCTGTTCAAGAAGGTTATGGCACCCGTTCATAACGGTCTGGAATCCGTACCGCTTTATGATAAGGAAAAGATGGTAAGCGTGGGAATCTGTCTGGATTCCGGCAAGGTTGCATCGGATGCCTGTCAGCACGATGTCCGCGGCAGTCGCGTAGAATATGCGCTGGTATATCCCGAGGACGTTCCCACGGAAACCTGCGACAAGCATATTATGGTCGATTACTGCGCCGATGGCGTGGCATCTACCTACTGCAAGAATATGGCAGATCTGGGCAAGGTTACACTGAGCAAAAAGGCGCTGCTGAAGGTAACGCAGGAAGAACTCAATGCCATTATTGAGGCTACCGGCAAGGGTCTGCACGATATTTACACCAAGGATAACTATATCTATTTGGTAGATGATGCCGGAAACCCGATCCCGTTCTACGGAATCCACGGTAACATCAACAGCGGAACGTCGAATTGCTGCCAGCACTGCTCGAAGCATACAAAGAGCACCTGGGACAGCTTCCTGGGCGGCGTGCAGGAGTTTGTGCCGCCGGATACAGAAGAGTAAGGAGATTGCCATGGTCTGGTTATCAGATGAATGGAAAGAATACGAGGTGCTGGACACCTCGGCAGGTGAGCGGTTGGAACGGTGGGGAAAGTATATCCTCGTCCGTCCCGATCCGCAGGTCATCTGGGATACGCCCCACGTAGATCCTGCGTGGAAGCATTACGATGCCCGCTATATCCGCTCCAATACCGGTGGCGGACGTTGGTCTGACCACCATCTGCCGGAGCGCTGGCAGATTCATTATAAGGATTATTTGACATTTAACGTCAAGCCGATGAACTTTAAGCACACCGGTGTATTTCCGGAGCAGGCTGCCAACTGGGATTTTATTCGGGATAAGGTGGCTTCTGCCGGTCGACCGGTGCGGGTTTTGAATCTGTTTGCCTATTCCGGCGGCGCGACTTTAGCGGCTGCCGCCGGCGGTGCTGAGGTCTACCACGTGGATGCGTCCAAGGGTATGGTGGCATGGGCAAAGGAAAATGCCCACGCATCCGGACTAGCGGACCGTCCCATCCATTGGATCGTGGACGACTGCGGTAAGTTCATTCAGCGGGAGATCCGCCGCGGACGCCGCTATGACGGCATTATTATGGACCCGCCCAGCTACGGTCGGGGACCCAGCGGTGAGATCTGGAAGATGGAAACCAGCTTCTATCCCTTCTTATTGGAGACGGCGAAGCTGCTGACGGATAACCCGCTGTTTGTCATCATCAATTCTTATACAACGGGACTTGCACCCTCTGCTGTGGGCTATGCCTCTGACGTTGTCTTTGGCGCGGATCACGGCGGACATACTGCGGTAGGCGAATTGGGTCTGCCGGTAAAATCTACGGGCATTATGCTGCCCTGCGGCTCCACCGGACGTTGGACGCCGTAATCGGAGGACTATGAACAAGGCGATTTCTGTCGAGCATCTGAAATACGCATATCCGGGCGTGGATGACACGCCCGATGTCGTCGTTTTTGAGGATCTGAATCTTCAAATTGAACAAGGCAGCTTTGTGGCGGTGCTGGGCGGAAACGGATGTGGAAAATCCACACTGGCAAAGCATTTTAACGCCATACTGCTGCCCGGCGGAGGAAAGGTCTATGTCTATGGTATGGATACTGCCGACGAGGAAAAGGTGATTGCGATTCGTCGCTGCGCCGGTATGGTATTCCAGAATCCGGACAACCAGATCGTTGCCAATGTGGTGGAGGAGGATGTGGCGTTTGGACCAGAGAATCTGGGCATTTCCAGCCCTGAGATCCGCAACCGCGTGGACAAGGCATTAAAGCAGGTCGGTATGTATGAATACCGCGAGCACGCACCCCATCTTCTGTCCGGCGGTCAGAAGCAGCGGGTTGCCATTGCCGGCGTGATCGCAATGGAACCGAAGTGCATCGTTTTGGACGAGCCCACGGCTATGCTGGATCCCAGAGGACGCAGAGAGGTCATGGAAACGATCACCCGATTGAATCGGGAACGGGGGATTACCGTTGTGCTGATCACCCACCATATGGATGAGGCTGCCCTGGCGCAGCGCGTTGTGGTGCTGCATGAGGGAAAAATCGCCGTAGATGGCACACCGCAGGAGGTTTTCTCTCAGGTGGAGCTGCTGCATAGTATTGGACTTGCTGCCCCGGACACAGTGGAGCTGTGCTGGGAGCTGAATAAAAATGGATTCAATCTGCCGCTGAGCAGCCTGAATTCTTACGATTGCGCGCAGATACTTTACGATACTTTAAAGGTCTGACTCGCTGGGAGGAAGAGAATTGGCACCTTTTTTAGAGGTTAAGGAATTGACACATAAGTATAGCGCCGGTACTCCCTTTGAGCACACGGCGCTTAGTGGCGTGTCATTTTCGCTGGAACGGGGAGAATTTGTCGGCGTAATCGGTCATACCGGCTCCGGCAAGTCCACACTGATGCAGCATCTGAACGGATTGCTCAAACCCACCGCCGGTACGGTTGCGCTGGACGGGACTGATATTTGGAAGGATAAGAAAACGACCCGTCAGACCCGATTTCGCGTGGGTCTGGTGTTTCAGTATCCGGAATATCAGCTTTTTGAGGAAACCGTTTATAAAGACATCGCTTTTGGACCGAAAAATATGGGTCTTGATAAGTCTGAGATCGACAGAAGAGTTCTGCAGGCCAGTGCTGCTGTAGGACTGCAGCGGGAGCTTCTGAATGTTTCTCCCTTTGACCTTTCCGGCGGACAGAAGCGCCGTGTTGCCATTGCCGGCGTGTTGGCGATGGAGCCGGAGCTGCTGATTTTGGACGAGCCTACGGCCGGTTTGGATCCTGCCGGCAGGGAAGAGATCCTTTCCTATATTGACAGCTATCGCAGATCTAAGCAGGCTACGATTATGATGGTAAGCCATTCTATGAATGACGTTGCCAGAATGGCAGACCGGCTGCTGGTTTTGAATCAATCGAAAATTGCCTTCGACGGAACACCGGATCAGGTGTTTCAGCATGCGCAGGAACTGATGGATATGGGTTTGGATATTCCCGTTCTGACAAGTGTGTTTCTGAAGCTGAAGCAGCTGGGTCTGCCCGTAGAGCCGGTGTATACCGAAGCGCAGGCTGTTCAGGCTTTGCTGGCGCTGAGAGGAGGGGACTCGGATGCTTAAAGACATCACCCTCGGTCAGTTTTTCCCGGGAAATTCCCTGATCCACCGCCTGGATCCCAGAACAAAGCTGCTGATCCTGATCGGCTATATCGTTGCACTGTTTCTGGCGGTCAACTGGTTTTCTTACGGTGTTGTGCTTGCCTTTCTGGTAGTTTGCATCGCCATATCCCGCATTCCCGTAAAATCCTTTTTCAAGGGTATGAAGCCACTGATCTGCATTTTGATCTTTACCGGTGCATTAAACCTTTTCTTTACGGAAGGGCAAACCGTTCTGGTGCATTTTTGGAAGATTACCATCACATTAGAGGGTGTAATTCGGGCATTTTTTATGATTCTCCGAATTTTGCTGCTGATTACGGGAACATTCCTGCTGACCTATACAACATCGCCTATTGCGCTGACGGACGGATTGGAATCGCTGCTTTCTCCGCTGAAGAAGATCAAGCTGCCGGTGCACGAGCTGTCTATGATGATGTGTATCGCACTGCGGTTTATCCCCACTTTGATCGAAGAAACTGACAAAATTATGTCCGCCCAAAAAGCACGTGGTGCCGACTTTGAATCCGGCAGACTGATGCAGCGGGTCAAGGCGTTGGTGCCGATTTTGGTGCCGCTGTTTATCAGCGCATTCCGCCGTGCAGATGAGCTGGCAACGGCAATGGAATGCCGCTGCTATCAGGGCGGCGATGGACGTACAAAAATGAAGCTTCTGCGTATGCACGGCTACGACTATTTCAGCTTCCTGGTTGCTGCTGTTTTAGTCGCAGGCGTATGTGTGCTGCGTAACTTCGGTTTGTGAGGTAGATTATGCGAAATATTGCATTGTTTCTAACCTATCTCGGCACTGCATACCACGGCTGGCAGATGCAAAAGGATCTGCCGACGGTGCAGGAAACGATGGAAAAGGCCATCGAAATGGTGGTCGGTCACAGTGTCCATGTCACCGGCTGCGGTCGCACGGATGCCGGCGTCCACGCCAAGTGCTATGTGGCCAATTTCCGCACCGGCTCTACCATTCCCGTGGATCGGCTGCCCTATGCACTGAACACCCATCTGCCGCTGGATATCGTGGTGACCAAGGCGATGGAGGTTCACGACGATTTTAATGCCATTGGCTCCTGTGCCAAAAAAGAATATACCTATCTGATCTATAACTCCCGCGTGAAGGATCCCTTTTACGTGGATCGGGCTTGGTTTTATCCCAAGCACCTTGACGAAAAAGTGATGCAGGCGGCTGCAGATCAGTTTGTGGGTACCCACGATTTTGCCGCGGTCAGAAGTGTGGGTACGGAGGTTAAATCCACTGTCCGCACAGTATACTATTACAAGGTCGAGCGGGACGGGGATCTGCTCAAGCTGCGGGTGTGCGCCAACGGCTTTTTGTACAATATGGCGCGCGCCATGGCTGGAACAGTGGTTTACGCCGCGGAAGGGAAGTTCGCGCCCCAGGAGATCGGCAGAATTTTAGACGACGGAAATCGCACCGCCGCAGGACCCACAGTCCCCGCAGGCGGTCTGTATATGACCCATCTGTGGTACGACGATGGGATCGAAAACTTCGAATGCGTACCGGAAAGACCCATTGTTTGAATGGAGTGATTTATTATGCAACCTAAGCTTTGCACCAAGTGCAAAAAGAATATAGCGGTGGTTTTTATCACCAAGATGGAAAACGGCGTGACCTTGAACGAGGGCTACTGCCTGAAGTGCGCCCGTTCTCTGGGAATCCCGCAGATCGAGCAGGCTGTCAAGCAGATGGGCTTCTCGGAGGAGGATCTGGATAACCTCAGTGATGAGATGAGCAGTATGTTCGGTCAGATCGATCCCAGTGAGGCGGACGATGACGAAATGGACAGTCAGACCGCCACATTCCCGCTGCTGAATCAGCTGTTCGGCGGCATGAGCCAGCCGGAAAAGAGCGAAGATCTGCCTGCTAAAAAATCCAACTCTGAAGAGGAAAAAAGCGGGGAAAACCCCAAGAAAAAGAGCAAAAAGCACAAATTTCTTGACAGTTACTGTATGAACCTGACCCGACGCGCCAAGGAGGGAAAGCTGGATAAGGTCATCGGTCGTGACGTGGAAACCGAGCGTGTGGTGCAGATCCTGAACCGCCGCCAGAAGAACAATCCCTGCCTGATCGGTGAGCCAGGTGTTGGTAAGACTGCCATTGCTGAGGGTCTTGCCCAGCGGATCGCCGCCGGTGATGTGCCCTACAAACTGCGGGATAAGGAAGTCTTCCTGCTGGATCTGACGGCTCTGGTAGCCGGCACCCAGTTTAGAGGTCAGTTTGAGAGCCGTATGAAAAGACTGATCGCTGAGATCAAGGAGTGCGGCAATATCATTCTGGTCATTGACGAGGTGCACAATCTGGTGGGAGCCGGCGATGCCGAGGGCTCTATGAACGCTGCAAATATCCTCAAGCCCGCGCTGTCCCGCGGTGAAATTCAAGTTATCGGCGCAACAACCTTTAACGAATACCGCAAGTATATCGAGAAGGATGCGGCGCTGGAACGCCGTTTCCAGCCCGTTACTGTAGCAGAGCCTACCATCGAGGAAGCCTGCCAGATTATGCAGGGCATCGCCAAGAGCTATGCAGATTTCCACGGCGTTACCATTTCACCGGAGATCGCACGGCAGTGCGTGGTGCTGTCGGAGCGGTATATTACCGACCGTTTCCTGCCGGATAAGGCCATCGACCTGCTGGATGAAGCCTGCTCCGATGTGAATCTGCGCTGCAAGGAGATTTCCTTGCTTGCGGAGAAGAAAAAGGAACGGGATGACTACGAGCTGGAGCTGCGAATGCTGACCGAGGATACGGAAAATGAGCATTTTGAGCGTCTTGCGCATATCCGCAGCAAGCTGTGCCAGATCGCCGACGAGATCGAGCGGCTGGAGCAGGTGCCGCCTCCTGCAGTTACTATCGAAAATCTTGCCCGTATTATCGAGCTTTGGACAAAGATCCCTGCATCCAAGATCAAGGCGCAGGAATTCAAGCAGATAAGCGGTCTGTATGACCGGCTGAAGGAGCATATCGTGGGTCAGGACGAGGCTGTGGATGCGGTTGCCAAGGCAATTCGCCGCCACCGTGTGGGCATCAGCCCCAAGAAACGTCCGGTTTCCTTTATCTTCGTCGGTCCTACCGGCGTGGGCAAGACGGAGCTGGTCAAGTGCCTTGCCAATGATCTGTTTGACAGCGTTGACAGCCTGATCCGGCTGGATATGTCGGAGTATATGGAAAAGCACACTGTGTCTAAGCTGATTGGCTCGCCTCCCGGCTATGTTGGCTATGACGAGGCAGGTCAGCTGACGGAGAAGATCCGCCGCAGACCCTATAGTGTGGTGCTGTTCGACGAGATTGAAAAGGCCCATCCTGATGTGCTGAATATCCTGCTGCAGGTCTTAGACGACGGTCGCATCACCGATGCGCAGGGAAGAACAGTAAACTTTGAAAACACCGTCATCGTAATGACATCCAATGCCGGCTCGGAAGGTCGCATTGGCGGTATGGGCTTCGGTCGTACCGACACCGATGTGGTCAAGGAAAAGACTATGAAGGCACTGCGGGATTTCCTGCGTCCGGAATTTATCAACAGAGTGGATGAGATTATCACCTTCAACCACCTGACGGAGGAGAATTTCCTTGGTATCGCGGACATAATGCTGGGCGAGCTAACCCAAAGTCTTGCCGACCGTGGCTTGACTGTAACATTTGACAAAAATGTTCGGGAATTCCTGGTAAAGAAGGCATATTCCGTGACTTACGGCGCAAGAAACTTGCGCAGAACGATTCAGAAGGAATTGGAAGATCCCATCTCGGAGAGGATCATCGAGTCCTTTGAAACGCCGATTTCCGCTATTCATATCTCGGTAAACGATGATAAAATAGCGGTTACTGCCCAATAGCTTAAATGAGCTCCTTTGGCACAAAGTTAATAAGATAAGTAATGCTGTCATCCCGAGCGAGCATTTGCGAGCCGAGGGATCTTCGCACATCGTTTGCATTTGCAGTAAACATAGTGCGAGGATTCCTCGATTCCGCTTTGCTACACTCGGAATGACAGCGTTTGCCTTAATTTTGAGTCTCCCTTATTTACTTGATGCGAATAACCATAACTAGGGGAACCTTTGTTTTACATATCCATCTTGTTCATCAGCTTGTTGCTGACATTACTGGCGGCGTTTTCCACTGCGCAGGCAGCTTTATCCACCAGCCTTCGGGCGGCGGATTGCTTCGGAAGCATCATAACAGCAACTGCGCCGGCAACTGCGCCGATTCCCATCGTGATCGCCCAGCCTTTTACGTTCATTTTCCTCACTCCCTTCGCTTTTAGTATGCCCGTATCGACAAAAAGCCCACGCAGGGAATTTTGGAAGATTTTTTGCAAATTTCTTGTCAAATTTGTAATGCTGTGATATGATTTATGTAAGAAATAGATTTCTTTGTCAGGAGGGGTCGTATGTCTATTGATAAGCTTCACGAAAAGATTCGAAAGATGAAAAATCCGACGATGGTGGATCTGACCGCACCGGCAGATGCTATTCCGGAGCATATTGCGCAGAGCGGTGATGTTTTCCAAGGCTATGGCGTTTTTTGCCGGGAATTGATGAATGGACTTAAGGATACTGTGCCTGCAGTTCGTTTCCGCTTTGATGCATTTGCATTGATGGGCGCGCAGGGACTGAGTTTGCTTTCTCAGCTGCTGCACGATGCGAAGGAACTGGGTTTCTACGTTCTTTTGGATGCGCCCGGAATTTTGACCCCGGAGGATGCTCAGACAGCTGCAAAAGTGCTTTTTGAAACGGATTTGTATCCGTGTGATGCCACATTGATCTGCCCGTATATCGGCTCTGACGCCATTAAGCCGTTTTTGAGCTATTGCAAGGCTGATAAGGATCTGTTTGTGGTGGTCCGCTCGGCGAACAAGTCTGCGTTGGAGCTGCAGGATCTGATGACCGGTACGCGTCTTGTACACACTGCTGCAATGGATATCGTCAGCAGACACGGAGAAACTGTCTACGGCAAGAACGGATATTCCCGGGTCTGCGCCTGCGTCAGCGCCGGTGCGCCCAACAGTATCCGCGCCATTCGCAACGGATATAAATACACATTCCTGCTGGTGGACGGATTGGAATATCCCAGCGGCAATCACAAAAATTGCAGCTACGCGTTTGACCGTCTTGGATACGGCGCTGTGGTATGCGCAGGTACCTCTGTTACCGCTGCCTGGAAAGAAAATGAATCGGACGGTACGGATTTCGTTGCGCAGGCAGTTGAAGCGGCTGACCGCACAAAGAAGAACCTGCTGCGCTATGTAACGATTTTATAAGGTCAGAGAAAATGCTGAAAATTTATGGCTCTATGCTGTGCCCCGATTGTGTGCAGTGCTGCGAAGAACTGACTGCGGCGGGTGTAGCGTATGAATTTCTGGATTTTGCCGACGATCTCGCTAATTTGAAGGCATTTCTGGCGATCCGTGACAGAAGCGATCTGTTTGATTCTGCCCGTGCGGAAGGGAAGATCGGCATTCCCTGCATCGCCGATGAAAACGGGGAAATCAAATTGGACTGGAGCGTGTATGTAGGTCAGGCCGAAGCCTGACTTAGCCGTTGGGCATCATTGCGCCGTTGCCGTTTTCGCTGTTGCCGATATAGCCGTTGCCGTCGGTCGCCATGCCGCGATCGTGTCGGGGCATCATATCGTCGATGACCTCGCTGGCTTGCGTAGCCATATCCTGGGGAGTATCGCCTCTTCGGCAGCCCACCAGCGAACAAACGGTAAGGACAAGGATCAATACAAGCGTAATCGTCTTTTTCATAATTTCCTCCCAAATCGATGGATTACAACGCTAGTATCTCCTGATCCTGCAAAATAATACTTTTTGTGCGCCTGCATTTATTTGCGGGCGCATTTTTATTATTTTATATAAAATAATAAATTGCATAATTGGTTTTGGTGTGATATAGTATAAAAGATATCATACACCCGGAGGCGTTTATGAGGGAATTGACATCTCTACAAAAGCAATTAAGCTCCATTTGTGAGCTGAAATATTTTGAACCGATGAGCAGCCACACATCCTTCCGTATTGGCGGTGAAGCGGAAATTATGGCGTTTCCCAAAAATGCAGAGGAACTGGCAGATGTTCTGCAGCAGGCAACTGCGTTGGGAGTTAAGCCCAGAATTCTGGGCGCGGGCACAAATGTGCTGGCACCGGATGAGCCGCTGGAGGGGATCGTTATCTGCCTGAAGGACTGCCTGGACGGTATGGAGCTGCAGCAGGACAGCAGAATCGCCGTAATGGCCGGTGTTACTATGACCCGTGCGGCAATGTTCGCTGCCAAGAACGGACTGTCCGGCTTGGAATTTGCCCACGGTATTCCCGGCACGGTTGGCGGAGGCGTGTATATGAACGCCGGTGCTTACGGTGGCGAGATCAGTCAGGTTTTGGAAAGCGCTGTGCTGATGCGGCCTGACGGCAAGCTGTACCGGCTGACCAATGAACAGCTGCGCTTTTCTTACCGCCACAGCATTCTGGAAAAGACCGACGATGTGCTGGTCTATGCTGTTTTCAGTCTTGAAAGGGCGCCTGAGGTGCTAATCAGACAGAAAATGAAAGAACTGATGGATAAGCGTTCTGCGTCCCAGCCGCTGGATCTGCCTTCGGCGGGCTCTGCATTTAAGCGCCCTGTGGGCGGCTATGCAGCAGCGCTGATAGACGAAGCAGGACTGAAGGGTTATCAGGTAGGCAATGCCGCCATATCCACAAAGCACGCTGGCTTTGCGGTAAATCTGGGCGGTGCAACAGCCCGGGACGTAAAAGTGCTGCTGCAAAATGTATCTGACAAGGTATATGAAAAGTCCGGGATCCGGTTAGAGCCGGAGGTCCGTATCTGGTAAAACGAGGAAAGGAGGGTCGGCAATGTCAATATCTTTTTCTGCAACTGCAAAAGCTGAAATCTGCCGGTCCTTCCCGCAGAAACGCTGCTGCGCACTGGCGCAGTGCTTCGGTATCTTGCTGTTTTGCAACAGCTTCGGAGCCGACGGAATCCGTATCATTACGGAAAGTCGTGAGTTTGCGCAAACCCTGCCAAAACTGTTCAAAAAAGCATTTTCCGTGAATTTCGATACCGCTCCGGAGTCGGAAACCTCCGGTAAAATGATTTTTCAAATCACGGATGCGGAAAAAATTTCACAGATTATGTCCGCGTACGGTTTTAACCCTGCTGCAACTCTGTCATTAAATGTCAATCTGGCAGTGGTGGAGGATGAGTGCTGTAAAGCTTCTTTCCTGCGGGGTGCATTTCTCTCCGGCGGTTCTGTAACTGACCCAGTCAAGGGTTATCACATTGAGTTGACCACCACCCATAGCGCCGTTGCCCGTCAGACTTATGCGCTGATGGAGGAGATTTTGGGTTTCTATCCCAAGTCAGCTGTTCGCAGCGGCGCGCAGGTGCTGTACCTGAAGCAAAGCGAACAGATCTCCGACCTTTTGACGTATCTGGGCGCACCCGTGGCGGCAATGGGTATTATGGAAGCACGGCTGGAGAAGGAACTGAACAACAAGGTCAACCGCCGCTGTAATTGCGACGATGCCAACACATCAAAAGTCGTTGAGGCAGCACAGGAGCAGCTGGCAGCCATTCGCATCCTGCGGGAACGGGGACTGGTGGAAAACCTGCCTCAGAAGCTGCAGCAGGCGCTTTCCGCCCGGCAGAACAATCCCGAGGCATCTCTTACAGAGCTTGCCGCTATGATGGAGCCGCCCATTACAAAACCGGCAATGAATCACCGGCTGAAAAGATTAGTAGAACTTTCGAAGGAGGCTGTAAAATGAGTTTCGTTCATCTGCACGTACATAGTGAATACAGCCTTCTGGACGGTGCCTGCCGCATAAACGGTATGATGGACCGTGTTAAGGAGATCGGTCAGAATGCTATCGCCATCACCGATCACGGCGTTATGTACGGCTGTATCGATTTTTACAAGGCGGCGAAGGATGCCGGCGTTAAGCCCATTATCGGCTGTGAGGTCTATGTTGCACGCCGCGGTATGGAAGACCGTGTTCACGGCATCGACAACGATCCATACCATTTGGTGCTGCTGTGTGAGAATATGACCGGCTATCAGAATCTTTGTTATCTGGTTTCCGAGGCCAACAGCCGCGGTTTTTACGGCAAGCCCAGAGTGGATCTGGAGCTGCTGTCTACCCATCACGAGGGTATTATCGCCCTTTCTGCCTGCCTTGCCGGCGGCGTTGCCCAGTATCTGATGGATGAAGATTATGAAAGAGCGAAGGAATATGCGCTGAAAATGGCGGATATTTTCGGACCGGAACGGTTTTATCTGGAGCTGCAGGATCACGGCATTGATGAGCAGCGGGCGGTCAATCAAGGCGTGCAGCGCATTGCCCGGGAGACCGGTCTGCCGCTGGTCGTTACCAATGATGCCCACTATTTGCGCAAGGAAGATGCTGCAATGCAGGATGTTCTCCTGTGTGTCCAAATGGGTAAAACTGTAGACGACGAAAACCGGATGAAATTCCAGACCGATGAGTTTTATCTCAAGTCTGAGGAAGAGCTGCGCACGCTGTTCCCCAACTGCCCGGAGGCATTTGAAAATACAGCGAAAATTGCCGAAATGTGCAATGTGGATTTCATATTCCACGAGTATCATCTTCCGTCTTTCCCCATTCCCGATGGCTATACCAACGAGCAGTATTTCCGCAAGCTGTGCTATGAGGGATTTGAGGAGCGCTACACGGATCCTCCCGAGGAGTACATCCAGCGGCTGGAATATGAAATCGACGTGATCAGTCGAATGGGATATGTCAATTACTATCTTATCGTTTGGGATTTTATCCGTTACGCCAAGGAAAACGACATTCCCGTTGGACCTGGTCGTGGCTCGGGTGCTGCTTCCATTGCGGCGTACTGCCTGCATATTACGGAAGTTGATCCGATGAAGTATAGCCTGATTTTTGAGCGATTCTTAAACCCCGAGCGTGTCAGTATGCCTGACTTCGATACCGACTTCTGCCAGGAACGCCGCGGTGAGGTTATCGACTATGTTGTGCGCAAATACGGCAAGGACCGTGTTGCACAGATCGCTACCTTCGGCACAATGGCGGCCCGCGGTGCAATTCGCGATGTGGGTCGTGCGCTGAACTTTACTTATGCCCAGACCGATGTGGTCGCCAAGCTGGTGCCCACAATGCCGCTGCACATCACACTGAAGCAGGCGCTGGAGATCAGCCCCAAGCTGAAGGAAATGTACGACGGGGACGAGCAGGTCAAGAAGCTTGTGGATACCGCTATGAGCCTTGAGGGTATGCCCAGAAACACCTCGACCCACGCCGCCGGCGTTGTGATCACGGCAGATCCGGTGCATACCTACGTTCCTCTGGCACGAAACGATGAAACGATGGTCACCCAGTATACCATGACCACCATCGAGGAACTGGGTTTATTGAAAATGGACTTTTTGGGTCTTCGCAACCTGACGGTTATCAAGGACGCGGAAAATCAGATCAAGCAGTTTGATCCGGAGTTCTCAATGGACAATATTCCTGACGATGACGCGGAAACCTTTGCGATGGTGGCTGAGGGTAAGACTCAGGGCGTGTTCCAGCTGGAATCTGCGGGTATGACCGGTGTCTGCGTGGGAATGAAGTCGTCTTCCATCGAAGACTTTACCGCTGTGGTGGCGCTGTATCGCCCCGGTCCTATGGACTCGATCCCCCAGTTTATTTCCAATAAGCTGAATCCCAGCAAGGTTACCTATAAGACGCCGCTGTTGGAGCCGATTTTGAAGGTTACCTACGGCTGCATCGTTTATCAGGAGCAGGTGATTGAAATATTCCGCTCCCTGGCGGGCTATTCTATGGGTCAGGCGGATAATATCCGCCGCGCGATCTCCAAAAAGAAGCAGAAGATCATTGATGCAGAGCGCCAGACCTTTGTTTACGGCGACGAAAAGCAGGGGATCCCCGGCTGTATCAACCGCGGTATTTCCGAATCTGTTGCCCAGTCCATTTACGACGAGATCGTTGCCTTCGCCAACTATGCCTTTAACAAGGCGCACGCGGTCTGTTACGCCACGGTCGCATATCAGACGGCGTATCTTAAGTGCCATTATCCCAAGCAGTATATGGCGGCGCTGATGACCTCTGTGCTGGATTCTGCGGAGAAGGTATCCGGCTACATTGCCGAGTGTAAGAGTATGGGAATTCCCGTATTGCCTCCGGATATTAACCATTCTTCCGATACCTTTACCGTTGAGGGAGATGCGATCCGATTCGGTTTGGGCGCGGTGAAGAATGTAGGACGCGGGCTGATCCGTACTATGGCGGCCCGTCGTGCAGAAGGCGGCGAATTCAAATCCCTGGAAGATTTCCTGCAGAGAATGGGTGAGGGCGAGCTGAACAAGCGCGCTGTGGAAAATTTCATTAAGTGCGGCGCAATGGACTGTTTCGGCTATCACCGCAGCGAGCTGCTGGCGGTGTACGAGAGTATGATGGACAGCGTTTCTGCCTCCAGAAAGAAGAATCTGGATGGGCAGATGGGTCTGTTTGGTATGTTGGATGCAGACGATAAGGCGTCTGCCATTCCGATTCCCAAGCTGCCGGAGATGAACAAGGCGGATCTGATGGCGCTGGAAAAGGAAACCACTGGAATCTATCTGTCCGGGCATCCTATGGACGATTACCGCCAGTATCTTCGCAATACCCACGTTGTGCCCATCGGTAAGCTGATGAGCGAGGACAGCACCTATGCTGATGATTCTATCGTCAGCGTGGCGGGCATCGTGCAAAGCGTTAAGATGAAGACTACCCGCAATAACTCTATGATGGCGTATGTAACACTGGAAGATGACACAGCAGCCATCGAAATGCTGGCGTTTTCCAATGTGCTGAGTCAGTACGGTGGCTATTTACGGGAGAACAGCGCTGTTGTGATCACCGGTCGGCTGTCGATCCGTGACGAAAAAGAGCCGCAGATCGTCATCAATCGGGCGCGCCCCATCACGGACTATACTGACAACGCGCCGATCACTCAGGAAACCCCAAAGGCAGCACCGGCGGATACATTGTATCTGCAGTTGGCAGGGGAGTCCGACCCCAGATTCCAGAAGGTGCGGGCGATCGTGAATATGTTCCCCGGCAACAACACGGTTAAGGTTTTCTTCGCCGACACCCGTAAATTGGTTGGCGCAAAAGCAAGCCTTGACAGTACGATGATCGATGAACTGAAGAGTCTGCTGGGGGAAAGCAACGTCGTGCTGAAATAACTTTACATTTTCGAAAATTTGTACTATAATAAACATAAGGAGTGATGATCGCTGTGAAAAGAATACGGAGTCTTGCTGCCGTGGTGGCGGTCATTATGCTCCTGACCGGCTGCAGCTTCCGCACAGTCAATGAGTTCTACAGCTTACCAAAGCGCTCGGAGGGCTATACCAATCTGCAGTCGGTAATGCAAAGCGCGATGACCGGCTGGGAATATGCGGCTCCGTCCAGCGGTGAGCATCAGCAGACGATGCAGACTGCCGATCTGGACGGCGACGGAAATAATGAATACTTGCTGTTTGCCAAGAGTAATTCGGCAGAAAAACCTCTGCGCATCTATATCTTCAGCGGCGACGGTGAGGAATATTGGCTGCAGGATACCATTGAGCTGATCGGACTTTCTTTTGACCAGGTTGCCTATACCAAGATCCATTCCGGCAGCGGTGTTCAGTTGGTGGTAGGGCATCAGGTCAGCGATCAGGTTCTGAAATCCATGTCGGTATTTCAGATGGTAGACGGGCAGATGGAGCGAATTCTTACAACGAACTATTCCCGGTTTCTTTGCAGCGACCTGGACGAAAATGATCTGGGTGAGATTTTCGTGATTCGCCCGAATCTTGTAGATACCTCCAAATGTGTTGCAGAGATGTTTTTCGGCAGAAATGGTACCATTGAGCGCTCTCACGAGGTTTCTCTGTCAGCATCTTCCGATAATATCAAGCGCATTGTTTTAAGCAAGCTGAACGACGGCCCTGCGGCAGTATATATTGCCAGCGGTTTGGATGCAAATGCCATCATCACCGACGTATGTGCGTTGATCGACGGCAATCTGACCAATGTCTCCCTGTCGGCAGAATCCGGAACAAGTGTGCAGACGATCCGTAATTACTATGTCTACGCCGATGATCTGGACGGCGATGGCGCACTGGAACTGCCCAGTCTGATCTCCCTGGCTTCGGCAGAAAATGCGCAAAGCGATGAGACCCAGTACGTGATCCGGTGGTATGCCCTGAATTCCGACGGCACAACGGTGGACAAAATGTACACTTATCATAATTTCGTCGGAAGATGGTATTTGCGGGTGGACCCTGCCATTGCAGGGGATCTTACCGCCGCCCAGCGGGGCAACAGCTATGAATTTGGTCTTTGGGATGAAGAAAATCAACGGGGTCAAAAGCTGATGACGCTGTATGTGCTGACCGGTCAGCGTCGGGAGGAGCAAGCGCTGGAAGATAACCGATTCGTCGTTTACAGAAACGAATCCACAATTTATGCTGTCAAGCTGGAGGTGGCATCTGCAGCCTACGGTATGACCCAGGAGAGCTTGATCGATAGTTTCCATTTGATCGTTGACGACTGGAATTTAGGAATAATGTAAGAGGTGTAGATATGAAAAGAGTTTTAATTCTGGAAGACGAAGCCAATATTCGCAGCTTTGTGGTTATCAATCTGAAGCGGGCAGGATACGAGGTTTTAGAGGCAGGCACAGGCTATGAGGCGCTGGACAAGCTGGAGCAAAATCCGGACATTGGTGTGGCGATTCTGGACGTTATGCTGCCGGATATTGATGGCTTTGAGGTGTGCCGCCGCATTCGCGCCAGCGGTATGAAGATCGGTGTCATTATGCTTACCGCACGTACGCAGGAGATCGATAAGGTTACGGGACTGATGACCGGCGCTGATGACTATGTTACCAAGCCCTTTTCTCCTGCAGAGCTGACGGCACGCATCGATGCGCTGTTCAGAAGAGTCGGCACCGACACCAAAGTTCCTTACGACATTCTCAAGGAAGGTCCATTCAGCCTGAATCTGCGCAATCACAGCCTGGAAAAGAATGATGTCAAGGTGCGTTTGACCCAGGTCGAATATGCCATTATGAAGCTGTTTATGCAAAATCCCGGCAAGCCGCTGTCCAGAGAAAATATTATGGCAATGGTTTGGGGCAGAGATTATGTGGGCGATCTGAAGATCGTTGACGTGAATATCCGCCGCTTGCGGATCAAGATTGAGGATGATCCCCAGAATCCCGATTACATTATGACGGTTTGGGGACACGGTTATCAATGGGGTCGATAACCCCGGAAAAAGAGGGTTGAGATGAAAAAGGCAGGCTCGTTGAGAAGACGCTGGTTAATGAATACGGTAGGCGTAGTCTGCATTTTTGGCTTGGCCTGCGTATTCGCGGTGTCGGCGGCGTTTGGTGTGTATTATTACTCTGCACTGGAAACTGATATGCGCTACCGCGCCGGAAACACCGCAAATTTCTTCTCTGAAAATGTTCAGCAGGACTATAATTATTTCTACCAATCCTGCATCAACTATGCAAAATCCTATGCAGAAAAGGATAAGCTGGAGCTTCAGTTCATCGACTCCAGCCGGAAGGTGGTTGCAACCTCCTACGGCGATTGGATGGGCGAATCTCCGGAAACTACCGATATTGAGCAAGCCATTACCACACGGGACGTGGGCAAATTTGTTGGCAAAGACCCGATCACAGGCGAACGGGTTATGGCGATCAGCAAGGCGATGGTCTACAACAACGGTGAAGTGATCGGCGTCCTTCGCTATGTTACATCCACAAAGCTGGTGGATCGGCAGATCGCCTTTGTTGCACTGTGTGCATTGCTGGCGCTGACAGTAGTTGTGATCGTAGTGATACTCAGCAGCAATTATTACATCCGCTCGATTGTCGTGCCCATGGCGGAAATTACGGAAAAGGCACAGAGGATCGCTGCCGGCAGCTACGGAAGCCAGATCCAAACAAAGTACGACGATGAGATCGGAGAGCTTGCTGATACCATCAATGAAATGTCGATGCAAATCAGCCAGAATGAGAAGGTACAGCGGGATTTCATTTCCTCGCTCTCCCACGAGCTGCGCACGCCGCTGACGTCCATCACCGGCTGGAGCGAAACATTACTTGCCGGCGATACGCTGGATCCGGATACACGCAGGGGAATGCGGATCATTCTGCGCGAAGGCAAGCGGCTGACGGAAATGGTTGTGGATCTTTTGGATTTTAACCGCATCCAGGACGGTCGTATGACGCTGAATATGGAGCTTTATGATATCCGCGGCGAGTTTGAGGACACGGTATTTATGTACTCGAGCCGGGCGTCGCAGGATGGAATCGAGCTGGAATATATTGAAAATGAAGACGACATTCCCGATATTTCCTGCGATCACGAAAGAATGCGTCAGGTGTTCCTGAACATTCTGGATAATGCCGCGAAACACGGCGGTGAGGGCAAGAAGATTGATGCATCTATCTTTATGGATGGACGGGATGTTGTCATTCAGATCCGGGATTACGGTCCCGGTATTCCGGAGGACGAATTACCTCTGGTCAAGAAGAAATTTTACAGAGGCAGTATGAAAAACCGCGGAACCGGTATCGGTCTGGCAGTTTGCGAGGAGATCGTGAATTTGCATAGCGGTTCGCTGACGCTTGAAAACGCGGAAGGCGGTGGCACACTGGTAACGGTGCGCTTGCCCGCGTTCCAATAAGTGAGGACTTATGAAGAAAAAAGATGTACAACCCTGCTGTGAAAAATTCAAGACAATGATCGGCGGACAGGCACTGATCGAAGGAATTATGATGCGCGGTCCCCAGAAGGACGCCATTGTTGTTCGCAAAGGCGATGAGCTTGACGTAAAGGTAACGCCCAGAAAGGTCAGACCTAAGGGGGCCATTACAAACTGGCCGCTGATTCGCGGCGCAGTGAGTTTCTTTGACTCTCAGGTTGTGGGCGTAAAAGCGCTGATGCACAGTGCCGATCTGAATCCGGAACTGGAAGAGGCACAGCCCTCCAAATTTGACCGCTGGCTGGAGAAAAAGCTGGGAAATGAAAAGTTTCAGAAATGTCTGGTTGGCCTTGCTGTAGCGATAGGTCTGGGCGTGTCCGTTCTCCTGTTTTTCCTGCTCCCTGCCGTGATCTCCGGCTTCTTCGACGGGATCGTCCACAATAATGTCGTACTGCACCTGATCGAAGGCTTGATCCGGATCACCATCTTCATTTTGTATATGGTGCTGGTATCCCGAATGGGCGAAATGAGGCGTGTTTTTGCCTACCACGGCGCTGAGCACAAGACCATACGCTGTTATGAGGCGGGTTTGCCCTTAACTGTGGAGAATGTACGCACTCAGACCCGTTTGCATCCCCGGTGCGGCACAAGCTTCCTGCTGGTGGTTATGGTGATCTCGATACTGGTGTTCTCTGTAGCATCGTCGGCATTGCTGACTGCTGTCCCAATGCTGGAGCTGATGCGCGGCAGCGTTTTGTATCGGTTGATTATGATCGTCTATAAGCTGCTGTTGCTGCCGTTGGTGGTTGCAGTAACTTATGAAATTAACCGCTGGGCAGGTAAGCACGATAACTGGTTTACCCGCATTTTGACTGCCCCCGGTATGCTAATGCAGAAATTTACCACCAATGAGCCGGACGATTCGATGATCGAAGTCGCCATTCGCGCGGTTACAGAGGTACTCCCGGAAAACGAGGGGGATGACCGTTGGTAAAGACATATTCTCAGCTGTATTTGGATACACGTTCGACCTTGCTGCAGGCAAATGATACCCAGGAAGCGGGATTTATTGCCCGCCAGCTGCTATGCCACATCAGCGGTTTGACGTGGGAACAGATACTGTCTGACGGCAGCCTTTATGCCCCGGAGGAGGTTTGCGCCCAGCTGCCGTTTCTGGCGGTACGGGTCTTGAGAGGAGAGCCCCTTGCCTATGTTTTGGGCGAGTGGGAGTTCTACGGTCTAAAGCTGAATGTGGATAAAAATGTCCTGATACCGCGGGACGACACCTGCGCTGTTACAGAGCTGGCGATTTCCGCGGCACGGCAGATAGAGGGCAAACCCAGAATTCTGGATCTTTGCACCGGCTCGGGCTGTATCGGTCTGGCGATTGCAGATCAGGTGAAAAATGCCAGAGTTACCTTGGCAGACATTTCCCGGGATGCGTTGGCTGTAGCGAAGAAAAATATCGTCCGCAATCAGCTCAGTGCACGAGTCAGCTGTGTAACAGCGAATGCCTTGGAAAAGCCCAATGCATTCCTGGGGGAATTTGATCTGATCGTTTCCAATCCGCCGTATATCACGGCGCAGGAAATGCAGGAACTGGACGACAGCGTTTCGAAATACGAGCCCCATCTGGCACTGTTCGGCGGCGATGACGGACTGGATTTCTACCGCGCCATCGCGAAAAATTACAAGAACGCGCTGCGACCCGGCGGCTACCTTTGCTTCGAATTCGGTATGGGGCAGGGCGATGCGGTCTGCGGGATCTTGGAAGAAAATCAGTATACCATTCTGGAGCGTTCCAGAGATTATAATGACAGAGAAAGGGCAGTCATTGCCCAACGGAAGGAAGATTAATATGGCAACGAAAAAAACAGCTTATGAAGCACCCACCCCTGCATCCGATAAGAAGAAGGCGCTGCTTACCGCCATCTCTCAGATCGAGAAGAACTTTGGTAAGGGAACAGTTATGCGTTTGGGCGACCGTCCCGATATGAATGTGGATGCGATCCCCACCGGCTCTTTGGCGCTGGATGCCGCGCTGGGCATCGGCGGTGTTCCCAAGGGCAGAATTATTGAGATTTACGGACCGGAATCCTCCGGTAAGACCACGCTGGCGCTGCACATTCTGGCAGAAGCGCAGAAAATGGGCGGCGAGGTTGCCTTCGTGGACGCCGGGCACGCTCTGGATCCCGTCTATGCCGCTGCTCTGGGCGTAGATACCGACAATATGCTGATCTCTCAGCCCGACACCGGCGAGCAGGCGCTGGAAATTACCGACGCACTGGTACGTTCCGGTGCTGTGGATGCCGTTGTTGTGGACTCTGTAGCGGCTCTGGTGCCCAAGCAGGAGATCGGGGGCGAAATGGGCGATACTTTTGTCGGTTTGCAGGCCCGGCTGATGAGTCAGGCACTGCGTAAGCTGGCAGGTACCATCGCAAAGACCAACTGCGTTGTTATCTTCATCAACCAGCTGCGTATGAAGATCGGCGTGATGTACGGCAACCCCGAGACCACCACCGGCGGTAATGCGCTGAAGTTCTATTCTTCCGTCCGTCTCGATGTGCGCCGTACAGAAGCCATCAAAGAGGGCGGCAATGTCATCGGCAACCGCACCCGTGTTAAGGTGGTCAAGAACAAGGTGGCACCTCCGTTCCGTGAGGCATACTTTGACATTATGTACGGTCAGGGTATCAGCAAGTGGGGCGAGCTGGTGGATCTGGCTGTGGAGATGGATATTGTACAGAAATCCGGCAGCTGGTTCAGCATGGGCGATGAGCGCATCGGTCAGGGCAAGGACAGCGTTAAGACTTTCCTGCAGACCAATCCCGACGTTGCTGAAGAAGTAGAAGCGAAGGTTCGGGAGAATCTTATGAAGGCATCCTTGGTCGCAAAGACACCGGCAACTGCTGCGCAGAAGCCCATTGCCGTCAGCGCCGACGATTTCGATGATGAGGATTGAGAAAATTGCCGCCTCTGCGGATCGGTCGGGTAGATACACCGTCCGGTTCGAGGACGGCTCTGCAATGCGGCTTTACCGCCAGACGGTGGAGGATTTTTCGCTGTATGCCGGTCTTGATTTAGACGATGAACAGCTGAAAAAGCTCCGGGAAGCTGCAGGAAAAATGTCTGCAAAAATGCGGGCGGTGCGGATCGTATCCGCCTCCAGCATCTCCAAGCGGGAGCTGCAGCGCCGGCTGGTGCAAAAAGGTGAAGACCCCACGCAGGCACAGGAGGCTGTGCAGTGGATGAGCGATCTGGAACTTTTAGACGATGCAAAAACTGCTGAACAAATCGTCAGCAGCTGCGTTCGTAAGGGCTACGGTCTGGCGCGCGCCAAGCAGGCGCTTTACGAAAAACGGATCCCCAAGGAATATTGGGATGCGGCTCTGGAGGACTATCCGGAGCAGGAGGATAAAATTTTGGAATTTCTGCGTTCCCGTTTGTCCGCAGATGCCGATGCCAAGGACATAAAGCGCGCAATCGACGCGCTTTTGCGCCGCGGTCATCGCTATGGACAGATCAAACGGGGATTGGAGCAGCTTTCTCTCGACGCAGATTCTATCCCGGAGGAATAAAATGGCGAATATCGGGTTTATTTCCCTTGGCTGTGCGAAAAATCAAGTAGATTGCGAGCGGATGATGTACCGCATTCAGGAGGCTGGGCACACGGTTTGTGCCGGAGTTGCCGGCTGTGATGTGGTGGTGATCAACACCTGCGGCTTCATTGATTCGGCAAAAGCGGAGGCAATTGAACATATTCTGCAGACTGCCGCGCTGAAGGCGGAGGGTCACGTTGGCAAAATCCTGGTTACCGGCTGTCTTTCTCAGCGCTATCAGCAGCAGATTCTGGAGCAGCTGCCGGAGGTGGACGGTGTCCTTGGTACCGGCAGCTACCACAAGATCGTAGAAGCTGTCGAGGCACTGCTGAGCGGTGAAAGTGTATTTGATTTTGGTTCTATTGACACCCCTGAGCAGGAAATTGGACGCATTTTAACGACTCCGGAACATTATGCATTCCTGAAGATCGCAGAGGGCTGCGACAATCGCTGCAGCTACTGCATTATTCCGTATCTGCGGGGAAAATTCCGCAGCCGTGAGATGGACGATGTGCTGTATGAAGCCCGTCTTTTGGCAGCGTCCGGCGCAAAAGAGCTGATCGTTGTGGCGCAGGATACCAGCCGTTACGGCACAGATCTGCCCGGTCATAAAAGACTGCTGCCCCAGCTTCTGCGGGAACTTTGCAAGATTGAAGAATTGCACTGGATCCGGGTGCATTATGTGTATCCCGACGAAATTGACGATGATTTTATTGAGGTAATGGCCGGCGAGACGAAGATCGTCAAATATTTGGATATTCCCATCCAGCACTGCAACAGCAAGATTCTGAAGCTGATGAATCGCCGCGGCGACAGAGCCTTCTTGGAAAGCTTATTTGCCAAGCTTCGCGCAAGAATTCCCAATCTGGTGCTGCGCACCAGTGTTATCACCGGTCTTCCCGGTGAGGGTGAGGAGGAATTCATCGAGCTGTGCGAATTTTTGAAAACGCAGCGGCTAGAGCGCGTAGGCGCATTCCCGTTCTCACCGGAGGAGGGAACACCTGCCGCCGAGATGGAGCATCCGGATCTGTCGGTCGCCATTGAACGTGCGGAAATGGTGCAGACCATTCAGTCTGCCATTATGGATTCCTACAGCGAAAGCCTGATGGGTATGAAAATGGAGATTCTCATCGATGGGTATGACGAGGAATACGAGCAGTATTTCGGTCGCACCTATGCAGATTCGCCGGAAATTGACGGTCGCGTCTGGATCGCCAGTGAGGAAGCATTGGCAGAAGGAAGTTTTGTAACAGTAGAAATAGATGGACTGATCGAGGGCGATCTGTCCGGATTTATTGTGGAGGAATAAGCAATGACATTGGCAAGTAAAATTACATTGGCCCGGGTGGCATTCATCCCGCTTTTGATGGTGTTTATGTACCTGGGCGCCGGCGTGCCCGGTATTTGGATGTGGCTGTCCTTGCTTATCTTTATTTTGGCAAGCATTACAGACTATATTGACGGTCAAATCGCCAGAAAACGCAACCAAATCAGCGATTTCGGTAAGTTTTTGGATCCTTTGGCTGACAAATTGCTGACCATCGCCGCGATGGTAATGTTCTGCGAATGGGGCACTATGCCGGCATGGGCGCTGATGATCGTACTTACCAGGGAATTTGCGGTTACCGGACTGCGGCTTGTAGCAGTTGGCAAGGGAAAAGTGATTGCTGCCGGCTGGAGCGGTAAGGTAAAAACCGCCAGCACGATGATCGGCATTTGCGTTTGGATGGCATTTCCCGCCACGATCTGGGTCGCCTGGGTTGTAACGGCGGTAATTGTGGTAACGACGGTGTATTCCGGCGTTGAGTATTTTATTCAGAATTGGAATTGTCTTTGGGAAGATTGAGGTGCAAGAAATGGAGCGTTTGAATAGCTGTAAGCTGTTTTTGTTTGATATGGACGGAACGCTCTATCTGGGCAACCGGTTGTTTGATTTTACGCAGGAATTGCTGCGTACTATCCGGGAAACCGGCGGTCGGTATATGTTTATGACCAACAATTCTTCTAAAAGTGTTGAAGACTACATTAAGAAGCTGGGATCTATGGGAATCGCGGCGGAATACGACGATTTTATGACCTCATCGCAGGCAACCGCCTATTATCTGAAAAAGAATTATCCCGGTAAGCGGCTGTATGTCAGTGGCACCCAGTCGCTGAAAAATGAGCTGGAAAAGGAAGGCTTTGCAATCACCGACGATACCGAAAAATGCGAGGTGATCGTCAGCGGCTTCGACACGGAACTGACCTTCCGGAAGCTGCACGACGTGTCGAAAATGCTGTGCACACGGGATATTCCCTATATCGCCACCAATCCCGATTACGTTTGCCCTACGGAATTCGGCAGCGTGCCGGACTGCGGCAGTGTCAGCGATATGCTGTATAATGTCAGCGGCAAGCGACCGCTGTTCATCGGCAAGCCCTCGGCGCTGATGCCCCAGCTTGCGATGGAAAAGTGCGGCTTTGACCCCGAACAGACGGCGGTCATCGGCGACCGGATCTATACGGATATTAAAAGCGGCCTGAATGCCGGCGCGCTGACGGTGCTGGTGCTCAGCGGCGAGACCACGGAAGAAATTCTGCAGGCTTCTGCGGATAAACCCCATTTGGTGCTGAAGGATTGCAGTGAAATGATTCCTGTGTTGAGGAGGATGTAAAAATGAAGAAGATCATCGACGCATTCGATTATGCCGGCGATATTTGCAAGGCAATGTCCAAGGGCATTTTGCTCACCACCAAGGCAGGCGGCAAGGTCAATACTATGACCATCGGCTGGGGAACTATGGGCGTTGAATGGGGCAGACCCGTCTTCGTCGCCTACGTCCGCGGCAGCCGCCATACCCACCAAATGATCGAAAACAGCGGGGAATTCACCGTAAACATCCCCTATGGAGATTTTGACACCAAGATTTTGGGCGTTTGCGGCACCAAATCCGGCAGAGATATGGATAAGATCAAGGAACTGGGACTGACCCTCGAGGAGCCGCTGAATATTGCAACACCCGGTATTCGGGAGCTGCCTCTGACATTGGAATGTAAGGTGCTGTACCGCGTGGAGCAGACCTTGGACACAATGCCCCAGAATATTTTGGATCGCTACTATCCCAACGGCGACCATCACTATGCTTATTACGCCGAGATCGTCGGCGCGTATATTGCGGAATAATAAATACCCTGCGTCCTTC
>JAZNNE010000076.1:0-8242 GCA_045580125.1 Faecousia sp. | reverse complement strand
CTGGAGTTTATTCTTGCAGTTGGACTTGTTCAGATCCTGCTTATCAGTGTTAATAACGACGAAATCTACGCCCTCAACACCGGCATCGATCATGCGGTTGATAACGTTGTTGCCTGCGCCGCCAACACCAATTACCTTGATCTTAACAACGCGCTCCTGAAAATCAGACATATGCTCTCCTCCTATGTATCGTTCGCGGCTGGAAATCCATACCGCTTGAAATTACAATGGTACCCCTATATTCTATCGTGAAAAGTCCGTTAGGTCAATATCAAATTTAGATAATTTTTTATTTTTCGGCAAGTTTTTTCACATTTTTATCCAATCAAGTGAATTCCTTGAACAAAATGTTGCCCGGGTCGCGAATATCCAGGATTCCTTCGTTGTATTGCACCTGGGCAACCGCCGCCTTCATTGTGGCGATTTTCACGCCAAGCTGATCCGTACTGCCCAGTAAAACCTGATACTGATTGCCGTACCACAGCTGAATATCCATCAAATAATTGACATCGACGCTGGCAACCTTGCCAATGATGCTGTTCTGCTCCAAGAAGCCGGAAATGCTGATCGCCGCATTCAGACGTTCTGCCGCGGTAACGGTTACGGGAACAGTTTCGCCGTTTTCATCGGTCGGCGGCACGGGATTCTCCCACGCCACAGCGGTCTGCCCCACCTTGGGGCTATCCAGCTGAACGCCTAAAATCTTGGTGTGGCGGCTTTCTTCCCCGTTTTGCGCCTGCTCCACGATCTTGCCGTCAGCACTCATCAGCCACCAGCTTCCATCGGATGCTTTCAGCGAATAAGTAACGTCTACCTCTTCAATCTCAATCTTTACCGTATCCGGTAATTTTATACCGATCCGGACAGTCTTCACATACGGAAGCGCAGAGATGATCTTTCCGCCGACCCTGGTTCTTCCCAAAAACAGCAGATGATCACCCGGTTTGATACCGGAGGCGTTGATGATCTCCTCCTCCGTATATTTTTCTTCACCGATAACCTCGATATTGACGACAGAGCCGCCGTCAGTCACGGTTTCGCCAACCTTGAAGTACACCGCAAGGCTGAAGAACACCGCCAACACCACCGCGACAACGGTAATCAGGCGCAATGCCAGCCGGCTGCGGTTAAAAGGCTTCGGCGGCAGATATACCACATCCGAAGAAATTTTGGGTTCTTCCTTTTTCGGTGTCGGCTGCTTCGCCGCTTTTTTTGCAGACTTCGCTACCGGTCTGTTCGCTGGTCTTTTCCGGGTTTTTCCGGAGGCCGGTCTTTTCTTTTGTTTGGTATCCATAGCGTTTCCCTTCCCGGTCAGCTTTTGTGTTTCGTAAGTTCGTCCAAAATGTCGCAGATGCGCTCTGCGGAATCCAAAATGACACTGCCGCGAAGGACCGTACTCATATGATCCCGCCGGTTCTGATCCGCCAGCAGGGATTTTACAGCATCATAAAGTGCCTCGGCTGTGCAATCCTTCTCCAAAAGCAGCACAGCACCGCCGCGGTCTGCCAGAACTCTTGCGTTTTTCTCCTGATGGTTATCGGTAACATTGGGCGACGGGATCAAAATCGCAGGCGTACCGGAAGCGGCGATCTCATTACAGCTGGATGCGCCGGCGCGGCTGATGATCACATCTGCTGCAGCCATTACATCGGGCATATTGTAAATATACTCCCGCATATCCAGATTGGGGCAATTTTCCACGGCAATGCCCGCTTCTTTTACCTTTTCCGGCATCCACTCCCAGCCGAATTTGCCGGTGGCGTGAATGTGATGGAAGGGGAAATTTTCTTCCTTTTCCAGAGCAAGCATTTCGGCAACAGTTTCATTCATTTTCTTTGCACCCAGGCTGCCAAAAGCGGAAACCACCAGCGGCTTATCGCCGATGCACAGCTCCTTGCGGGCAGCTGCCTTATCGGTGTAGACAAATTCCCGGCGGATAGGCATACCCACCGTTTCCACCTTTTCGGGGTGCTTATAATGCTTGGCGCTTTCCGGGAAGCAGATCAGCATCCGGGTAACCTTGTCAGAGAGCATTCTGGTCGTCAAGCCTGGCATTGCGTTGCTTTCGTGGACGCAAGTGGGAATTTTCATCTGTGTACCGGCCTTCAACGCAGGATAGCAGGCATAGCCGCCGGTGCCGATAATGGCATCTGCGCCGAATTCGCGGATGATCTTCTTGCACTGCTTCACCGCTTTCACGGTCTGGGAAACGACTTTCAGGTTCTTCTTCACAGCTGAAAGGCTCTTTCCCCTGCTCATACCGCTGATCTCCAGGCATTTCAGCTCAAAGCCGGCATTGGGAACCAGCTGTTCTTCCATATGTCCCTTCGCGCCGATGAACAGGATCTTGCTGTCAGGATGGCGCTCACGTAAAATATTGGCAACTGCGATGGCGGGGTTGATATGACCGCCGGTACCGCCGCAGGTAAATATCACATTCATAGGAAAACCTCCTGTTTCTTTATCTGATTGCGCTGGCGGGAGATGCTTAACACAACGCCCATTTCTCCCAAGTTTACTGCCAGCGCTGTGCCGCCATAGGAGAAAAACGGCAGCGCGATTCCCGTAGACGGGAGCAAATTGGTAACAACGCCTAAGTTTAGGATCGTTTGCACCGCGATCAATGTGATCAGTCCCGCCGCCAGTACGGTGGAGAACCGATCAGAAGCGTGCAGCGCGATCCAATAGCCCCGAAGAATCAAGGCACAAAACAAGGCAACGATCATAATCGCACCAAAAAGTCCCAATTCTTCGCAGATGATTGCAAAAATGTAGTCGTTATACTGGAACGGCAGATACAGATATTTCTGTCTTGATTTGCCGAATCCCAGCCCAAATAAGCCACCGGAGCCGATGGCATACAGCGATTGCAGGATCTGATAGCCGGTATCCCCGGGATCCTGCTCCGGATGCAGCCATGCCGTAACCCGGTCGCCGGCATAGCCCATAAAAGAAATATACACCAAAACGAATGCGGCTGCAATCCCCGCTCCGGCAAAAAGCCATTTCATTTTTGTTCCGGCGACAAACATCATCACCACAGCAACCGCACCCATCAGCATAATTGCCGACAGATGCTTCTCCAGCGCCAACGGCACCAAAATGCCCATCAGCGCCCCACCGAAACCCAGTACACCATAGCGGAATTTCCCCGTATCTGCGCCAAAATTCCGGGTCAGCCGCGCAAACAGCACGATCATTGTAAATTTTGCGATCTCCGACGGCTGGAACTGAATCCCGCCGATATTGATCCAGCGGGTGGCACCGTTGACAGATTGCCCCATCACCAGCACTGACAGCAGCAGCAATATGCTGATGCCGTAGATCGGCCACGCATAACGGAACCAAAAGGATGCCGGAATGCGGCTGAATAAAAACATACAGACAAGTCCCAAGCCTGCGCAAACTGCCTGCTTTTGCAGGTATTTTGTAGAGCTTAGATAGCCGGTATCATACTGGCTTTGGGCAGAACTGGCGCTATAGAGCATAACAAGCCCCACCGTCAGCAGCAGCAAAAGCAGAATTAAAAACGGGATGTCCACACTTGCGCCTGCCCGAAACGGTTGGCGGTTCTCTTTGGCATACAGACCCTTATCTGCAGCCATAAAAGTCTCCTTTCAGGTTATGCCATATTGAAACCCTGAATGCCAAACCAGGCAATCAGACACATCACCAAGCTTACAGCGGTGAATACCAGAACGATCTTGACCTCTTTCCAGCCGCACATCTCAAAATGATGGTGGATGGGAGACATCTTAAACAGACGCTTGCCGTGGGTCAGCTTGAAATAACCCACCTGCAAAATAACGGACAGCGTCTCCATCAGGTAAACAAAGCCCACCAGCAGCAAAATCAGCGGCATATTCAGTGCAAATGCCAGCGCGCATACCGCACCGCCAAGAAACAGCGAACCGGTGTCACCCATAAACACCTTGGCAGGATGCCAATTGTAGAACAGATATGCGATCAGCGCACCCACCAGTGCCGCCGGCATCAGTGCCAGATCCAGCTTGTTCTGCGCAAATGCTGCCGCGGTAAAGAAGACCATAACCGGAACACTGACGCTGCCGCACAGACCGTCAACGCCATCGGTCAGGTTCACCGCATTGACACAGCCGACCATAATGAACATAGCGACAAAGATATACAGCAGCGGATGCAGTGCAATACTGACATTCACAAAGGGAATATACAGGTCCGTAACCAGCGTACCCTGCCGATACAGCGCATACAGGAAGATGGCAGAAACTGCCATCTGCAGCAGCATCTTCTGAATGGCTGTCAAGCCCAGATTACGCTTAAACTTGACCTTTGTAAAATCGTCCAAAAAGCCAATCAGGCCAAAGCACAGTGCCAAAGCCAGCACGTAAAATACCGAATAATCCTCCATTACGGGAATCGCGATCAGCAAGCAGATAATCAGCGCAAAAATGAACATCAAACCGCCCATCATAGGTGTGCCGGCCTTATTATTGTGCCAGGTAGGACCAACCTCACGAATGGATTGTCCCGCCTTCAGTGCCCGCAGCACCGGCAGGAGTAAAAAGCCGATCAGCGCACTCAATGCACCGGCGATCAAAGCCGTAATGATGATTTTAGTCATTGCTTCATTCCTCCGCTTATGTATCTTCTTTCAAAAAGCCTTCCAGGACCAATTCCATATGCATACCGTGGCTGCCCTTGAACAGCAGCACATCATTGGGCTTCGCCAATTGCTTCAACGTTTCGATCAAGCGATCTCTGTCTGTAAAGGAAAACGCCTTGGTATCCGTCATACCGCCGGTCAGCGCACCGCTTACAACTCGCGGGCTGTTAGGACCGTAGGCCAGAACGAGATCAGCATTTTCCGCAGCAATTCTGCCAATGCGGTAATGCTCCGCCTGGGTGCAAACGCCCAACTCCAGCATATCTCCCAGCACCGCGATACGGCGACCGGGCTTTTTGCCCAAAACAGCCAGCGATGCTGCCATAGATTCCGGACCGGCATTATAACAATCCTTGATGATAGTATAGCCCTTTATGTGCAGAATTTCCTGCCGCCCAGCCAAATTGTGAAATGCTGCCAGTCTTTCCTGGATTTCGGAAGGACTGATGCCTAATTTCAGACCCACGCTAATCGCTGCAAGAGCATCGGGAACATAGTGCGCTCCCTCCATTGCCAATGTGATGGGCAAGGAATTGCCCTCCCAGCAGGCGGTAAACGTCAATTTTTCAGGCAGCTGTACCACATTTTCGCCCCGCACACCGCAATTGGGATTGCCGGAGCCAAAATACGTTACATTCAGCGCCGTTTTCTTGTGAACATTCATCAGCAGCGCGTCATCGCCGTTGAGGATCACCTGTCCGTCGGAATTCATTCCCTCCAGGATCTCCAGCTTTGCCTTCAGGATGCCCTCCTGAGAGCCCAGATGCTCAATATGCATCGTGCCGATGTTGATGATCACCGCCACATCCGGCAGCGCGATGGATGTCAAATAGGCGATCTCCCGGAAATGGTTCATACCCATTTCCAGAACCGCAATCTCGGTATCCTCCGGCATAGAAAGTACCGCCATCGGCATACCGATATCGTTATTGTGATTGACGGGGGTCTTCCCCACCCGGTAAGTGCCGTCTAAGACGCAGGCGATCATTTCCTTGGTGGTGCTTTTGCCCACAGAGCCGGTAACGCCCACCACTTTCATACCGATGCGCTTACACTCACCCCGGGCGATATCCCCCAGTGCAATGCGGGTATCTTCTACCACGATAGCAGGAAAATCGCCGTCGCAGTGGGTACACAGCACAGCAGCCGCGCCTTTTTCCAGTGCCATGGGGATAAAATCGTGTCCGTCCCGCTGACCCTGCAAGGCAATAAACAGCTGCCCCGGCTGGAGCTTACGGGTATCGTTATTAGCGCCCAGGAATGTAATGTCTGCATATTTGGGGTCAACATAGCCGCCGCACCATTGGGCAGCCTGCTGCAATGTAATGCGTCCCATATCAGTTCCTCATTTCTGTCAGGTACTGAGCCACGATCTCCCGTTCATCCAAATGGTGCTTAACGCCATTTATCTCCTGATAGGTTTCGTGACCCTTGCCTGCCAGTACTATCATATCATCTTTTTGGGCAATGTCCATAGCATAATGAATTGCTTTTGTGCGATCTTCGATCACAATATATTCACCCATATCCGGCGTGATACCCTGCAAAATATCCTCGATGATCGCCATAGCCACTTCTGTGCGGGGATTATCCGAGGTGATCACCGCAATATCCGACAGCTTGGTGCCAATGGCACCCATAATGGGGCGCTTGATGGGATCCCGGTCGCCACCGCAGCCAAACACGGCGATCAGCCGACCCTTGCAGAAATCCCGCACCGAGGTCAGCACCTTTTCCAAGCCGTCGGGGGTGTGGGCATAGTCGATCAGGACGGTAAAATCCTTGCCCGGTGTGGGTACGACCTCGATTCTGCCCTTAACGCCGGAAACATCTGCCAACGCATTTGCGGCATCTTCCAGAGAAATCCCCAACTGACGGGCAATGCCCAGAACGGTTAAGGCATTATAGACTGTAAATCTGCCGGGAATTGGCAGCTTGACCTGAACATTTTCGCTATTCGTCACGGCAGTAAAGGATACGCCGTTTGCCTGCAGCTGTACATTTTCCGCCACCAGATCACCCTGTTGGGTGGATGTGGTCAGCACATCGCACTCTGCCTTGGCGCAAATGCGGTCAAAATACGCATCGTCGCAGTTTATTACTGCCTTATCGCAGCGCTGGAACAGCAGCGCCTTGGTGTCGCAGTAGTTTTCCATCGTCTTGTGGAAATCCAGATGATCTTCCGTCAGGTTGGTAAACGCCGCCACAGCAAACCGGACACCGCCGATCCGCTCCAAGGCAATGGCGTGGGAGGAGACCTCCATCACCACATATTTGCAGCCGGCAGAGCGCATCTGAGCAAACAGGCTCTGCAGTTCAAAGCTTTCCGGTGTGGTGCGCTCCGAGGGGAGCTGCACATCGCCGATCTGATTGCTCATTGTACCGATCAAGCCCACTTTTACGCCAAGGGTCTTCTCCAAGACCTGCTTGAGCAGCAAGGTTGCGGAGGTCTTGCCGTTGGTGCCGGTGATGCCGATAATATGCATATCCTCCGCCGGTTTTCCGAAGAAATTCCCGCCGATCTGCGCCAGCGCAAGCCGGTCGGATTTTACCAGAATGTACGGTACATTTTGTTCAGGCTTACTGGCGGTAACAACCGCCGCAGCACCCTTTTCAAATGCCATTGGAATAAAGCGGTTGCCATCGGTAGCAAAGCCGGAAACCGCCACAAACAGATCGCCGCGATCCACCTTGCGGGAATCGTAGGCTACCTGCCGGATATTCAATTCCATATCGGCAGTGGATTCTAAGATCTCCACGCCCTGCAGCAGTTCCTTTAGCTTCATAGTTTTCTCCTTAATCGGCAGCTTTTGTGTCCGCAAATTCCAAACGGATCGTTGTTCCTATTTTCACCGTATCCCCCGGCGATATGTCCTGGGCGGTTACAGTTACATTTGGCGACAGCTCCGTATTTCCCGCCACCAGAACATACAATCCCAGCTGTGCAGCCGCATCTGCCGCCTGCTGGCGGTTCATACCGATAAAATCGGGAACGGCAACATTGTCCGTAGGCGGTTCCTCACCCAAATAGATCAGCACTTGGCTGTTGCCGGCAATTTCCTGCCCGGCGGCAGGAATTTGAGCCGTGATCGTCTTCCCTTCCCCTATGACACGGAGGGAAAGAGATTGCTCCTTCAACAGTTTTTCCGCTTCCTCGGCGGTCATACCCGTCAGGTCATCCATTACGATCACCCGACCGGAGGCATCTTCCTCACCAAAGGTCTGCTCCACACCCAGATACGGCAGGATATCCGCCATCACCGCACCGACTGTGGGTGCTGCCATCACGCCGCCGGAAATGTATATCCCCGTTTGCCGCGATGGCGTGTCCAGAGCTACTAATACAATATACTCCGGATTGTCCATTGGCGCAACCCCTACAAATTATACGATTTTATCCAGCCCACGCTGGCCACTCTCGACAAATATGTCGATTTTCTCGCTGGTACCGGTCTTTCCCCCTATGGAATATCCGGCAACAGAGGCATTTTTTGCCGTTCCCTCGGTATCTACCGAGTTCAACAGCTCACACATCGTCTTAGACGTTTCTTCACTGATGACCTGCCGGATCACCGTGGGTTCTTGCTTCAGCACCGT
>JAZNNE010000075.1:0-36002 GCA_045580125.1 Faecousia sp. | reverse complement strand
AGTAGTTCAGCAGCGCCCATTCCAGCTGCGCGCCCATACCGGTGTACATCCAGTTGCCGCTGCCTGCCAGCTTGACGCCCCGCTCGTAGTCGATCAGACCCAGATTGGTGCAAAGATCCACGTGATGCTTGGGCTCAAAGTCAAATTCCGGCTTTTTGCCCACATAACGCAGGGGCTCGTTGTTCTCCTTACCGCCGGGCAGCAGGTCTGCATCCGGCAGGTTGGGCAGACTCAGCATTGCGGTACGGAATTCTACGCTCAGATCCTTCAGCTTGGCGGTGTCGTCAGCGATGGCGGCGTCGATGGCAATGGATTTTGCCTTATTTTCCTCGATAATGGCGTCGATAGCGGCGGTGTCCTCGCCCCGCTTCTCCATACCCTTCTTCTGACCGAACAGCTTGCCGTTTTCCTTGGCCAGCTTGTTCTTCTCAGCGGTTTTGGTTTCGGTGGAGGTCTTCAGACCGCGCACCTGCACGTCCAGCTCCAGAATTTTGTCGACGATGGCGTCGCAGTCCGCTTCCTTTGCTCGCAGACCGGCCTTTACCGCGTCGGGATTCTCCTTGATTTTACGAATATCCAGCATAATTTTTACTCCTTAGTATCATTGTTTCACGTGAAACAGCGGTTATTTTTTAATCTGCATCAGGGCGTCCAGCAGGTGCTGCAGGTCGTCCTGACCGTAAAATTCCAGCTCAAAGCGACCCTTGCGCTTGCCGTTGACGATCTTCACGCCGCGACCCAGGTGCTTACTCAGGCTCTTTTCGCATTCGCCGATGTAATCCACGGCAAATGTGGGTTGATTTTCCCGTTTGGGTTTGGTGTACATACTTTTGCACAGGAATTCTGTCTGGCGGACGGAAAGCCCGAGGGCGATAACCTTCTGGGCGATATTCAGCTGATCCTTCTCGGATTTCAGCGAAAGCAGCGCCCGGGCATGACCGGCGGAAAGCTCGCCGGAGCGAACCTTTTCCAGCAAAGCATCGCTTAATTTCAGCAAACGCAGGGAATTTGCCACTGCGGGGCGGGATTTTCCCACCCGGGCTGCGGCTTCTTCCTGGGTCAGACCGTAATCGGTCATCAGCGCCTGGTAGCCCATAGCTTCTTCCACGGGATTCAGATCCTGCCGCTGCAAATTCTCGATCAGCGCCAATTCCATGGTCTTTTTGTCATCGGCTTCGATCACAACCACGGGAATTTCCTGCAGATTTGCCAATCTGGCGGCACGCCAGCGACGCTCACCGGCGATGATCTGATAATAGCCGGAGTCCAGCTCCCGCACCGTCAGCGGCTGAATAATGCCGTGCTCGGCAATGGATTCTGCCAGCGCTTCCAGCTCCAGTTCATCAAAATCCTGACGGGGCTGATCGGGATTCGGCTCGATTTTATATATGGGAAGCAGCTTGTACGGGGTATTTTCGTGGGATTCTACCGCAAAATCTCCCAAAAGCGCACCCAGACCTTTTCCGAGACCTTTTTGTGATGCCATTTGATCACACTCCTTATAGTTTCGCCTTGATCTCCGCCGCCATAGCCCGATAGGCCTGCGCGCCCTTACTGGAGCGATCGTAGGCGGTTACGGGCAAACCGTGGCTGGGAGCTTCTGCAAGACGGATATTTCTGGGAATAACGGTGGTATAAACCTTGCCGGGGAAATGCTTGCGCACCTCCTGAGCGACCTGGGTGGAGAAATTGGTGCGGCCGTCGAACATTGTCAGTGCCACGCCAAAGATATCCAAACCGGGATTGATCCGCTTTTTTACCATACGCAGCGTGGACATCAGATCGGAAAGGCCCTCCAGCGCGTAGTATTCACACTGCACCGGCACCAAAATACCCTCGGCAGCCGCCAGACCGTTCAGAGTCAGCAGCTCCAAAGACGGCGGACAGTCGATGAGGATCAAATCGTACTGATCCTTCACGGCATTCAGCGCATTGCGCAGCCGGTAATTGCAGTTTTCAATGCCGATCAGCTCGATGGAAGCGCCCGCCAGGTCTGCCGATGAGGGCAGCACATCGCCAAACTTGGTGTGGACAATGGCGTCCTGCGCCGGAACATCGTCGATGATCACGTCGTAAACATCCCGCTTGATCTTCCGCTTATCCACACCAAGACCGGAGGAAGCGTTGGCCTGCGGATCGAAGTCGCACAGCAGCACCTTCAGCCCCAGATCGTGGAGCGCGGCGGTGAGATTAACGGCAGTGGTGGTCTTTCCCACGCCGCCCTTTTGGTTTACTACGGCAATAATTTTACCCATTGTTTACCTCTCTGAATCTATGTTTCACGTGAAACAATTAAACTAGCAAGTATTGAAGCAGCAAAGCAGCCACCAGTAAAAAACAAACAAACACGATACCCAGCGTCAAATGCGCCAGACGAAGCTTGGATTTCACCTGCCGCAGCTGTTCCTCCGGGGGAACGGTACGCTGACGGCGGTTCTTTTTCTTGGCGGCTGGGATTTCTTTGCGTTGGGGCAGGGTCACGGTAACGTCAGGCTTTACCGGATACCGCGCCATATCCGCAAGGCAGCTATCGCAAAAAACCTGATTTTCCGGGATTTCCACGCCACATTTGATGCAGTTCATCGGTTTTTGCCCTCCTATCCCAACATAATTTTAATCTATTATACACCCTTTTTCCCGCGCAGTAAAGAGAAAAATGCATTTTTAATAAGGGAAAAGCATACAATGTTGCGAACATGGAATGTTATGTAAACCAAGGTGTTAGGAAGTATTTTATTTTGTGCGGGAGTACCTGACGCAGGGGCGGCAATCTGCCGCCCGCGGGTCGATGTGGGCATCGACCCCTACGGGGAAGCCTAAGGAATATCCGTATGGGCGACCCTTGCGGTCGCCTGCGGACACCCGGGGACGGATGTTCCTACGTAAAAATCTCCACCGCAGCTGTCATCCTGAGCGAAGGCGAAGCCGTAGTCGAAGGATCTACGCATTTCGTCGTACTGAGCAGACCTTTGGTGCGAAGATTCCTCGATTCCGCTGCTCTCCACTCGGAATGACAAAGGGGCGGATTAAAAATCCGCTCCTACGTTAAAGCTCCTTCTATGCCGTGCCACCTACCTCAAAGAGGGAGGCTTGGGTGCAGTGCTTCCCGTAGGGCGGCGGCTTGCTCCTGTCGGGATGGGTGCGTAAGGGTTGAAATTGTGGGCAAAATGGGCTATAATAACGGAAAAGGAGGCGTTCCGATGAAAAAATGGCTGTTATACAGCGCCTGGGCGCTGATGTTTGTGATATGCGCCGCGCTGGGCTTTATACCGGAACCGAAGGGAACACTCTACGCGATCCTTTTTATTTTCGCGCTGATTTTCTTCGTTCCACCCATAATTTTGACCTATCAGTCCATCAAAAACGGCGATATTCCGGAGCTGAAGCGGATCCGTGTCATCTGTCTGATTTGGTTGGTGCTGACGTTGATCATGCTGGGGCTCAATTTCCTCTCTGTGGGCTTTACAGCGGCGGCGGGCAGATATGTATACTGGCTGCTGATCATCGCGTCTACACCAATGGTTTGCGGACAGGTCTGGGTCGTGAGCATTTTTCTTTGGGGCTGCCTGCTGTCCGCCAGCTGGCAGGAGATTTTCAAACACAGAACAAAGCGGAAAAAGAAATAAACTAAAAAGCCACCTCGTAGGGCAGTGCACCATAGTGATAAATTGCCCAAAAAGGCGTAGATTTCCCTGATATTTCACCAAAAGCCCTTGAAATCCACCCAGGATTCTCGCGGTCTTTTGTCTTATCTCAAGAAAATCTCCATCCTTTTTAGGTGCGAAGTAGTTTTGAAGTGGTAACTTTTTTGATTAGCAAATAAGAAAATTCCCGGAATGCTGACGCATTTCGGGAATTTTTGTGCAGTTAAGCGGAAAAGGGACCGTTCAAAACCATTTTCTCACTATGGCGCACTGCCCTTAGAGGTGGCTTTTTCGTTACTCCAATTCAAATGCGCCGGTATAGAGCTGATAATAGGTGCCCTTTTGGGCGATCAGGTCTTCGTGGGTGCCCCGCTCGATAATGCGTCCGTTTTCCAGCACCATAATGCAGTCGGAATTCATAACTGTAGACAGCCGGTGGGCGATAACGAAGGTGGTTCTGCCCTTCATCAGTGCGTCCATACACTTTTGCACCAAGGCTTCCGTACGGGTGACGATGGAGGAGGTCGCCTCGTCCAAAATCATCACGGGAGGATCGGCGACCGCCGCACGGGCGATGGCGATCAGCTGCCGCTGACCCTGGGACAGATTTGCGCCGTTTCCGGTCAGCTCTGTCTGGTAGCCATCGGGCAGTCGGGTGATGAAATCGTGGGCGTTTGCCAGCTTCGCTGCCACGATGCATTCTTCATCGGTGGCGTCCAGCTTGCCGTAGCGGATATTGTCCATCACTGTACCGGTAAACAGATTGGTATCCTGCAGTACCATACCCAAGGATCGCCGCAGGTCGGCTTTTTTGATCTTATTGATATTGATGCCGTCGTAGCGGACCTTGCCGTCGGCAATGTCGTAGAAGCGGTTGATCAGATTGGTGATGGTGGTCTTGCCTGCGCCGGTGGCGCCGACAAATGCGATCTTCTGACCCGGTGTTGCGTACAGCGAAATGTCGTGCAGCACCGGCTTTTCCGGAACGTAGCTGAAGTCCACGTTATGCATGGTGATATCGCCCTTCAGCTCCGTATAGGTTACAGTGCCGTCGGCTTGATGGGGATGCTTCCACGCCCATTTTCCGGTGCGTTCTTCGGATTCGGTGATGTTGCCGTTTTCATCGATATTGGCGTTGACCAAAGTAACATAGCCGTCGTCGGTTTCCGGTTCTTCGTCCATCAGCTGGAAGATGCGCTCAGTACCTGCCAAAGCCATAACGATGGCGTTGATCTGGTTGGAGATCTGACCGATGGGCATATTGAACTTGCGGCTGAGCAGCAAAAATGCTGCCAATCCGCCCAGATCCAGCCAGCTGCCGCCGGTTGCGATGGCAACTGCGCCGCCCACAATAGCCAAAATGGTGTACTGGATATAGCCTAAGTTATTGTTGACCGGACCCATCATATTGGTAAATGCGCCGGCCTTGAAGGCATCTTGTCTTAAATTTTCATTGATGGCGTTGAATTCTTTTTTGCAGGTTTCTTCCCGGCAGAACACCTTGACGACCCGCTGACCGTGGATCATTTCCTCCACATAGCCGTTTACCGCGCCCAAGGATCGCTGCTGACCGATGAAGAACTTGGCAGAGCGCATCGCAACGCTCTTGGTGATGAACAGAATGCCTGCGGCAGTCAGGACCACCACCAGCGTCAAAAGCCAAGAGGTTTTGATCATCAGGGCAAATACGGCGATCATCGTTGCCAATGAGGAGATGCAGTTGGGAATGGCCTGGGAGATCATTTGCCGCAGAGTGTCGATGTCAGAGGTGTAGCGGCTCATCACGTCGCCGGCGGTATGGGCATCAAAGTAGCGGATGGGAAGCCGCTGCATATGGCGGAACATATCGTCGCGGATCTTCTTTTGTGTTCCCTGACCGACCTTTACCATCAGGTAATTGTAAAGGAAAGAGGAAACAATGCCGATGACGTACACAACGGCCATTCCTGCCAGGAAAATGATCAGGGAAACATAGTCGGGATTTTCGCTGCCAACCAAGGGGGCAATATAGTTGTTGATCAGCGGCTCCAAGGAGTAGCTGCTCAAAGCCGTTGCCAGAGAAGACAGCAGAATGCAAATGATGACCAGGATCATCGTGCCGCGGTAGGGCTTCATATAGCCCAGCAGCCGACCGAAGGTTTGCTTGGGATTTTTGGCCTTGCGGCCATCACCTTTCATATGCACAGGAGGCATTATTCCTTACCCCCTTTCACCTGAGATTCGTAAACCTCGCGATAAATGTGGGAGGTTTCCAGCAGATCGTCGTGCGTGCCCTGGGCGACGATCTTACCGCCGTCCAGCACCAGGATCAGGTCTGCGTTTTGCACAGAAGCGACCCGCTGGGCAATGATCAGCTTGGTGGTGCCCGGGATCTCTTCCGCAAAGGCTTTGCGGATCATCGCGTCGGTTTGGGTATCCACCGCAGAGGTGGAGTCGTCCAAAATCAGAATTTTCGGCTTTTTCAGCAAAGCTCTTGCAATGCAAAGCCGCTGCTTTTGACCGCCGGATACGTTGGTGCCGCCCTGCTCAATGTGGGTATCGTACCCGTTGGGGAAGGAAGTAATGAAGTCGTGAGCGCAGGCAAGCCGGCAGGCGTGCTCCATTTCTGCGTCGGTAGCATCCGGATTGCCCCAGCGGAGATTATCCTTGATAGAGCCGGAAAACAGAACATTTTTCTGCAAAACCATCGCAACATTGTCGCGAAGGGTGTGAATATCATAATTTTTTACGTCAATTCCGCCCACCTTAAGAACGCCGTCGCTTACGTCATAAAGACGGGGGATCAGCTGCTCCAGGGTGGATTTTGCAGAGCCGGTGCCGCCCAAAATGCCCACGGTCATACCCGCATCAATGTGCAGATCGATCTGATCCAGCGCGTTTTTCTGGGCGTCCTTGCTATAGCGGAAGGGCACATTTTCAAAGTCAATAGAGCCGTCGGCAACCTCCGTTACGGGATCTTCCGGATTTTTCAGCGCAGGCTCTTCCGTCAGCAGCTCATAGGCGCGCTTCATAGGTGCGCGGCTCATGGTAAACATTACGAATACCATACTCATCATCATCAAGCCCATCAGGATCTGGCTGGTGTAGGTAAACATTGCCGTCAGCGCGGCAGTATCCATTGCGCCGCCCACTACCTGCCGGGCGCCCAGATAGGAGATGACGATGATGCTGGTGTAAACCGCCAGCTGCATCAGAGGATTGTTAAACGCCATGATCCGTTCTGCTTTGACAAAATCCTTGTAAATGGAATCGGAGGCGTCGGTGAATTTTTCTTCTTCTTTTTTGCCGCGAACAAAGGCTTTGACTACGCGGATGCCGTGGATATTTTCCTGCACCACGTTGTTGAGCTTGTCGTAGTGCTTAAATACCCGCTCGAAAATGGGATGCACCAGCTTGATAAGCAAAAACAGACCGATTGCCAACAGCGGAAGCACGACGCAGTAGACCACACTCAGCCGCGCACTGATACGAAATGCCATGATCAGCGCCATCACGATCATCACCGGCGTGCGGAAGATCATCCGGATGGACATCTGGAAGGTCATCTGCAGGGTTGCCACGTCGGAGGTCAGGCGGGTAACGATGGAAGAAGAGGAAAACTTGTCGATATTGGAAAAATCGTAGGTCTGCACCTTGGCGAACATATCGTGCCGCAGATTTCGGGCAAAGCCGGTGCTGGCGTAGGCGGCAAAAAATGCCGAAGCCACGCCGAAAACCAGGCTGCACAATGCGCAAAGTGCCAGCAGACCGCCGTATTTCCATACGCCGGGCATATAACCCGGCTCAATGCCTTGGCGCAGTAGCTCTGCCAGCACCAAGGGGATCAGGATCTCCATGGTAACCTCGCCGATCATACAAACGGGGCTTAAGATCGCTGTCCATTTATATTCCCGAATACATCGGGCCAGTCGTTTGATCATATTGAGAAAATGCCTCCTTAACGAAAAAACCAGTTAGGATAATTTTACCACCGCCGCGTGTAAAACGCAAGCACCGAGGGAAAAAGTTTACATTTAAAAGGCCCCCTTGTGCAAAGGGGGCTGTCAGCCGAACAGGCTGACTGGGGGATTGTATGGATAATACAATCCCTCCGTCAAAAATCAGAGATTTTTGCCACCTCCCTTTACACAAGGGAGGCTTGGGTGCAGAAACGCCCCGGAGCGCAACAGCGCTCCGGGGTGATACAAATTCATTTAGCACAGCTTTGCGCCGGCGGGGATATCATCGCTGACCATAATCAGATTCAGCTTCTCCTCACCCTTTTCCGTATGCACTGCGCTGAGCAGCATACCGCAGGAATCGCGACCCATCATCTTTCTGGGGGGCAGATTGGTGATGGCCACCAGGGTCTTGCCGATCAGTTCCTCGGGCTTATAGTACTTGGCGATGCCGGAGAGGATCTGGCGATCCGTGCCGGTGCCGTCGTCCAAGGTAAAGCACAGCAGCTTGTCGCTCTTCTTCACGCTCTGGCAGTCCTTGACCTTTACAGCCCGGAAATCGCTCTTGCAGAAGGTGTCAAAATCCACAGTCTCCTCGGCATAAGGCTCAATTTCCAGCGGGGGAAGTGCAGCCTTTGCCTTGGCTTCGTTGAAAGCATTGATCTCTTCCATCTTCTTGACGGGATCCAGACGGGCAAACAGGATCTCGCCTGCGCCAACCTTACCGCCAACGGGCAATGTGCCGAAGGTGTTCAGGCTCTCAAGACCCTCGTTTTCCACATTCAACTGCGCCAAAATCCGCTTGGAAGTGTCGGGCAGGAACGGCTCCAGGGCAATGGCGGCAAAGCGAATGGACTCCAGCAGATTGTACAGCACAGTGCCCAGTCTGCCGTGATTTGCCTCGTCCTTTGCCAGCGCCCAAGGCGCGGTCTCGTCGATATACTTGTTTGCGCGGCGCAGCAGCACGAAGATCTCGTCAATGGCGTCGGCGACCTTCAGCGCATCCATCTTGGCGGCAACCTTGCCGGGCATTGCCAGGGCAACGGACTTCAGTTCCTCGTCGATGGCGTCGGTAAACGCGGCAGATTTGATCTCGCCGCCGAAATACTTGTTGCTCATTGCCACGGTGCGGTTGACCAGATTGCCCAGGATGTTTGCCAGCTCGGAGTTGACCCGCTCGATGATCAGTTCATAGGTCATAATGCCGTCGGCTGCAAAGGGGATCTCGTGCAGCACGAAATAACGCACCGCATCCACGCCAAACAGCTCCACCAGATCGTCGGCATAGATCACATTGCCCAGACTCTTGGACATCTTATCGCCCTTGACCAGCAGCCAGGGATGACCGAATACCTGCTTGGGCAGCTCCTCGCCCATGCTCATCAGGAAAATGGGCCAGTAAATGGTGTGGAAACGGACGATATCCTTGCCGATCAGGTGCAGATCCGCAGGCCAGAACTTTTTATAATGATCACTGTGATTGCCGTCGGGGTCATAGCCGCAGAAGGTGATATAGTTGCTCAACGCATCCAGCCACACATAGCTGACATGACCGGGGGCAAAATCCAGCGGCACGCCCCAGGTAAAGCTGGAACGGCTGACACACAGATCCTGCAGACCGGGCTTCAGGAAATTGTTGACCATCTCGTTTTTCCGGCTCTCGGGCTGGATAAAGTCGGGATGCTCCTCAATGTGCTTCATCAGCTGGTCGGCATACTTGCTCATCTTGAAGAAATAGGCTTCTTCTTCCGCGTCGACACATTCTCTGCCGCAGTCGGGGCATTTGCCGTCGACGAGCTGGCTCTCCGTCCAGAAGGATTCGCAGGGAGTGCAGTACTTGCCGGAATATTTGCCCTTGTAGATGTCGCCCTTTTCGTACATCTTGCGGAAGATCTTCTGCACCTTTGCCTTGTGCTCAGGGTCGGTGGTGCGGACGAAACGGTCGTAGGTGGTGTTCATCAGATCCCAGATGCCCTTGATCTGACCGGCAACATTGTCCACATATTCTTGAGGACTGATGCCGGCGGCCTCCGCCTTCTGCTGGATCTTCAGACCGTGCTCATCGGTACCGGTCTGGAAATACACATCGTAGCCACGCTGACGCTTGTGCCGCGCAATGGCATCCGCCAGCACGATCTCATAGGTGTTGCCGATGTGGGGCTTTGCAGAGGTGTAGGCAATGGCAGTGGAAATATAATAAGGTTTCTTGCTCATAATTTGCCTCCTGATAGGGATACTTTACCAAATATTATACCCGCAGTTTGGAAGATTTGTCAACAGTATTTGTGGAAATCCATCCCCTCGGCCTCCTCTATGAGGGGGCTGGCAGCCGAACAGGCTGACTGGGGGAGTTAAACTCCCTCCGACCTCGCTGTCGCGGAGGCAAGGGGTCGCCCCTACAGCAACGGCAAAATATACCCTCCCCCGGGGGGAGGGTGTCAGCCGATAGGCTGACGGGAGAGGAACGGCGTGCAGTGAAATGCCGTATAGGTCTTAAAATTATGCTACATCTAGAATTCTTGCCCGTATTCCTCTTCCGGCTCGGCTTCGCCGATCCACCTTCCCCTCGGGGGAAGGAAAAAATCCCCTGCACATATGGCAGGGGATTTTTTACATAAATATTAGTCCTTAAACTCCCACAGGGTCTCGCGGATGATCTCGCAGACCGTGGGATGGGGGAAGATGATCTGCCGTGCGTCGGTGACCCGCAGCTGCATCTCGATCATTTCCGCAGCGCCCCAGATGATCTCACCGGAGTATGCGCCAATCAGGTGCACGCCCAGAACATTTCTCTTTTTCTTGTCGATAATGACCTTGCACAGACCGTCAGCGCCTTCGTTTTCAGCCACGAAACGACCGGAGTAAACCATCGGCAGCTTGGCGACCTCGTACTCGATACCCTTGGCCTTGCACTCCTCCTCGGTTTTGCCTACAGAGCCGATCTCCGGCTGGGTGTAGATAACGGAGGGGTTGGCGTGATAGCGCATATTGTCGGGCTTGCCCAGAATGGTGTTGATGGCAACCTCGGCCTCGCGGTAGGCGGTGTGGGCCAGCATGTGGTGACCGTTAACGTCGCCGATGGCGTAAACATTGGGAATATTGGTGCGACCCATAGTATCGGTGGGGATACCGCGATCGACCTCAACACCAATTGACTCCAGACCGATGCCCTGAGTGTTACTGCGGCGACCGATGGACAGCAGCACCTTGTCAGCTTCTACGCTGATCTTCTCGCCGTTTGCCTTTTCGGCATTGACCTTGCCGGGCTCCACGCTCTTAACAGCGGTGCTCAGTAGGAAGGTAACGCCCTTGGCCTCCAGCTCTTTCTGCAGCATGGAGCTGATCTCCAGATCGGTAGGACCGGCGATGTGATCCAGCTTTTCAATAACAGTAACCTTAGAGCCAACAGCTGCGTAGTAAGCAGCCATTTCCAGACCGATAACGCCGCCGCCGATAACGGTCAGCCGTGCAGGGATCTCCTGCAGGTCCAGAACCTCACGGTTGGTCATCACGAAATCGCCCAGCAGCTCCTTGACACCGGGAATGGGGGGAACAGCAGCGCTGGAGCCGGTGGCGATGATCAGATTCTTGCCCAGATATGTAGTGCCCTTGGCAGTAACGGCGAAGTTCGCGCCGTCCTTGCCGGTGATGGTAGCTTCCTCCATCACAACGGTAACGCCTGCGCCTCTCATCTTGGCCTTAACGCCGCCAACCAGAGTGCGGACCACCTTGGCCTTGCGGGCGATAACGGCCTTCTGGTCGATGGTAACATTGGAGCAGGAAACACCGTAGGCAGCGCCGTGGAGGGCGTGCTCATAATGCTTGGCAGAATTCAAAAGAGCCTTGGAGGGAATGCAACCCTCATTCAGGCAGACACCGCCCAGAGAACGCTTTTCGAACAGCAGGGTCTTCAGACCGGCGTGGGCACCCCGCTCTGCAGCCAGATAACCGCCGGGACCGCCGCCAATAACGATCAGATCATAGACATTGGACATAGTAATTCCTCCATTCGTATAATTTGTAACATCATCATAACATATCTAAAATATAAATTCAATCGCTTTCATAATAAAAATTTCCACCGCAGCCCCGGCCCTCTCTATGAGGGGGCTGGCAAAAATCTTTGATTTTTGACTGGGGGAGTGTCCTAAAAGACAACGACACTCCTGTTGCGGTGCCCGGCGAAAGCTGTGCCTGACAAAGCAGCCTTGTAGGGGCGACCCTTGCGGTCGCCCGCCCATAAAATTTACAACAATGCTGTCATCCTGAGCGAGCGTTAGCGAGTCGAAGGATCTACCGCAGCAATTGGGTGCGAAGATTCCTCGATTTCGCTGCGCTCCACTCGGAATGACAAACGGGACGGGAAACCCGTCCCCTACGAAACCCTCTCAGTCTTGCCAAGCGGCAAGCCAGCGCTCCCAGAGGGAGAGCAAAGAGGGGCGGATTGAAAATCCGCCCCTACGACTAAATTATTCCATTTCTTCCAGCTGCTTTTCTTCCAATGCTGCGTTGCCGTCGGTCATATCCCAGTAGTTGGAGAATGCCCGGCGGAAGCAGCCGTAGGTCAGAAGACAGTAGATAATGGGGGAAAGTGGCCCTAAAATGATGAAAAAGGGCATCGGATCCAGACCGAAATTAACAAACAGCAGCGCGGCAAACACCACCACGATCACAATAGACTGGGGCAAATGGGCAAAGCAGATGATCAGCGTGTTTTTCAGCACCGTTTTGATAGGATCGTCAATGTGGGCAATATAGGGGAACCAGTACTGCATCCACATCACACAAAGACCCACAAAAATCAGAAAGACCGTCATAACAGTTTTGATATGATTGGCGTCTGTGAGCATATACAAAAGGTAAAAGTCTGCCGCAAAGAAGCCGACCAGCAGCAGCATAATCAGCCACAGCAGGGTCGCCTGCTTGAAATTGCTGCGAAACTGCTCCCAAAAGGTGCGCCAAATGTAGCCGTTGCCGTTTTTGACCACCTTATGATGGGCAGCATACAGCGCGGTGCAGGAGGCACCGATGGTGATGATGGGAATGCAGCCCAGCAGCCACATAAAGCCAAGGATCATATAATTGGTGATCTTGGCCAGGGTCTTGTAAAACGGACCGTCAATATTAAGAAAACCGAACATAATTAACCTCTTTTCTGGTGTTTACGGGCAAAATCGACGGAGCTTATATTTAGGATCGCCGTCTTTTGCAGGGGGAATATTGCTTTCTTCAAACAATGTCGGGCAGACGAAAACCTCCGCTTCTGCGGCGTGGAACGGACCGAACATATTGCGGTTTCCGATGCAGAACTGTACGGAAAATTCGTTCTTGCCGGGCTTTGCAAGGGCGGAAATATCCAAGGTGCTGTTGAAGAAAAATTCTCCTGCGTGTTCGCCGTTGACGTACACTTGGGCAGTGAGGAAATCGCCTTGCAGCGCCAGCAGCACATTGGGATCTGCCAGCGTTACCGACTGGGTCAAGGTCAGCTCGCCGGCAAAAAACGGCAGACCGTCGGTAACGGTTTCTGTAACCGTTTCGGGGGCTTTTCCAATGTAGAACTTACTTCCCAGCAGATGCTGTGAATCGAGATTTTCCCACGGATTACGGGCATAAACGCCGAAATGCCCCTGCAGATAGATTGCCTCGATCTCGCTGTCGTAGGCGATGCAGTTGCGCAGGCTTTCCGTTACGCCCTCGCCAAACAGCGCGTAGTAGGTCGCTTCGCTTTGGTGGAAGTTAAGCACCGTTTCAAACACGTTTTCGCCCTGACGGACAAAGGAAGAAATGTCCGCGGTGTAGAAACAGTGATCTGCTTCCCAAATGCGGTCAAAATCTATGAGATCACCGTTGAGCCGATACCGGGCGTCGCTTTTTTCCGCCAGCACCTGCAGGCTTTCCGGAACGGTGTCTACATCGAAGCGATAGCGCAGCCACAGCTTGCCTGCGTACCGCCGCTGTAGCAAAATTTGGAACAGCTCATTGCACAAGATCGGCTGGGAGAAATGGATCCCGTCTTCCGACCATTGCACAGTGTCCAAGGTCAGGCAATTTTGGCGGAAATCTGCTTTGGCGTCGGTAAATTTCAGGGTAAAAATCGGCTTCTCGGCAGCTGCCGGGGGGTCTTCGTCGCTGACCTGCAGCAGCAGGCTCTCGTTTTTGCCCAAGGTTACCGTCAGCGGCAGATGCCTGGTCTCGAAGGTGATGGGATTAATAGAAACAAAGCTGTTGCCCTGAGCAAAACGGAAGGTCTGGGTGTATGCCTTCTTAGGCGATGCGTTCTGGATAAACAAATACCGCTTGCCGCCGTAGAGCCGGTAGGTGCAGTACAGCTGCGTGTCGGTGTTTTCGACAAAAAACGGCTGATTTTCGACAATTTTCGACAAATCGCAGTTACTTCTCAGATAATCGTAGTCGAAAGGATCGCCCTCCAAAAAGTTGGGCTTTTCCTCCAAAAGCAGGACTTTTCCCCCGTTTTCCACGAATCTTCTTAGCAATTTCTCGGTATGCTTGCCCATTGTCAAAATTTTCGGCAGCACCAGATAGGTATACTTGCACTTTCCGCAGCCGATCTGATCGCCGTCCACAAAACCGTGCTTTTCCAGTAGCGTTTCGTCTAAGAAATGGTAGGCGATTCCGCGGCTGGACAATGTGCGGCAGGCCTTGCGCAGGCTGGGATCCAGGTGGCTTTCCGGAATGTCCACAGTGCCCCGCTTGTAGTCAAAATAGGCGCTGCGCATGGGGTGCAGCATTGCCACGTTCACCGGCTCTTCGCTTTCTGCCAGCAGATAGCCCAAACGGGCAAAATAGTCGTTAAAATCCTTAAAATGGGCGGAGATCCAGGGATTTATCGGGTTAAAATGTGCAGGATAATCCCGTTTTCGCTGACCGTGTTCGGTGTAGGGGATCAGGTGATGACACATCAAATTCGCGCCGCAGGCGTACTGGAAGCCTGCGATCCGGTGCAGATCTGCGAGGGAAATGTTCCAGCCGCAGCAGCCGAAGGTGTCCGTCAGGGTTTGCTTTTTGCCCAGCTGACGGGCAGCACTGCCCAGCTGACGGGGAGAAAGCTCGTTGTCGGTGTCGGCACCCAGCCAGTCGATGCCGGGAATGGTCTCGTATTCGTAAAAAGGCATTGCGCCGGCGCAGCACATCAGCTGCGCGCCCAGGGAAACCTCCTCCACATAGTGTCCGGTGAAGGAAATGCCATTGTCGCAGCACCAGGTGTACAGCTGCTTGCCGAAGCTATTCAGCATCAGCTTTTGCATCGCCAGCCAGTAGCGGTAGCGGAAACCGCGGTAGCCCTCTTTTTCCAGAAACAGCAGACCTAAGCCGTCCTGGATGTCCTCGCCGTATTCTTTGCGGAAATAGTCTTCCAGCATAGGTGTATAGGGGGTGTCCGCCCGGTAGTACTGAGGCTCGTCGGTGAAAAAGCCCTTCAGATCTGCAGAAAATGCGCTCCCCAGCCGCTTTTTGTATGCTTCGTGGGTAACGTCCAGGAATTTACGCACCACGTCGGGATTGAGAATGTCCACGGTGGATGCAGAGCGGTGCATATAAACATTCAGATGCTCGCCGCCCAGATCTTTTTCGGCACGGATCAGGGCATTTTCGGTGATTTGGTAGGAAACATCGGCGTCGGGATCAAAATCGCCCCGGGTGGTGGTTAAGTACATATCCCGATTCTGCATATCCTCCAGCAGCAAACCGCCGGCAAAACCGCTGGGCCAGCCGTTTTCGTCATACGCCCAGGCGTCCATTTCCAGCTTTTTCGCTTCATCGCAGCAGGCCTCGATGCACCGCATCCATTCCTCGCCCATATAGGGGGTTTTCAGACCGCCCCGGGCGTGCATAAAGAATCCGCCGATGCCGCAATTCTTCATCCAGCGGATCTGCTTGCGCAGCAGCTGCGGATCCAGAGAATCGTTCCACGACCAGAAGGGGATCGGTCGATATGCGGCCGGTAGGCTCGTCCAATTTGATAAAAGCTCCTTCATAAAGGACCTCCTGCAGGGGAAAAACCCCAATATCTTGTGTGCATATAGCATATCACATACAAGCCGATTTGGGGTATGAAAAAATTGTAAAATTATAGAATTTAAGCATTTTGCACAAAATATCGAACTGTGTCACCAATTCCAAACCCTGGAAATTGTCAAAAATATAAAAGCAGAGTCAGAACAACCGGTTGCGCAAATCGAATTTGACAAAGAAAGTATACACATATAATAAAGAAAAAAGCAAAAACTCACTTGAATTTTTGAAATTGTGTGATATGATATACGTATTCAAATTGGAGGTGTATCGCGTGAAAACAAAAGCTCTAGATAAAGCGCCTGCACGAAAAGTCAGTTCCATACGCAAAATTCAGAGAAAAGACAACTGGCAGCTCTTCTCTCTGACTGTGCCCGGTCTGATCGTTTTGGCGCTGTTCAGCTACCTGCCGATGTTCGGTATCGTCCTGGCATTTAAGGACTATGTCGCCAGCGACGGTATCTTCGGAAGTGAATGGGTCGGATTTGAAAACTTCACCGTTTTCTTCACCGGCTCCGGCAAATGGAATGAATTTAAGATGCTGCTGACCAACACAGTCGGTTTGAACGTGCTGTATCTGGCTGTCAACACCATCATTACCATTATTATGGGTATGCTGCTGTTCGAGCTGAAGAACCGGCTGGCTATCCGTGTATACCAGACCATCGTGTTCCTGCCCTTTATCATTTCCTGGGTCGGCGCAGCCTACGCTATGAAGGCAAACCTGGATGTTAAGTACGGCATCGTCAACGGTCTGCTGGAAAACTGGGGACTGTCGCCCATCAGCTGGTACACACAGCCGCAGCACTGGACCTGGCTGCTGATGCTTTGTTATCTGTGGAAAAAGGTCGGTCACGGTACCATCGTCTACTACGGCAACCTGATGTCGGTAGACTCGTCTTTGTTTGAAGCGGCTACACTGGACGGTGCAAACCGGTTCCAGGTTATGGCCAACATCTCCTGGCCCCATATCCGTCCCATCGTTATCAGCTTTACCATTCTGTCTTTGGGCGGCGTGTTCAACTCTGACTTCGGTATGTTCTATTACATGACCGATTTCAACCCGGTGCGTCTGCGAGCACGGACGGATGTTATCGATACATATATTATTCGCGCGCTGCAAACGGACCCCAGCAGTATTGGTGCGTCTACAGCCATGGGCTTGATGCAGTCCATCGCCGGCTTCCTTGTTTTGATGCTGGTGAACAAGATCGCGTCTTGGATTGACGAGAAGGGAACCGTTTTCTAAGCGAAGACTTCTCGGCAGAGGATTTCTCCAAAAAACTAATTGAAAGGACTCTTCGATATGATTTCCGTTAATAAGCGAAAAATTGGCGTATCGATTATTTTGTCTATCCTTACCTTTGGCATATACCAGATCTACTGGATGCATCTGCTTGTTAAGAACACACGGATAGCCAAGGGGGAAGATACCCGCTGCGTAAAAGAACTGCTGTGCGTGCTTTTTGTCCCGTTCTACTCTACCTACTGGTGGATAACCAGAGGAAAAGTCGTTGAAGAAAGACTGAAAGAGCGCGGTTACACATCCATCGGCAACAAGTACATTTACTTTATGCTTGCCGTTCTCGGTTTGGATATTGTTGCGATGGCTGTTATGCAGGAAGATTTCAACTCCCTTTCTGCCATGGCTCTCCCGCATAAAAAGATCGATGTTGTCAATCTGTGTATTCACGTCTTCTTTGTTGTGATCTGCCTGGCGATCGTCTACCCCTTTGTTTCCATGCTGTCCGTTTCTTTGCTGTCTGAAAGAGAGCTTTTGGTCAACGGTTATTCCATTTGGCCCAACAAGCCCACTGTGGAAGCTTACCAGATGGTGCTGGCAGACTTTATGCCGATCGCAAAGGCGTTGGCAACCTCTTTGATCGTGTGCGTGCTGTCTACCCTGCTGACGGTTATTTTGAACGCGATGTATGCCTACGCAGTCAGCCGTCCCACCTTCCCTGCCCGCCGGATCATCAACTTTGTCCTGCTGTTTACCATGTTCTTTGGCGGCGGCGCAACTGCCAGCTACATTGTTAACGTCAAGTGGCTGGGTCTGTATGAAAACCCCATCATTCTGATCGTTCCCGGCACTATGGGCGCGATGACGGTTATCATTATCCGCTCCTTCTTCCAGGGCCTGCCCTACGGTCTGGTGGAATCCGCCAAGCTGGACGGCGCCAGCGAGTATCAGACCTTCTTCAAGATTATGATGCCCCTGTCCACCCCCGCACTGGGCACCATTGCGATCTCCGCATTTATCGGCTCCTGGAACGCATACTATGCACCTATGATGTACTTCAGCGGCGACAAGTATATGACCCTGTCGCTGTATCTGCAGAGAACACTGGATCAGATGGAACAGTATAAGAACTCCGCCACCCTCGCCGGTGCGTGGGACAATGTTCCCTCCGTCAGTGCTGCCATGGCAGTTGCCTGTATCACAGTTCTGCCTATGGTTATGATCTTCCCCTGGTTCCAGAAGTACTTTGTTAAGGGTATGGCAATCGGCGCAGTTAAGGCATAATGCCGAAACGCTTTGCGCAACAATATATTGATTTGCAAGGAGAATGAAAATGAAGAATTTGATTAAGATTCTGGCGCTGGTTCTTTCTGTGCTGATGCTGATGTCTGTATTTGCAGGCTGCTCCAAGAAGAGCAAAAGAGCGGAAGAGCCTCTGGGCGCAAGCTTGTCCAACAAGGAAAAGTTTGCAGAGCACGTTACTCTGACCTGGTGCTACCCCGATGCACGTTTGGGCAGCGCCTCCCCCGCATGGGACCGTATCGTTGCTGCGATCAACGAGATCACCGAGCGTGAGATCAATGCTACCATCGTTATCGAAGCGATCCCTCTGGGCGAGTACACCGAGAAGATGTCTATGAAGTTCGCTGCTGACCAGCGCTGGGACATCGCTTTCTGCGGTACCCAGTGGAATCCCTATGCCAACGCCGTTTCCCAGAAGGTTCTGGAGCCCCTGTCTCAGGAATATCTGGAAACCTATATGCCCAAGACCATGGAAACCATGGACGAGAGATATTTCACCGCTCTGACTGTTGGCGGTGAGCTGTACGGCATTCCTCTGGAGCAGATCTATGTCCGTCAGAACGGCATTAAGTTCGAGATCGAGTGGGCTGAAGAGCTGGGCTTTGACTGGGAGTCCATCCAGTCCTTTGAGGATCTGGAGCCTTACTACGAGCTGCTGCTGGAGAACAACTACACCGAGTGCTTCTTCGGCGCTGACGATGCGCTGATGGAGAACACCAGCTCCCTGATGGGCTTTGACAATCTGGTCAGCTCCGTCTTCCCCGGCGCAATTCGCTTCACTGACGATACCTGCCAGGTTATCAACCAGTACGAGACCGACGAGTTCTACTACATTGCTTCTCTGATGAAGAAGTGGTACGACGCCGGTTACTTCACCGATGCTGCCCTGCTGGGCGGTCAGCAGAACGACTACTATGCACAGGAATACGGCGAGAGCCGCCATCCCGTTGGCCTGGAGCCCGTTGTTAAGCCCGGCGGCGACGCCATCTCTACTCTGAAGCAGAAGAACGGCGCCACCATCAAGACCATTCCCGTTGGCACTGCTGTGCTGACCACCTCCTCTGTTGCCCAGACTGCAATGGTAGTCTCCCGCAACGCGGAGTATCCCGGTCGCGCACTGGCATTCATCGAGCTGCTGAACACCAACGAAGAGCTGCTGAACCTGATCTGCTTCGGTCAGGAAGGCGAAGACTGGTGGTGGACCGATAAGGCCAACAAGGTCATCGAAGTCGACACCTCCTCCTACCCCGGCAACGAGCCTTTCTTCGTGGGCAACACCTTCCTGTCCTACCTGATCGACGAGTCTCAGATCGGCTGCTGGGAAGAGACCAAGCAGATCAACGCAAATGCTGCAGAGTCTCCCCTGTACGGCTTTACCTTTGACTCCTCCAAGATCAGAGGCAAGATGGCGGCTATCAATGCAAACCTGGATGCGTACCTGAATCCCATCCTTTGCGGTATGGGTGAAGGCACGCTGGACGAGGCAATTGCAAGTCTGAACCAGTACCTGTACGACAACGGTCTGCAGGATATTCTGGACGAGATGCAGCGCCAGGTTGACGAGTGGCTGGCTGCAAAGCAGTAAGCATCTAAAACTGTAACAAATATGGGGCCCGCTTAGGCGAGCCCCATATTTTCGCAACGACAGCAAATACCGGAGGGACGAAAATGAAACTGTTTCCGCAACCGAAAAAACTGGAACTTTTAGAGGGCGTTTCCGGCAAGGATTGCCTGAAAAACCGCAAAAATGTAACAAACCCCGCATTTGGTGAGGAAGAATATTCTCTGCGGATCGACGATACCGGCGTTACCGTGGAGGCTTCCTGCGACAAGGGCTTTTACTATGCCCAGCTGACCCTGCAGCAGCTGCTGGATCAGCAGGGCGAGCAGATCAAGCACTGCTATATCCACGATTTTCCCGATTTTCAGGATCGCGGCGTGATGATGGATCTGGGCAGAAATCACGTGCCCACGCTGGAAAACTTAAAGCGCATCGTGGATATCCTGTCCAATGTGAAAATTAACCATTTTGAGTTATATTTCGAGGGTTTCCCCTTTGCCTACGCGTCCCACCCCAAGGTTTGGAAAAACAAGGACGTGCTGACCCCTGCGGACATTCAGGAGCTGGACGCCTACTGCAAAACCAAATTTATCAAGCTGGTGCCCTGCCTGAATGCTTTTGGTCATATGAAGCACTGGATCCAGCGGGATGAATACCGGGATCTGGCCATCAAATCCAAGGATCCCAACGGCTATCTGATGCCCTGGGGCTATGAAAAGGGCTTCTCCACCCTGGATCCGGAACTGCCCGGCACCTGGGAGCTGACCAAGAGCTTGTTTGACGATCTGCTGCCCTATTTTACGGCGGATACCGTCAATATTTGCTGCGACGAGACCTTCGAGATCACGGAAAAGGCCAAGGACGGCAAAAATCCCACCCGTATTTATCTGGATTACGTCCTGCGGATCTACAACTATATTAAGAGCCAATATCCCGACAGAAAACTGCTGTTCTGGGGCGATATTATCCAGCGTCATCCGGAATATTTCGACGAAATTCCCGAGGATCTGGTGCCCATTTTGTGGGCATACGGCGCGGAGTCTCCTGCGCTGGACACCTGCCAGGAGTACACCAAGGCGAAGCAGTATTACATCTGCGGCTCTACCAATACCTTCTGCACCATCGCCGGCAAAACCGGCGTGATGATCGGCAACACCAACACCTGCACCGTCAACGGCAAAGCCACCGGTGCCACCGGTTACCTGCAGACAAAGTGGCAGGATCTGGGCGGCTGGGATGAGACCTGCGTGTCCTACCCCGGCTTCGTTTACGGCGCAGTCCAGAGCTGGAACAGCGAAGTTCAGCACGACATCGTGCCCTATCTGAACCGCTATGTTTTCCGGGATCAGGCGGGCCTGATGGCACAGATCTCTATGGAATTGGGCGATTTTTACCACTTTGACCCCAAGCATTGGTACAACGGCAACGGCATCATCCGCACGCTCTACTACGATCAGCTGGCTAACGAAGATCACGATCTGGATTTCTGCAATTTGCCGCCGCTGGACGCCGAATATTTTGACAAGGTCGGCGCACACGTTGCCAAGTATGTCAAGCTGCTGGAGCAGACGGATATGGTCTGCGACGACGGTGCTTTGATCAAGGCTGAGTACCGGCTGAATATGCGACTTTTGATGCACGGCGTGATGCTGGGCAAGTATAAGCTGCTGGGCCATACGGACCGGGAAAAGGCCTGGGAGCTGCTGGACGATATCGAGACCATCATCGCCGATTACCGGGCGCTGTGGCTGAAGCGGAACAAGAACATCAATCTGGAGAATTCTATGTTCAAGTTCTACGAGCTGCGCCGGCAGTACATCGAGCATCTGGATCTGTACCGGGTAAAAGTATAATATTTTTGGGCGTCTTCCTTCGGGAAGACGCCTTTTCCTTTGCGAAGGATCTATCGCAGTAATTGGGTGCGAAGATTCCTCGATTCCGCTGCGCTCCACTCGGAATGACAAAAGGGCGGATTAAAATCCGCCCCCTACGATAACATGTTTGTGCGTTCGTAGGGGCGAGCATTGCTCGTCCGCTTCGATGATATCGCACCGCGGCACGGACGACCGATGGTCGCCCCTACAGCGAAAAACTAAGGTCGTGCTCAGGGCGCCACGTCGGGGCTTCGCCCCTCCTCGGAATGACAAAAGGACGGGTGTCCCTACGATAACGTTTCTGCAGCAGCAAAGAGGGAGTCAAGGAAAAGTCGAAAAAGGCACACGGAGAATAGAAAAAGATAAAACAATTTTGCACAAAAGAGTTTACAAAAAACGGGATTTATGTTAGTATAAATAGACAATGGAGCAATAGCCGGAAAAGCACAGTTTGTGGAATTGCACATATTAAATAAGAATTCCGCAAAAACCCGCTTGCAAGGGGAGCAAAAACCGGCAAAAAGTTTCCAGCGGTACTGCGGGGACGGGACCCTGCGGTAATGCAAGTACGTAAAAAACGGTGATCCCAGCCGTTAAAAAAAGGAGGAAACAACATGAAAGCTAGTAAGCATATGTGGAAGCGCTGCTTAAGCGCACTGCTGGTTTTGGTCATGGTTGCGGCATTCGTTCTGCCCAACATCCATGTCAATGCTGCAGACACAGATGCCGACCTGTGGATCGACCCCGTCAACGGTAACGACGCCAACGACGGTACCACAGAAGCAACTGCACTGAAGACCATTCAGGCTGCCAAGACCAAGGCGGCAGAGCTGAGTGCGGACGGTGACGTTGTTGTCATTCTTAAGAGTGGCACCTACGACGCTACCGAGACCATCGTCTTCGGCACCGAAGATTCCGGCAAGAATGGCCACACCATCACTTACCGGGCAGCATCCGGCGCAACTCCCATCATCTCCGGCGGCGCAAGCCTGGATGGATGGACGCTGCACGATGCAGACAAGAACATTTATGTAACTGACATCCCCGCTGGCACAGAACTGGCCCGCTCCTTCTATGTCGATGGCAAAGTCCAGACTATGGCATATATCGAGCAGTCCCCCATCGATTGGGAAATTCTGAACACCAACGGCTACCGTTCTCCCTATGTTACCAACGCAGATAACCACGAGTATCTGATCCTGGACCTGGGCGAGGACAAGCTGGTTTCCGGCATTACCCTGTACGCAGGCTCCGAAAGAGCACAGGACGGCAACGCTGCCGGCTTCCCCAAGGACTTCACCATTCAGACCTCTGCTGACGGCGTGAACTGGACTGTCCAGGTTGAGGAGACCGACTTCACCGCACCTATCGCAAGAAGTGCAGCACAGCTGACCTTCCCCACTGTCGGTGCCCGTTTCATTAAGATCGACGTTACCAAGCTGGGCAACGCTCCCCGTAGCGGTGCTGATAAGTTCCACCTGGCTCTGTCTGAGATCCTGGTTGGCATCACCGGCAAGGACAGCAACTACAACCTGAACCTGGTTCAGCACAACAATCTGGACACTCCCGTTGCTACATCCAGCGATCTTGCTGTGACTGCAGGCACTGCCAAGGAGATCGAGATCGGCGCAACCGCCACTGCTGTTTCCGGCATTCTGCTGACTTGCAACGACCTCAACGGCGTCCGCGCAAATATGACCGTGGAAGCCTTTGACGGCGAGAACTGGATCACCGTTCTGACCAAGAACAACTACCTGTTCTCTGACAGCAACCTGTTTGCTTTTAATGCAACCAAGGCTACCAAGATCCGTCTTACCTTTAATAAGGATCTGACCGGTGTCAACGTTCAGGTTCATGCTCCCACCAATCTGGCTGAGGGCAAAACCGCTACCGCTGCCGGCCAGAATGCAAACAAGCTGACTGACGGCCAGTTTGACGGCAAGTACGTAGGCCCCAGCTCTATGACTGCTGTTTCCGGTGCAAACGACATCGTGATCGACCTGGGCTCCATCCAGGACGTTGGCGCTGTCCGCCTGTACCCCACCTATGAAGACGGCAAGACCTCCGGTTATCTGAAGGCTGTCCGTGTTCTGACCTCCAAGGACGGCGAGACCTACACCACCGCTTTGGAGCTGGCTGAGATCAATGTTCCCGAATTCGGCGCACAGCTGCTGATGTTCGCTTACGGCGCAAAGGCCCGCTACATCAAGATTCAGCCCCTGCTGCTGACCAGCGCAGGCGATGACTTCCGCCTCCAGCTGGAGGAGATCGAAGTCGTTCCCACCAAGGTGGAAGTGAACGAAGAGGCTACCGGTCCTATCCAGGGCGTAAGACCTGTTTACACCGAGGTTTCTCTGGCCGGCGCAACTCCCTACCTGGGCTACTACGCTGATGTAAACGATATGTCCGGTCTGCCTATTGATCATCAGGAAGCTCCCGGCGAAGATGCTTGCATCATCGACAAGAAGGCCAACTCCTACGGCTACGGCAAGCTGATCAATATGGCCGAGCTGGCAGGTCACGGCGGCACCAAGGTTCCTGCATTCTATCTGCAGATGGGCGCTCCCACCGAGATGAACAACCTGGAGATCACTCTGGAGAAGGATCTTTGGGGCGCACCCCGCAGCTACGAGGTGCAGATCAATGACGGCACCCAGTGGATCACTGTGGCAGAAGGCGACAACGCCGAATGGTCTGCTCAGAACTACACCATCCTGGTAGACTTCGAGAAGACCAGCGTATCTGCTATCCGTATGCTGGCATACGATCTGTACTCTATGAGCGGCGAGTATACCGAAGCTATGGCAACTACCCCCTCTAACTACAATCACCGCTTCATTCTGAACGAGGTCAATCCCCGACTGAAGACCATGGTTGAGTACGAACTGGACGAGTTCGAGGATGCTCCCACTATGGAAGAGAACAAGTACCCCCTGTCCGAGGACAATGTTATCGGCTTGGGTTACTATACCGATCTCGACGGCGAAGTTATCCCCTACTACTCCGGCGTTAACAGCGATACCACCGGCAACTATATGAGAGTTGCTGCAGAAGGTATGTTCGACGGCAATATGTCCACCTCCGGTGGCACTGCCGGTCAGCAGTATCAGTGGATTCCCCCCATTGGCCGCAACAAGCCCGCAATTCTGCTGGATGTTGCCAAGACCAATGGCGGTCAGCCCGTAATGCTCAACGCTGTTGAGATCGTCGTCAAGGAGGACGGCCGCAGCGCGCCTTACGATTACGTTATCCAGATCACCACCTCTGCAACCGAGGACAACTGGATCACCGTTGCAGAAGAAACTGCAAAGGACTGGGGTGTTACCAACAAGGCCGAGTATAAGTTCTCTTCTACCGAGGTCTACAAGGTGCGCCTGGTAGCCACCTACACCACCCCCGACTCCGGTGTTTCCATTGAAAATGTTACCGGTACGACTTATACATCTATGTATTTGTTGGAGTTCTCTCTGTACAACTACAACGATCCTACCAACCCCGTGGCAGACAACGTTTGCACTCAGGGCGACAAGGCTTCCGGCAATCAGACCTACAGCATCTACAAGGTGGAAGCTCTGAACGACAACACCGAGAACAAGTACAATGCCAACAAGGCTATCGACGGCTTCATCGATCCCGCTGAGAAGATCGGTTTCATTGTTCCCGAGAAGTACAACTTCGACGAGCTGTGGAACGCAGAAGACGTAGAAATGCACAACCTGGCTCTGTGGTATCACAATGTGTTCCACTTCACCGGCACTTCCGGCGACGGCACGGAGATCTATCTGGACACCGATAAGCTGCCCACCTGGATCGCTAACGATTACACCTTCATCGACAGCGTCGGCGAGTGGTACATCGACCGCGACAACCTGAAGATCTACTACAAGGCTGACGGCACTATGGACGGCAAGGAAGCCATCCTGCCCGTAACCGAGCGGATCATTCAGATGGACTTCGCTTCCAACATCAAGTTTGAAGGCATCACCTTCTCTCACACCACCTGGACACATCCCTCTGAGTATGAGTACAACGACCAGCAGGCTAACACTTACTACGAAGAAAGCAAGTGGAAGCAGGTTCCCGCAGGTATCCTGCTGACCGGCTGTGAGAACGTAGTATTCGACGACTGCGACATCACCAACATCGGCACCGCCGGCATCAAGATCAAGTCCGACGGCTCCAAGCTCAGTGATGGCAACCAGATCATCAACAGCCGCTTCCACGACATCGGCTACGCCGGCATCATCATCGGTGAGGTCTACGGCCACCACGGCTACCAGTCCTGGATGCTGGTCAAGAACACTCTGGTTAAGAACAACTACATCACCCGTTGCGGTTTGGAGAACCGCGATAGCCCCGGTGTTGTGGCTTGCTACACCAACGGCACTACCATCGAGCACAACGAAGTCGCTTATATGCCTTACACCGGTATCTCCACCGGCTGGGGCTGGGACTCCGAGGAATTCGGTGGCGGCGGCTCTGCTCCCAACGATGCATTCCTGGCTGAGGTCGGCAACAACAAGGTTATCTACAACTTCGTTCACGACACCGGCAAGAACAACCGCGACGGCGGCTCTATCTACAACCTGGGCTCCTCCAAGGGCTCCGAGGTTGCTTACAACTACATCTACAACAGCTGGGACGGCGACGACGTTTACGAGAACGGTCTGTATATGGACCAGGGCTCCGCTTGGATCGAAGTCCACCACAATGTAGTTGGTGAGAACGTTGGCTACTGGATGCACCAGTGGATGTACACCATCCACAATAACGTCTGGCACGACAACTACTATGTTGATACCAAGTCCCGTGACAACGGTACCGACAACACCGCTTACGACAACTATAAGTTCGTCGATCAGGCTGAGCTGGAGACCAACCCCGAGGCTGTTGCCATTATGAACGAGGCAGGTCTGCTGGACGATTCCGTTAAGGCAAGCGTCTGGGAAGGCTTCGCTCCCATGCACGATATGATTCAGGAATTCTGGCCCGGCTCTAACTCCAGATATATGGAGCCTGATTGGGGCTGGAGCGACGTGGCTATCAACGGCCAGGTCGGCAGAACCTCCTATGATTCCATCAAGAAGACTGTCAACATCAACGTTAAGGAAGATACCGATATCACCAACCTGGCACTGATGTTCACTCTGGACGAGGGCTGGACCTGTGATAAGATTTCCGGCGCTGCTCAGGACTTCACCAATCCCGTTGTCTACACCCTGACCAATGGCAAGCAGACCGTTAAGTGGACTGTTTCCGTTAAGAAGCAGGTAGACTCCGGCGGCGAGATCCCTGGTGAGGAAGTTGACCTGAAGGTCATCATCGACGGTTATGAGTCCGGTCAGTGGACCGTTGAGCCCAGCCGTGTTATCAATGGCGTTATGCACCACAGCGATTACTCCGGCTACATCAAGGAGTACTTCAGCGGCAACACCATCTTCCTGTTCGACATGCAGATCGATGTTCAGACCAACAGCGAAATCGCTGCGATCTCTCTGAACAACCAGGATCCCACTCTGGACTGGAACAGCGGCAGCACCGAGTATATGATCAACTTCGGCATCGATACCATCGAGGTCCAGAAGTTCAACGGCGGTGCCCGTACCGTCTTCTACGGTGAGCAGGCAAACCACAACTCCCTTTACGGCAACCTGCCCAACAACTTCTTCACTCCCGACGAGGTGCACTCCATCAAGTGCGGCGCAATCGATACCGATGATGGCGGCGTCCGTCTGTTCCTGTACATCGACGGCAACCTGGTCTTCGACTTCGTCGATACCGAGGATGCAATCACCGGCGGCGGCCACTTCGCTGTTTACGCAGAATCTCAGACCATCAGCCTGAGAGGCCATTCCGGCAAGGACACCACCCCCGATACCAGCGAGCTGGATTGGGCACTGTATGTTGTTGACTCTCTGGATGTCCGCGATTACAAGCAGGAGACCTGGGGCCAGCTGCAGACTGCAATCGTTACCGTTAACGAGATCCTGGCTGCCAACGGCGGCGTTACGCAGGAAATGGTTGACAGATGTACTCTGATCCTGTGGGATGCGATCAATGCTCTGGAGCAGGTCGACGGCACCTCCGGTGCGATCATTCCCGATCGTCCTCTGGAGCCCGGCGAGATCGACTGGAGCGAGTTCGATGACGCTTACGCTATGCTGGATACCATTGATTGGAGCATTTACACCGAGGAATCCATCTATGCTCTGTCCGATGTCATCAACGAGATCAACGTTCTGCTGAACAAGGAAAACCTGACTCAGGACGACGTGGATCTGGCTACCAAGATGCTGATCGATGCCATCAATGCTATGGAAACCATCGGCGGCAGCGTTCTGCCTCCCGTTGACAGACCCGAGGGCCTGAACTACAGCTACATCGACGCAGCTCTGAAGGTTGCCTTCAGCGCTGACGAGGCTAACTACTCTGCCGCAACCTATCAGGCTCTGCAGGCAGCGATCGAGAATGCATACGCAGTTATGTCCAACCCCGATTGTACCCAGGCAGACGTGAACACAGCTTACATCGAGCTGGTTAACGCGATCGAGAACCTGGTTTACATCGGCGAAGGTCTGCAGCCCATCATTCCTCCCATCAGAGTCCCCGGTTCTGAGGACTTCGAGGATGATACCGATGTTCCCGGCGGCGACACCGGCGATACCGACGCTCCCGGCGGCGACAGCGATGTTCCCGGCGGCGACACCGGCGACGGCGAAGGCTCCGGCGACACCACACCTCCCGGCAAGACCGGCGACGACTTCATGCTGGTTGGCGTGATCGTCCTGCTGGTGATTGGCCTGGCTGGTGCAGCAGTTGCAGTTGTTCTGCTGAAGAAGAACGGCAACCGCTAATCGCAAATAAATAAAACTTGGCAGGGTATGCTACCGCATACCCTGCCATTTTTACCCTCTCCCCGGGGACAGCTGCCTCGGCCCCTCACTGAGTGAGGCAAGGGTGCTGCGTATATCGTAGGGCGGGGGTTTACTCCCGCCGTGGTATGTGTTACTATATACATAGAAAGGGGTGGGAGAATGCTGAAAACATCTACAGAAATCGCATCCATCGCTAATATCGTCGGCGAATTGAAGGCTGTGGAAATGGTGGCGCAGGCGGGCTTTGACGCCTATGACCTTTCCTTGTTTGAGATGGCGCGCTACGACGGCAAGCAGGTGGTGCGCAAGGGGCATCCCCTGCAATCCAAGGATGCGCTGCGCTATGTCCGGCAGATCAGGCAGGTGGCGCAGGACAACGGTCTGACCTGCAACCAGTCCCACGCGCCCTATCCCACGTACTGCCCAGAAATTCGCGACCTTGCCAAGCTTGCCATCGAATTTACCGCCGAAACCGGCGGCAAGATCTGCGTCATCCATCCGGACAACTACAGATCCACCGAGGAAAATGTGGAAATGTTTCTGCAGCTGCTGCCCTTTGCCAAAAGCTGCGGCGTGAAGATCGCGTCGGAGAATATTTGGAACTGGAGCGGCCAGTTGGGTCACGCCGCACCCACCGCCTGCAGCGATCCGGAGAGCTTTTTGGCATACATAAATGCGGTAAATGACCCCGATTTTGTGGCGTGCCTGGACATCGGGCATGCGGCGCTGGAGGGGTTGAACACGTCGCCTGCGGAGATGATCCACGCGCTGGGACAACACCTGCAGGCGCTGCACATCCACGACAACGACTGCCACGGCGACTATCATCAGCTTCCCTTTACGATGAAAATTGACTTTGATGCGGTGGCGCAGGCACTGCGGGAAGCGGGCTACGCGGGCTATCTGACGCTGGAGGCGGACCGCTACTGCCACGACGCCACGCCGGAGAATATATACGAAAAAGTGCAAAATATGGCGAAAGCCACCCGAAAAATCGCCCAAATGGTGGGCTAAGAGAATGGAAAAAGACCTCCGGAAAACCGGAGGTCTTTTTAACGTTTTACACAGGAATAAAGGTGTTGATCAGCTGGGATGCCAGCACCACCAGCACCAGTGCGATGGGATAGGTGGATGCGTAAGCGGCAGCCACATCATCCGTGCCGGCAACGCCGATCAGCGTACCCAGCGCAGGGGTGGAGGTCATACCGCCGGTGATAGAGCCTAAGTTGTTCAGCAGGGGCAGCTTGCAGATCTTCTTGGCAAACAGGAAGCCTATGATCATCGGGATCAGGGTCATCACCATACCGGCTGCGAAGCCGTAGACCACGATCATAATGCCGTAGGTGGAATTTGCAATCTGCTCCACCAGCTCCACACCGCCTTCCACGCCGGCGCCAACCAGGAACAGCATCAGACCGAACTCACGGAAGCTCTTCAGCGCGTGCTCGTCAACCTTCAGGCTGATCTTGCCGATCCGACCGAAGTGTGCCAGGATCAGACCCATCAGCAGCGGGCCGCCGGTCATACCCAAAGAGAAGCTGGCCTTGCCGCCCAGAGGGATCTTGATGGAGCCCAGCAGCACGCCCAGTGTCACCACCAGACCGAATGCGGCAAAGCCGAATTCATCCAGCTCGATGAGCTTGCGCTCCTTCTTTTCTTCAGCAGCTTCCGCAGCGGCAACGCCGATCAGAGTGCGCTCGTGGGGAATGTCCGCTTTCATGATCCGGGGCATGATCTGTACAAACAGAACAACGCCGATGACGCCGAAGGGATAGGCAACCGCGTGGCCCAAAGAGACCAGACCCAGCTTGGAAGCGTCAATGGCGTCCACCGCGCCCTTGGCAGCGGAGAATGCGGGGGTAGAGGTCAGCGCACCGGACAGAATACCGGTGGCGTAGGCAGAGCCGATGCCGGGGATCAGGGCGAATGCCACGGTGACCGCAGCACCCATCACGATGATCAGCGCGCCCATAGGCACATAGGATTTGGCGTTGATCTTCAAATTCCGGAAGAACTTGGGGCCGGCGATGCAGCCCACAGAGGTGACGAACAGCACCAGACCGATGTTGGAAATAAACTTGAAGCTGGAGATCTTGGCATCGCCGGCATCAGCCATATAAAAGTTATTCAGGACGGGGATGTTTGCCAGACCCGGCAGGGTGCAAAGATAGCCAAACAGCAGGGCAAACAGGAACACGCCTGCAGTGCCCAGATTCAGACCCTTTACTTTGATGGCGCCAAGGGCATAGCCGATGAAGCACACCAGAAATACGCTCAAAAATACAGTGGGCGTTTGACCCAGATTGATGAGCTTAGAGAAAAAATCCATTACGAAATTCGCCTCCGATTATTTGACCTTACGGGTGTAGTCAGGAAGCAGTTGGGGAGAAAGGGTGTCAGCGGTGATGCCGGCGTCCTTGCGCAGCTGCTCAAATTCGGCTACGTGTGCCAGAGTTGCAGTGCCGGGTGTGACGGTCTTTGCCTTTTCGGATGCGTACTTACCGGCGTTGCGACCAAAGACGATGATATCCAGCAGGCTGTTGCCCATCAAACGGTTGCGTCCGTGGATGCCGCCAACCACCTCACCGGCTGCGTACAGATTCTCAATGTCGGTCTGGGTGTCGTCGGTGATCTTCAGACCGCCGTTCTGGTAGTGCAGAGTGGGGTAGATCAGGATGGGCTCCTTGCGGATGTCGATGCCGTGCTTGCCGAACATACGCATCATAGCGGGGATCCGCTTCTCGATGGTGCCGGCGCCGTGCTTCAGCTCGATCATGGGGGTGTCCAGCCAGACGGCATAGCCTTCCGGTGTGGGAACGCCGTTGCCGCGGTCGGAGCACTCGCGGATAATGGAGGCTGCGGAAACGTCGCGGGTCTCCAGAGGATTCATAAATACCTCACCGTTGGCATTGACCAGCATTGCGCCCACGGAGCGGACCTTTTCGGTAACCAGTGCGCCGTAGATCTGTGCGGGGAATGCGGCGCCGGTGGGATGGTACTGCAGGGTGTCGGGGTACAGCAGTCTTGCGCCTGCACGGTATGCCAGCACCAGACCGTCAGCGGTAGCGCCGTAGTGATTGGAGGTGGGGAAGCCCTGATAGTGGAGTCTTCCTGCACCGCCGGTGGCAAGGATCACAGTCTTTGCACGGGCGACCAGAAGCTCACCGGTCTCCATATTCTTCAGCACAGCACCGCAGCAGCGACCGGCCTCGTCCTTGATCAGCTCAATGGCGGAGGTAAAGTCGATGACGGGGATCTGGCGGTTGAGAACTTCATCCCGCAGGGTGCGCATAATTTCTGCGCCGGAGTAGTCCTTGGCTGCGTGCATTCTCTTGCGGGAGGTGCCGCCGCCGTGGGTGGTGACCATAGTGCCGTCAGCGGTCTTATCGAATTCCACACCCAGCTCGCTGAGCCAAGCGATGGCTTCGGGAGCTTCGGTGACCAGCTTGTACAGCAGATCCTTCTGGGCGGCAAAGTGACCGCCGCCGAAAGCATCCAGAAAATGCTGAGCGGGGCTGTCGCCGGGCTTGTCGGCAGCCTGAATGCCGCCCTCTGCCATCATGGTGTTGGCGTCGCCCATACGCAGCTTGGTCACGATCATAACCTTAGCGCCGTTGTTGTGTGCCTCAATGGCAGCAGAGGTGCCTGCACCGCCTGCGCCGATGATCAGAACATCGGTCTCGTAGTCGGCCTTGGTCAGGTCAACGTCCACATTCAGCAGACGGGACTGACCTTGCAGCAGAGCAGCCAGCTCCGTGGGAACTTTCTGACCGGCGTTGGGACCCATTACCAGATTCTCAAACTGATCCTCGCGGTAGTCGGGGTGGTAGGTCTTCAGAAGCACAGACTTTTCCTCGGCGGTCATCCGGCGGGGATCCAGCTTCATATTGGCCTCACGGGCAGCTTCTACCTTTTTGATAGATTCCTGCATAAACGCATCTGTATACATATTCGCTGCCTCCTTACTTTTCGATATCGCGATGGTTGTACAGCTCCTGCATTTCCTCAATGGGCTTGCCCATCAGGTCTTCCAGCAGCAGTTCGTACTTGCCTTCGTTGATCTCCTTGATGCGCTCATCCAAGTGATCGCAGTGGGGAGCGATGTACTTGCCGTTCAGGCGGCGTGCCAGCATAGCAACCTGAGGATGGGAGATGCCGGCGGGGCAGCGGCTGGAGCAGACGCCGCACATTACGCAGTCGAAGGACTCCTCAGCGCACTTTTCATACTCAGCGCGCTGTGCGTAGGCGATGTACTGCATCACGTTCAAGCCCTGGGTACAAGCCTGGGTGCAGGCGTTGCAGCCGACGCAGGCGTAGATCTCAGGATACAGCTGCATCATGATCTGCTCGGTGGGCTTGACCTTATTGATGTCGTAAACTTCCTTCACCAGAGGGAAGAAAGGCAGGGTTGCCACGTACATATTGTCCTCTACTTTGGTAGAGCAGGCAAGGCAGGTCTTCAACTCCCGATCACCGGCGATGCGGTAGATGGTAGCGCAGGCGCCGCAGAAGCCGTTGCGGCAGCCACAGCCCCGCACCAGCTGATAGCCGGCGTATTCCATAGCCTCCATAATGGTCAGGCTGGCGGGAACGGAGTACTTCTTGCCGTAAAGATAAACATTAACCATTTTTTCCATTTTTCGTTACTCCTTAATATTCATCCGGAAGTTCATCCATCTCATCCAGACGGAACACGGGGCCGTCCTTGCAGACGTACTTGTCGCCGATGTTGCACCGGCCGCACTTGCCCAGTGCGCACTTCATCTTCAGCTCGAAGGTGGTGTAGACCTGATTTTTCTGGAAGCCCAGCTCCATCAGGCCTGCCAGGGTGAACTTGATCATAATGGGAGGGCCGCACATCAGAACAGTCTTGGAGGTGTCAAAGTTCAGCTCCTTGACGTAGTTGGGAACGAAGCCCACGTGGCCGTCCCACTCCGGCTGGGGATTGTCAATGGTCAGGTGAACGTTGATGCCGTCTTCAGAGCACCACTGGTCAATGATCTCGGGGAAATCCACCAGATCCGCCATACTGCGGGAACCGTAGACAATGTCGATCTTGCCGTAACGGTCGCGATGGTGGCGGCAGTAGTTGATGACGGAGTGCAGCGGTGCCAGACCGATACCACCGGCGATGAACAGCAGATCCTTGCCGGCAAGCTCGGTGTCCACGGGGAAGCCGTTGCCGTAAGGTCCGCGGATGGTGATCTGCTGACCTACCCCCATCTGGTGCAGCCAAGTGGTGACGCAGCCGCACTTTTTAATGGAGAAGTCCAGATAATCGGCTTCCGTGGGGGAGGAGGTGATGGAGAACAACGCCTCGCCCACGCCGGGAATGGACAGCATCGCGCACTGTCCGGGGATATGCTGGAAGGGCTTGACACCGTCAATACCGGTAACCCGGAAGGTCTTAACGTCCGGCGTATCGGTGCGGATCATGGTAACCACGCCCAGCATAGGGATCAACGGATCATTTCTCATACCATATCCTCCTTCAGCGCCTTGGCTACCTTGACGATGTTCATATTTATGGGGCATTTTTGCAGGCAGCGGCCACAGCCGACACAGCCGAAAACGCCATCGTTATTATTGGGGAAGTACACCAGCTTGTGCATAAACCGCTGGCGGAACCGCTCTTTTTGGGTGGGGCGGTTGGTGCCGTGGGCCATCATGGTAAAATCGGAGTACATACAGCTGTCCCAGCAGCGGAAACGGCGCACCTCGCGGCCGTTGTCGAAATCCTGCACGTCATAGCACTGGCAAGTCGGGCACACGAAGGTGCAGGTGCCGCAGCCCAGGCAGCTTTCGGACAATTCTGCCCACTTGGGGTTGCTAAAGACGTCCATCAGCTTCTGATCCTTGAAATCGCTCAGATCCAAGCTGTTCAGAGGCAGCTTGGCAAGGATCTTGCGGGTTTCTTCCTGCTGTGCTGTAACGGCAGCGCCGTCGCAGTCGGTCAGATTCAAGGTGGCGGTCAGGGCTTCGCCCTTTTCCGTGTTGGCGCGCCAGTACAGGCTCTCGCCGTCCATCCAGCAGGTGATGTCACCGGCGGGATCCGCCGCGTCAATGCCAAACACGCCGCAGAAGCAGGTCTCGGCAGGACGGGTACAGGCCAGGGTGATCACCACGCCGTTTTCCCGACGGGTCTGGTAGAAGGTGTCCACCGGATCACTGAGGAATACCCGATCCAGAATGTCGAAGCTTGCCGCATCGCAGGCGCGGACGCCGAAGACCACGAAGGGTTCGGCAGCATCCCGATTCTCAATAATGTCGATCTTGGTGCCTTCGATCTTGAAATTGACCAGGTTTTCCACCTGGGGGAAATATAGATCCTTGGCGCTACGGGCGGTGTTGAGCTGGTCGGACAGCTGCACGCCATCCGCCCAGAGGGTAAACTTGGCAGAGCCTGCGCCGTCGTCAGCGGGAATGTACAACATTTTCTGCGCAGAAATCGCGGAAAACAGCTCGTTTAACTGGGAAATTGCAATCTTTTTCATCTTATTGCCCTCCCCGTTCGTGTACGATGGACGGCTCGCAGTCGTCCAGAGTGTAGTCGGTCAGCGGCGGTTTGGTGTCCATATCCGCGCCGGCCTGGTACACGCCGTACAGCTCGTTGATGTCCTTGATCATCTTCCGGTTCAGCAGGTGTAGGGGGATGTTCTGGGGGCAGACCCGGCTGCATTCACCGCAGTCGGTGCACCGACCGGTAACGTGGAACGCCCGGATGATGTGGAACAGATTTTCTTCAAAGGAATCGGCAGCGGCCTTGTTCCGGACACCGGAATCGGCGTTGTCGAATACGCACTTTTCGCAGCTGCAGGCGGGGCAAACATTGCGGCAGGCGTTGCAGCGGATGCAGCGGGACAGCTCACCGCGCCAGAACTCGAATCGCTCCTCGGGGGTCATAGCCTCCAGCTTTGCGATCTCGCCGAAGCGGTCGTTCTCGGTCTCTGCGCCCTGCTCGCCCATCAGCTCATCAAAGACCACAATTTTCTTGCTCTTGCAGGATGCGCAGCGGTCAGCGATGGCATCGGCTTTTTTGACGGTCTTTTCGCCGTACAGAGTATCGACGATCAGGTTTTCGCCATCTTCCCTGACATTCAGCACGCCGTCGCCCAGCTTGCTAGGCTCGCACATACCGTCGCACTGCACGCCCACAACGTAAACGTTGTCGCGAAGAATTCGATGCTCCTTTGATAGCTGCTGGAAGGAGTAGCTGTCGCAGGGCTTGATGAATGCGGCGACCTTGCCGCCCTTGCGGCTCTCGGCGATGAGGTACTTGCTCAAATTCGCGCCGGCAAACACATTGAATACGAAATCCTTTTCGATCTGCTCGGGGGTGGCAAACACCGCGGGGGTCAGATCGTAGGCAAATTCGCCGGTCTTCCAGCCCAGGATCCGGTCAGCAGTGCCGTTTTGGAGCAGCTCGATGGCTTTTTGCTTTAATCTTTCCTGCATCTCAGATCCTCCAATCTCCGGTTCGGACCAAGCTTATGGATCGTCGCGGAAAAGTCGTTCATAGTGGCGGCAAACTTTG